>JAPLJO010000031.1 GCA_026388515.1 Deltaproteobacteria bacterium | reverse complement strand
AAATTTCATAGTCACGGTCATCACTTCCCCTTGAAGTTCGGCTGCCTCTTTTCCATGAAGGCCGAGATTCCCTCTATCGCATCCTCCGTGCCCACAACTTCCTTTATCTTCCCCGAGAGAAACTGCAGCGCCTCCGCAAGCGGCATGCCCGCCATCTCATAGAACGCCTGCTTGCCGATCCGCATTCCGATGGGACTTTTCGAGACGAGGGACGCCAGCACCTTTTTCACTTCTCCATCGAGTTCGGCCGCGGGTACCACACGGGTAATGAGGCCCATGGAAAGCGCTTCCTGCGCCGTCATGCGCTCACCCAGGAGAATCATTTCCATGGCCTTCTTCTGAAGCACATTGCGGAATATGAGAGCGCCTATCATCATGGGCCAGAGACCGACGTTCACCTCGGGCGTCCCGAAACGGGAGTCGTCGCCGGCGATGACGATATCGCAGGCGAGCATGAATCCCATGCCCCCCGCGAGGCAGAATCCCTTGACCTTCGCCACCGTCGGTTTCGGAAATCGCACGATTTTATCAAGCAGCACCGCGTAGCTCCCGAATATGTCCTTTCCTTCCGTCGCGACACCGCCGCTGAGCTGCGCCCCCGTACAGAATGCCTTGTCACCGGCACCGGTGATCAGCAACGCCCTGACCTGTGCGTCCTTTTCCGCGGCATCGAGGTGCTCATGGAACAGCGCGACCGCTTCAGGCGTGATGGCGTTTCTCTGCGCTTCCCGGTTGATGGTGATGTATCCCGTGCCGTCCTCCACTCGATAGAGCAGGTGTGGTGCATCCATACCGCTTCCTCCTTCCGGGGTGCCGTCCATCAGGGAACCGCCTTCTCGCCGGAGTCCCCTGTCGCCGCACCCTCTTCCTTTTCAATATCAACCAGAATCTGGCCGGGCATCACCTTATCCCCGACGGCGGCGTTGATATTCCGTACCCTTCCATCGTGGGGAGCCGTCAGCGTCGATTCCATTTTCATCGCCATTACCACGACCACACCGTCCCCCTTGCGTACGAGATCGCCAGGCGACACCATGATTCTCACCACTACCGACGGCATGGGCGGCGTTACCTGCTGGGGTACCGCGCGCGGCCCTTTCCTTTTCGAGGCGGCCTGGGTGAGAATGTCTTCGTTCTGAACCGGATAGGGGACCCCTTCGATCACCACCATTTTTTCATCTTCCCCGCCCGTGATAAAGGCGCTGGTGGCGGTGCCGTCCACCATGAGATGAATCTGATGTTCCGACACCATGGAGTAGCGGACGTTGACCACGTGATCTTTCATAGTTATCCGCACGGCGTTTTCTTCCCCGCTGTCCGCCCTGCAGTACCAGACTTCGTCACCTATCCTGAGCCGGTAATCCATGGTTTCGATACCCCTGCTTCTGATGTCGTTGTGAATTTCCGATGTTCCCCGTCAGCGCCACCGGTTCCCGAGAGTCTGCCACGGCGTGGGATAGCCTTCTTCCCGTGCGGCGACGGCGAGGGGCCTTTTTTGCCTGGCGATTTCATCGATGATGAAGGCGATGCGCGCGAGGTCGCTGTCTTTTCTGTCGGGCTGCCAGTTCGAAAAATGCGCATCGATGAAATCGGTAAAGGTCTCCCCCGCCCTGAAGGGGGCGGACTGCAGTACCTCGATGAGAAACGGTATGGGCGTCCTGACACCCAGAATTACGTACTCCCTGAGCGCCCGGATCATCCTCGTGATCGCCGCGTCCCTGTCTTCCGCGTGCACGATCAGTTTCGACAATATGGGATCGTATTCCACGGGCACCGTGTATCCCGCATAGATGCCGCTGTCATTTCTGATTCCCGCGCCTGAAGGTTCCTCCAGGTACACAATCTTCCCGGGTGAAGGATAAAATCCCTTCTCGGGGTCTTCCGCGTAGATCCGGCATTCGATGGCGTGTCCCCGCTGCCGCAGGTGCTTCTGGCGGAGCCGGAGCCGCTCCCCGGCGGCGATTTCCAGCTGGAGCCTCACTATATCCACGCCGGTCGTCATTTCCGTGACCGGATGTTCAACCTGCAGGCGGGTGTTCACCTCGAGAAAATAGAAGTTCCCTTCCGCGTCGAGAAGGAACTCAACCGTGCCGGCGTTCACATATCCCGAGGCAGCCGCCACCGCGATGGCAGCCTCTCCCATGCGTTCACGCAACTTGGGGGTCATTGCGGGAGAGGGTGTCTCCTCGATAATCTTCTGATGGCGCCTCTGAATGGAGCATTCCCGCTCAAAGAGGTGGACCGCGTTGCCGAACCGGTCGGCGACAATCTGAAACTCCACGTGCCGCGGTCGGGCGAGATACCTTTCCAGGTAAATTGCGCCGTTTCCGAAGGCACTCTTCGCTTCGCTCGACGCTGAAAGCGCCGCCTCGTGAAAATCCTCCGGCCGGGTGACGACACGCATCCCCTTGCCGCCGCCACCCGCAGCGGCCTTGATGAGCACGGGATAGCCGATTCGCGCCGATTCGCGCTCCAGGAGCACGGGATCCGATTCGGCCCGGTCCATGCCGGGTATGACCGGCACGCCGCCTTGACTCACCGTCCGCCGCGCGACCGTCTTATCGCCCAGCTCGCGTATCACGCGCGACGGCGGACCTATGAAGGTAATCCCCTCATCCTCACAGCGCTCCGCGAATTCGGGGCTCTCTGCCAGAAAACCGTACCCGGGGTGAATCGCCTCCGCGCCGGTCTCCTTCGCCGCAGCGATTATTTTTTCGATATTGAGATAACTTTCGGATGGTTCCGAATTTCCCAGGAAGATCGCCTGGTCCGCTTTCAATACATGCACGGCTTCACGGTCCGCCACGGAATACACGACCACCGTCGCGATTCCCATCTCCCGGCAGGTATTGATCACGCGCCGTGCAATTTCTCCCCGGTTTGCCACAAGTATCTTCCTGAACATGGCGGCAGTACTCCCTCGTGCGTGCGCAACCTTTCGTCGCGTCACATTCTGAATATACCGTACCCGAATACATCATCACGAATGGGCGCGTTGAGCGCCGCCGAGATCGCAAGACCGAGTACGTCTCTGGTATCGACAGGGTCAAGAATACCGTCATCCCAGAGGTTGGCGGTGCTGTAGTAGGCGTTGCTTTCTTTTCGTGCCGCATCGATGAGGGGCTTCCTGATTGCGTCCTCCTCATCCTTTGAGAGCGGCGGTTTCCCTTCCTTGACGAGCTGGTCGTTGCGCAGTGTGACCAGAACCCCGGACGCCTGCTCGCCTCCCATCACGGCGATTTCCGCGCCCGGATACATCCAGAGAAACCTCGGCGAGTACGCCCGCCCGCACATGGCGTAGTTCCCCGCACCGTACGAGGCGCCCACGATGACCGTAAACTTGGGCACCGTCGCCGTGGCGACGGCGTTCACCATCTTGTGTCCGTGCTTGGTGATTCCCAGGCGCTCGTATTCGCTGCCCACGATGAAACCATTGATGTTCTGGAGAAAGAGGAGGGGGATTTTACGCCGGTCACAGATTTGAATAAACTGCGTTCCCTTCAGTGCGCTGTCGGGAAACAGGACGCCGTTATTGCCGAGAATACCCACGGGATACCCGTGAATGTACGCCCATCCACAGACCAGGGTCGGGGCGAAGAGTTCCTTGAACTCCAGAAATTCGCTCCTGTCCACGACCCGGGCGATAAGCTCCCTCACATCGTAGGGCACCTTGAGTTCCCTGCTCACGATCCCGTAAATTTCCCTGGGATCGTACAGGGGCGGCGCCGGTTCGTGCATGGCAAGGCGCGATTTCTCCGTGGGAGGGAGGCATTCCATGATGTTTCGAATGATGGCAATGGCATGCCTGTCATCCTCGGCATAATAATCGGAGACGCCCGACTCCCGGCAGTGGAGATCCGCGCCGCCGAGCTGATCAGCCGTGACAACTTCCCCCGTTGCCGCCTTCACGAGCGGCGGACCGCCCAGGAAAATGGCTCCCGTACCCTTCACATGAATGGTCTCGTCGGACATGGCGGGCACATAGGCGCCGCCCGCCGTGCACAGGCCCATGACCGCCGTGATCTGGGGTATCCCCATCTTCGAGGTGATCGCCTGATTGTAAAATATCCTGCCCCCGTCATCAATGTCGGGGAACACCTCCGACTGGAGGGGCAGGTATCCCCCCGCCGAATCTACGAGCGTTATTGAGGGCAGCCGGTTCTCCATCACGATGGCTTGCACCCGCAGCGTCTTTTTCACCGTCATGGGGTAGGTTGAGCCGCCCTTGATGGTCGCGTCATTACCGCTGACAAGCACCTCCTTGCCGCAGACGATCCCGATGCCGCACACCAAGCCGGCGCCGTGAATCGTGCCGTCATACATTCCCCGGGCGGTGAGCGGTGAGATTTCCAGATAGGGCGTATTCCTGTCCAGGAGGAGGGCAAGCTTCTCACGGATCGGCATTTTCCCCTGGGCGGCGAGACGGTCTTTTGCCTTCTGGGGGCGGTCTTCCCGGACCTTGCGGAGTTCCTCTTTCAGATCGGCGACAAGAGCCTCCATCGCCTCGAAATTTTTCCTGTATTCATCCGACTTTGTATCAATCTTTGTTTCTATGACGTCCATGGCTTTTCATCCCTTACCCTTTCAGGGTTATGGAATTTAATTCGCATATTGAATCTGATTCAATTTGATAACAATATTCATCAACATAGTCAAATTATTTTTACCGACACCTGGATAAAATAAATTCTACAACAAATTCGATATGATAAGTCTTATTTAAAAGCGGATTCATAAATGGATTGCAGGGAAAACTGTACCCGGAGAGGGCGATACACGGACATCATCAGGTCATGAAGTTGAAGAGTCTTCGTCTCAGGGATTCAAAGAGGATCCTGTCTTCGGTAAGGGAAAGCAGCTTCCCTTCCTTCGCGTCCTTGCCGTAGGATACATAGACTATCTCATTGTCAATCAGGTAGCGAAGGGCGCTCTGGTAATTGGACTGCGAGAGGGCTTCGGCCTTTGAAACCTCGCCCTTTTTGAACATTTTGAGACCCAGCTTTTGAATTCTCTTTACCATGTCTTTTTCGGGACGCACTTTCGTCCTGAGGTAGGAACATCCCCTCACGGTGATCCAGTAGGATTCAATGTAATTGTGAATAAGGCCGGCAAAGGGAATAAGGGTGCGGCGGCCCTTGCCCTTCAATTCGATCCAGCCCCTGTCGCCGGTTTCGTAACCGGCAATCATGCCCTGATCACGGAGATAGGAAAGCACCAGGTTCATCTCCGCGGCATTATCAATCGAGTCGTCAAATATGAATTCATGCCTGAAGAGTTTCTTGAAGAAGACAAAATCCTCGTAAATTTTATAGAGCGAGATTTCATCAGTGTCACTTGAAAGTATCGAGGTTGCCACAAAGGAGACGGGCAGAAAGAAATGAAGGATATTGTTCTTGTAGTACTCGAGGCCGAGCCTCCTTTCCTCCGGCACCGAGTAGATGGTTTCCGCGAATTCATCCTCCTCATCTTCTTCCGGACCCATCTTGCTGATGAGATGCGAGGTTTCAAACTGCGTCAGCGCGTCATTCAATGCCTTGTACCTGTTGGAAAGCGTCGCGGCAGTCTGGACGTTTCTCCATTTGAGATACTCGATGAGCTCGCTTATGTAGCTGATCAGTTCATCGTAGGATATGCCGCGGCGGTAATGACACAGGAGTCCCGTCGCCACCAGTGAATAGGGGGTAACCACGGATATTTCGTTGATCTCGCGGGCGATCTCGTAGCTCATTTTCCTGTAGAAACGCTGCCGGTCGGCGACACCCATCTGTTCCATGGCAACGGTCTGCGCCTCCATGTAGGCCTTGAGCGTGATGGGCTCCCCGATATTGAGGTACACACTCCCGTAGCGCTTGCGCAGCACCTTGCTGCTCCTGATGAGGTCGGTGGTATTTTCCTTCTGTTTCTCCGCGCCTTCAAGCTCCCGTGCGTATGACTTTTCTTCAACGACCCTGTCGTAGCCGATGAATACCGGAACGATGGCGAGGTCATCGCAGATTCCGCTCCGGTAGGCCTGGATGATCATGGAGAGAAGCCCATACTTCGGCATTACCATCTTGCCGGTCCGGCTCCGTCCGCCCTCGATGAAGAACTCAATGGGGAAGCCTTCCTTGATGAGAATCTTGATATAGAGGGCGAAGACCTTGGCATACACGGGGTCGCCCCTGAAACTCCGCCGCATGAAAAAGGCGCCCGATTTCCTGAAAATCTGTCCCATGGGCCAGAAAAGGAGGTTGTTGCCCGCCGCAATGAAAGGAAGCTGAATGTTGTTATGGTACAGGACATAGGAAAGAAGAAGGTAGTCTATATGACTCCGGTGACAGGGAATCACCACGAAGGGCATGCGCTTTGAGATGTTTCTGAGCTTCGCGATTCCTTCCTTGTCGATTACGACGCCGTCGAAAATGTTGTTCCAGAGCCACGTAAGAAGGATATTAAAAAGACCGATGGACGTTTCACTGTAATCGGCGGCAATCTCATAAAGTGATTTCTTCGCGTCTTTCACGATATCCTGATACTTCTTTTTTCCCGTGGCGGTCATCTCTCCTGCGAATTGCTCAAATTCGGGATCCCTCAGGACCATGCTGATAATTTCTTCACGTGATTTCATGACGGGACCGACAATGGACCGCTTCTCTGTGTCAATCCGTTCGATGAGTTCACGCCGCAGCAGATAGTTGACCGTCGCGGGGGTGCTGACATGGTGAGACGCCATGAATTCAGAAAGATTAATCGGATCCGAGAGGATGACCAGGGCCGTCTTCGAGAACCTGAAGAAGGTGATGAGTCTGCGCAGCGTACTGGGATTTTCCGCCTCGCCGAAGAGAAGATCGGTGATAGTTCTTTCCTTCTTCTCCCGCTGCCTTCCGTACACCAGGAGCGTGGGGATGATAAAGACGGGGACGTCGACCTTGTCATGGACATCGATGAGAAATGTAAGCGGGTCCTTCGGGTATTTGCTTCCGAAAAATTCCGAGCCGCGCAGGTACAGGACCGAGCTCTGTTTCTCTTCCGTAAGTATCGATAGATATCTTCTCTTGAAAGGATTATGGAAAAAGGTTGAAAAGAGCGCTCGGAGCGCCTTGAACGCCGGCTGCCAGAGCACCATATTGATGCCATGACAGTACACCGGGAGGCTGACGCCGGCGCGGTGCAGCATGCTCCTGAGAATCAGGCAGTTCAACTGGCTCTTGTTCTTCAGGGCATAGATCACGACACCCTTCTGAGAGAGTTCCTGCAGCTTCGCGAGGGAAGCCTCATCAATGGACGCCCGGGACAGCAGCTGATTGAATACCCACATGAAGGGAAAGCCGCTGGGCGGGTGCAGCGTGAAGTTATAATACACCCCGATTTTTCTGCCTATGGATCTTGATAGCTCTCCCATGAACTCACGCCTGCCGTGGAATGCTGCTTATATTATTCGTTTGTGAGGGGGCACAGTTCAGGGAACCTCTGAACCATGTAGGTTCTCAAGTGCTGCTCGATTTCCTGAGGTTCCGTGAACGTCATCACCTTGGCGACCAATTCCTTTGATTCCTTCAGTGTTGATTCCCTCATTATTTTTTTCACCCGCGGGATTGCGAGCGGCGTCATGCTCAGGCTGTCCAGGCCGAGGCCCTCGAGCACCAGCGTATAGAGCGGGTCGCCCGCCATTTCACCGCATATCGCCACCTTGATGCCTGCTTGATGACCCGCGTTGACGACATGCTGAATCAACCGCAATACGGCGGGATGACAGGGCTGATAGAGATAATCCACCCGCTCGTTGACTCTGTCGATGGCAAGCGTGTATTGAATGAGATCGTTCGTTCCAATACTGAAAAAATCGACCTCCCGCGCAAGATATTCGGCAATCACCACCGCGGAGGGAACCTCGATCATAATGCCCAGTTTTGTTTTTTCATTGAAGGGAATTCCCTCGGCCCGCAGATTATCCTGCACTTCGCTGATAATCTTTTTGACGGTCTTTATCTCCTGCACCCCTGAAATCATGGGTATCAGAATGCCCGTATTTCCATAGACGCTTGCGCGAAGGATCGCCCGGATCTGAACCTTGAATAATTCCACTTCGCGAAGGCAGTATCGCACCGCCCGCAGCCCCATCGCGGGGTTCATCTCATCGGAAAGCCGGGGATCGGAAATGAATTTATCTCCGCCGAGGTCGAAGGTTCGGATCGTCGCCCACTTGATGCCGTCACCCCTCACCACCTGTGTATAGTGCATGAAGTGCTCTTCCTCGGTGGGCAGCCGTTCCTTATTGATATAGATGAACTCTGTTCTGAAGAGGCCGATGCCGTTCGCGCCGTGCAGCACTGCCGACGCGATTTCATCACTGAATTCGATATTGGCGCCGATGCCGATACGGTGGTTATCCTTCGTGACCGCGGGGAGGTGCGCTTCCCTGAGCAGGTTTTCCTCGAGAACGAGGTAGTGGCGTTTCTTTTCTTCATACCGTTTCAGTATCTCGGGATCGGGATTCACAATCACCACGCCCGAGGTTCCGTCGACAATCACGATGTCGTCGGTCATGACCTCGCGGGTGATAGTTTCAAGCCCTACCGTGGCGGGAATCTCAATTGCCCTGGCGACAATCGCGGTGTGCGAGGTCTTGCTCCCGACGTCGGTGGCGAACCCGAGAATCTTGTCGGACTTAATCTGCACGGTATCGGCGGGTGAAAGATCACGCGCCACGAGAATCACCTTCTCGGGAATATCGGCGACGCGTTCGCAGCGCTCGTCTGAAAGATACCTGAATACGAGCTGGGCCACGTCTTCGATATCCTTGATGCGGCCCTTGATGTAACTGTCGTCAATCCTGCTGAATATGTCGCGGTATTTCGAGATGGTGAGATTCAGCGCCCATTCGGCGTTTATCCGGTTTTCCCGTATATAGTTCACCGTGCTCTCAACGAATTTTCTGTCCCTCAGAATCATTATCTGCACATTGATAAAAAGAGGCCCGATACCCTCCCCGTCTTCAAGCCTGTCTTTTATTCCGCGCAGCTGCATCTCGGAGTCGGCGAGGGCCTGCTGAAATCGTTCTGTTTCCTTCGACAGGGCCTCATCACTTTCCATCTTGATGTGCAGTGCCTGAACATCACAGCGGTCGAGCACGTAAGCGCGCCCGCTCACGATCCCTGGTGATACTCCGATTCCTCTCAGAATGACGGTGGTTTTTATTTTTTCCTTATCCACTCACCACATCTCCAAAAGATTCTTTCAAACAAATCAATCCAGAACGTCACTCCTGCGAAAGCAGGAGTCCAGACGTCGTCCCGGTGAAAACCGGGAACCAGTGAAATACTGGATTCCGTGTCAAGCACGGAATGACAAAACAGGGCATAATCGACTTTTTACGAAGCCATCGATTAATCTTCTCCAAATTTGCTCTCAATCAACCGGTCGAACTCTTCCATGACGGCACCGGCATCGTCGCCTTCGGCTTTGATGATAAAACTGCTCCCCTTGGGACAGGCAAGCGTAAGGATATCAAGAATGCTGCTCCCGTCAGCCACCATTCCGTCTTTCTCGAATGAGATGGCCGAACTATACCTGCTTCCCACATTGACCAGCATGGCGGCCACGCGTGCGTGGAGGCCGAGCTCATTCTTCAGCGTAAATACCTTTTCGAGTTTCATCAGCCTTACACACATGCAGTTGTCTCACGGGAGCAGTTCAATTCCGGAACCGGCATTACGCACACCGCAATTATACTGCTCCCAGTGCGGTTATGACGAGAAAAAACAGCGCCGTGCCGTAGAGAATCACATGGCTGGCCACGCCCCGTGCGATCAGCCAGCAGCATGCCAGTATGGCGCCCAGCATCGCCGCTCCCGTCACCAGCGCCGATGCAGTGCCCGTCTCCGCACCTGTCATCACGTACAGATGGAACGCAAGAAGCGCACACAGGGGTGTCAGTGCCCACTTTATCCTTCTCGTCCATGCGGGAAAATTGATGCCGTTCACAAAGGTAAATGCCCCTTTCCCGTCACGGTATCCCTTGATAAAACCGGCGGCCCTGAACCAGAGGTGCACGGAATTAAAGAGCAGAAGAAATACCAGGGGAGCCCATATGATACCTCTCAGCGCCAGTATGACACCTGCTACTGCGGCAAAGGGTTTCATCGCACCCCAGAAAAAAGGATCGCCCGCGGCGGCATAGGGAGACATGAGAACCTTTTTCAGTTCCACTGCTTCGGCACAGCCGTCTTTATCCGTCGCCTCCGCCTCGAGGCGGACCGTGGACGCGATAATGGGACTTGCAAAATAAGGATGGGTATTGAAAAAACCGGAATGTCTCGTGAGTATCTGTATTGTTCTATCCCTGTCACCGGCGAGCTTCTTCACCAGGGGGATGATTGAATAGACAAACCCGGTATTCTGCATTTTTGAAAAATTCCACGAGGACTGAATCGAGAGAGACCTTATGAATATTCGAACGAGGGTGAGGGTACCCGGGATGGCGGGCATCTCCCGGGGGGAACTCTGATGTGAGTCTGATGGTGCGTCCATTACTCGTTCCTGCACTCCGGACTTTTAAGCGGCATGATGTGCATCAAATCAAAGGTACTGAAAAAGCGCGTAAAGCTACCATTATTATCTTTTCAAGTCAATCCTCGCGGATGTTCCTCGCGGATGTTCATGTGCCGGGGCAGCCGGCAGTCTCACTTTTTTATTGACAGGCAGATTTTTTTCTGTTAGTACCCGCCAGTTTTACCCGGCGGGCGGCATACCTTCCCCCGGAAAACAATCAAAAAACCGGCACATACCATAAGACCCAATTCAATGGAAAGGAGGTGTGACAACCATGGTTTGTCAAACGGTAAAGACTGGTGTTGAATGCGTATTCATGTCTAAACAGGGGTGCGGCTTCAATGGTGGAAGCTGCAACAGCGCGATTGATAAGTGTGAAGGCTGCAACAGAATCATTGAGGCAGGCACAGGAAAGTACTGCATGATTTATCCCGACCCATCCATCAAGTGGGCCGCCGGCAACTGTCCCACTGCGTCCCATATCAAAAAAGCAGCAGAAGAGAAAATCCAGAAAGTCAATCCTATAAAAGCATCCAAACGAAAAGTAGGCAAATAGGAACAGCAGTTCCCGGTCTCTATGTTCCCGGTTTATAAAAAGACCGATTAGAAGCACTCTCTGTGTGCTTTTAATCGGTCTTTTACTATCCATCAGCGAGGACGCTTCCGCGAAACGAAGCCATCAATTATCGGAGAATCTTCTTCACTTCCTGCAATCGCTTTTTAATTTCAACGAGCATCCGTGTGTGGCCGTCCCCTGCAGCGGCAGTTCCTTCACTTCCCGCGCCGCCGGAGAGTCTCTTCTTCGCACCGGCAATGGTCAACTTCTCGTCATAGAGAAGGTGCTTTATCACCTGGAGCTGTTCCACATCTTTTTTTCTGTAAAGACGCTGATCCGAGTCGCTGCGGTCCGGCCTGACCAGTGATTTGAATTCCGATTCCCAGTATCGTATCACATACGTCTCGACGCCGAGTATCCTGCTGACCTCACCGATACGAAAATATCTTTTATCGGGAATCGTTCCGTCCATACAGAAGCCTCTTCCCGCGGAAGACAGGGAGCCCGTGAAATGCCTATTCCCCGCTCCCCCTTATTTTTGCGCCTGTCTGCGCCGTCACACGCTCAATTATTCCTGAATGCACCCTGTCAACATCGGCGTCCGTGAGTGTTCTATCGGGCGCCCGGTAGGTAAATCTGAAGGCGAAACTCTTCATCCCCCCGGGGATTCCTTTACCCGAATATACATCAAATACATACACATCTTCAAGGAGTACTTCCTCGTGTGCCCTGATAATGCCGATGACGGTCGCGCTCTCGATCGTCTCGTCGACGAGGAACGCCACATCGCGGGATACGGAAGGATACCGCGGAATATCCCTGTACGTTACCGCCCCGGCGGCAAGCTCGACAAGCGCATTGCAATCGAGTTCACATACCACGGCGCTTTCCTTCACATCCAGCTTCCGCCGGAGATCGGGATGGATTTCTCCAAGAAAGCCGAGCACGCGATCATCTTTTTTCACGTAGCAGGCGCGTCCCGGATGAAGAAAGGGTTCCCTGCATCGTGAATCGTAGCTGATTCCCATGATCCTCAGGCCGGTAAAACAATTTTCCAGGCATCCCTTCAAATCATAAAAATCGGAGCCGGCGTCCTTGAAATGCCATCCATTCTCGTGGCGATTGCCCTGTATGAGCGCCCCCAGCCGCTCGCGCTCGGCGGGAAGCGCCTCTCCGGCACCGGCTATATATACTTTTCCGATTTCGAATAACCTGAGGTCCGTATTTCCGAGATTGACGTTCTTTCTCATGGTTTCGAGAAGACCATGGACCAGGGTCGTTCTCATCACGGACATATCCTCGGAGAGAGGATTTTTAAGCACCACGAACTTACGCCGTTCGTCATTGACGTTGAGCCCTGTTATTTCAACCGACTGCGGGGTGGTGAAACTGTAATTAATCACCTCGGTGTATCCGGAACCAATGAGCACATTCCGGAGTTCCGTCTCCACCATCTGCTTTTTCGGCACCGCACCGGAGACGGAGGATATCGCGGGAATCGTCACGGGAATGTGATCAAATCCGTGCAGTCTCGCGATCTCCTCGATGAGATCAATCTCGCGCTCGATATCGACCCTGAACGTGGGCGGCGTGACCGAATATACCCCCCGCTCGAGCTCTTTCACATCCATCTCAAGTCGTTTCAGAATGCCAAGGACCGTGGGGGCATCGATATTCATGCCCGTGATATCGTTGACGCGGCTCATGCGCAGCATGATATCCCGGGCCGTTTCAATCTTCCGGGGATACTGATCGATGTAATTCATGCAGATTGAACCCCCGGCAGTTTCGGCAATCAGACGGGCGGCCCGGTTCAGTGCCCGTATCACGCCTTCCGGATCGACTTTCCGCTCAAAGCGGAAGGATGCCTCGGTTCCCATACCGAGGAGACGGGCGGATTTACGGATGGAGGAAGGATTGAAGAAAGCGCTTTCGAGCAGTACCGTTTCAGTATCATCGACGACTTCGGAATTGAGACCGCCCATGATCCCGGCAACGGCAACGGGCTTCACGCCGTCGCATATCATCAGGGTGTCGGCACCGAGGATTCTTGTCTTTTCGTCGAGCGACACGAAAGCTTCCCCTTCCTTCGCTCCACGGACGACAATCCTTCCTTCTTCGAGATAGCGAAAATCAAAGGCATGAAGTGGCTGACCGAACTCCATCATGACGAAGTTCGTCACATCCACCACGTTATTAATGGCACGCAGCCCCACCGATTCAAGCCGCATGCGCATCCAGGCGGGAGACGGCTTCATGGTGACGTTCCTGATGATGCGCGCCGTATAGCGGGGGCACAGCTCGGGGGCAAGGATATCAATCGAGGTGACCGTGGTGATATCTTCCGATGTCTCACTGCATTCGGCAGCCGGATATTTCAAGGTCCTGCCGGTGAGCGCGGCCACCTCCCGCGCGATGCCGATGACACTGAGACAATCGGAACGATTGGGGGTGACCGATATGTCAAACACGACATCGTTGAGATCAAGCGCCGCGGCCAGGTCCTCTCCCGGCTTCATGGCCGCGGGAAGTATCATGAGACCCGAGGCATCATCGCCGATGCCCAGTTCATCCTCAGAACAGAGCATCCCCTCGGACACTTCGCCCCGTATTTTTGAGCGCTTCACCGTGAATCCCCCCGGGATTGTCGCGCCCACCGTGGCGAGCGGCACCAGCGTTCCTTCCTTCACGTTCGGCGCGCCGCATACTACGCGCAGCGCCTCCCCGCCCGCCAACACCAGGCAGAGCTTTAACTTGTCCGCACCGGGATGGGGTGCGACGGAAAGAATTTTCGCCACCACCACCCCTGAAAAACCGGGGGCTCTCTCCTGTACCGATTCAACTTCGAGCCCCGCCATGGTCAGACGCACGGCAAGCTCGTGAGGGCTCATGTCAATATCGACGTAATCCCGCAACCATCGAAGGCTGATAAGCATGCTGCACCCGTGTTAAAACTGAGTAAGGAATCTTAAATCGTTCTCGAAGAACAGGCGTATGTCGGATATGCCATACTTCAGCATGGTGATGCGCTCGACGCCGAGACCGAAGGCGAACCCGGTATATTCTTCCGGGTCATATCCCACCACCTTGAACACCTCGGGATCGACCATACCGGAGCCCAGAACTTCGAGCCAACCGCTCTGCTTGCACACACGGCACCCCGACCCGCCGCACATGACGCACCGGATATCCACCTCGGCGCTCGGTTCCGTAAAGGGGAAAAAGCTGGGACGGAACCTGAGGACCGTTTCCTCGCCGAACATGCGGCGGAGAAAGTACGTGAGAACTCCCTTCAGGTCGCCGAAGGTAATTCCCCTGTCGACGAGCAGTCCCTCGACCTGGTGAAACATGGGGGTGTGGGAAACATCCGAATCAGGCCGGTATACCTTTCCCGGCGATATGATCCGCACCGGGGGCCGTTGTTTTTCCATGGTGCGCACCTGCACCGGCGAAGTATGGGTGCGGAGCACGACCGAGTCTGAGATGTAGAAGGTGTCCTGCATATCCCGTGCGGGATGGTCGCGGGGAATGTTGAGCGCCTCGAAGTTATAATAGTCGAGTTCCACTTCGGGACCTTCGGCCACCACAAACCCGAGTTGCGAGAAAATTTCACATATCTCACCCATCACGCGCGTGATGGGATGAATGGTACCGTAACGGACGGCCCGCCCCGGCAGTGTCACATCGATTCGTTCGCGCAGAAGCGCATCGGATGCACCCTCGGCATCAAGCCTGGCGAGTGCGCCGTCGATTTCCGCGCTTATGGCTTCTTTTATCTCGTTGGAAATCCTGCCCAGGAGGGGTCTGTCGTCGGAGGAAACATCCTTTAATGCTCTGAGAATGTCGGTCAGAAGACCCTTTCTTCCCAGATACCGGGTCTTGATGGCGAGAAACTCTTCCCCGGTATGCGCGCCCGCTATCTCGTCAAGTGCCTGCCGCTTAAGAGTCTCAAGACCCTTTCTCATGCAGTGGTAACACCTTTCGCCATGACGGCAATCTTCGCGAAAGCCTCGGGATCATTGACCGCGAGGTCGGCGAGGACTTTTCTGTCGAGGTCGATGCCGGCCTTTTTCATCCCGTCGATGAACGTGCTGTAGGAAAGACCGTTCAGGCGGGCCGCCGCGTTGATCCTGACAATCCATAGATTCCTGAATTCCCGCTTTCTCGCCTTCCTGTCACGATAAGCGAATTTCATCGCCCTTTCGACCGCTTCCGTGGCGGTGCGGTAGAGCCTGCTCCGCGAGCTGTAATATCCCTTCGCGAGCTTGAGAATTTTTCTTCTCTTTTTCCGTGCCGTGATACTTCGTTTTACCCGTGGCATGCGTTATCCATCTCCTTCATGCGAACCCTTCTTACCCGTAGGGAAGAAGTTTCTTGATGCGGTCTTGATCACTTTTGTTGACGAGGGCCGAGTGTCTCAGGTTTCGTTTCCTCTTGCGTTCTTTGCTCGTCAGAATATGACTCGCATAGGCCTTGCTTCTCTTTACTTTTCCTGTGGCGGTCAGTTTAAATCTCTTGGCCGCTCCCCTGTGTGTTTTCATCTTCGGCATTACACACCTCAGTTCATTGTGTTTATTTTCTGATGGCTTCGAAACAATTGTACCACGTCATTTCCTGGGAGATATGACCATGATGATATTTCTCCCCTCACGTTTCGGGGGCTGGTCGATCACGCTCGCGTCCTTCAGCCGCTCCCAGATATCATCCATCAGTGCCTTGCCCTTATCGGCGTATACAATCTCCCGTCCTCTGAACATCATGGTGATTTTCACTTTATTATTCTGCTCAAGAAACCGCTGGATGTGACGAAGCTTGACCTGGAGGTCATGTTCTTCCGTCTTGGGCCTCACCCGTATTTCTTTCACATGGACGACCGCCGAGCTCCTCTTCGCCGCATTGAGCTTCTTGCTCTGCTGGTAACGGTACTTTCCGTAGTCCATAATGCGGCAGACGGGCGGTGTCGACCCCGGAGCCACCTCCACAAGGTCAAGAACCGCTTTGTCAGCCTCCGCGAGAGCCTCACTCAAAGGTAAAATTCCCAACTGGGCACCATCGACGCCAATTACTCGTACCTGTGCCGCCGTAATCTCCTCGTTTACCCTTAAGTTCTTTTCTATGTGTCACCTCCTGAACAGTGAAATTTTTTACGATTGAAGATGCAGGCTATGAACCTCATGCAGGCTTTATTCATACCTGCTGCATTTGTCCTGTATCAACGAAATGAGAGCGTCCACCTTCATCGGGCCGAGGTCTTTCCCGTCGCGCTGCCGCGGTGCGATGGTTCCCGATTCCACTTCCCGGTCGCCGATAACGCACATATAGGGAATCTTCATGAGCTGCCCTTCCCGGATTTTAAACCCGAGCTTCTCATTTCGAAAATCCCTCTCGACGCGTATCCCGGCATCGAGCATTTTCCTGTAGGCTTCCTCTCCGTAGGGAATCTGCTTATCCGTCACGTTCATAAGGGTGGCCTGGACCGGCGAGAGCCATACCGGGAATGCCCCCGCATAATGCTCAATCAGCACACCCATGAACCGTTCGATGGCGCCAAGGATAACCCTGTGAAGCATGACGGGGCGGTGCCGCTCACCGTCGGTGCCAACATAGCTTAAGTCAAACCGTTCCGGCAAGGTAAAATCACACTGGATGGTGGCGCACTGCCACCTTCTCCCCAGCGCGTCCCTGAGCTTGAAATCAATCTTGGGGCCGTAAAACGCGCCATCGCCCTCGTTGACCTCGTAGGCCATCTTGTTGTCCTTCAGCGCTTCCTCGAGGGCATGTGTCGCCAGGTTCCAGTCATCGTCGGAACCGATTGATTTTTCGGGCCTGGTACTCAGTTCCACGTCATACTCAAATCCGAAGATTTTCATGGCGTAGGCCACGAAATCCGCAATCGCCCGAATCTCCTCATTGAGCTGCCCGGGAGTGCATAAAATATGCGCATCGTCCTGGGTAAACTGCCTGACCCGCATGAGCCCGTGAAGAACCCCCGTCTTTTCGTGGCGAAGGACCGTACCCAGCTCGAAGTAACGGAGCGGCAGATCACGGTAACTCCTGATCTTCGATTTGTAAATGAGCATATGGGCGAGGCAGTTCATCGGCTTTATGCCGTACACCTGCTCATCCACCTCGGTGAAATACATGTGTTCCTTGTAGTGATCGAAGTGCCCGGATTTCTTCCAGAGGTCTCCCTTCAGTATCTGGGGGCCCATCACAATATCGTAGCCCCGCCTCAGGTGTTCTTTTCGTTCCCAGTCCTCGATAATGGTTCTGAGCAGCGCACCCTTGGGGTGAAATATCACAAGGCCCGCCCCCGCGTCCTCATGCACCTGGAAAAGATCCAGTTCCCTGCCCAGCCTTCTGTGATCCCGCTTCTTCGCCTCTTCGATGAGCGTGAGATAGGCTTTCAGCTCCTTGACCGAGGCAAATCCGGTTCCGTAAATACGCTGGAGCATTTTCCTTTTTTCGTCGCCGCGCCAGTACGCCCCCGCCACATTGAGGAGCTTGTATGCCTTTATCATGCCCGTCGAGGGTATATGGGGCCCGCGGCAGAGATCGGTGAAGGCGCCCTGCGTGTACAGAGACACGTGCGTCACCTCACCGGGGAGGTCTTCTATGATCTCCACCTTGTAGGGTTCACCCTTTTCATGAAAGAACTGCTTTGCCTCCTCGCGCGTCATCTCCCGCCGCACAAAGGGACTGTCGGCGGCGATGATTTCCCCCATGCGCGACTCAATCTTTTCAAGATCCTCGGGGGTAAAGGTATTTTCGTAGTCGAAATCGTAGTAGAAACCATCCTCGATAGAGGGGCCGATGGTGACTTTCGCGCCTTGAAAGATATCCTGCACAGCCTCCGCCATCACGTGGGATATACTGTGACGAAGGACTTCGAGCCCTTCCTTTGACGCTGCATCAACGGGTCCTATTGATGCATCCCCGGTGACCGCACGGTTGAGGTCCACCAGTTCGGCATCGAGCCGTGCGCAGACGGCCGACGTACGTGCACCCTTGTTCCACGCGCCGATTATTTCTCCCGCGGTTTTACCCGAAGGATGAACCGCTTCGGAACCATCGGGAAATCTGACCCGAATTTCTTTCATCGCGATAGGACACCTGTCATCACGGCCTGATGCCGCCACCGTGATCAGTTTTATAAACTATGGGCTTATTACAACACTATTAAAGAAAGGGCATCATAGGCGAACGCTGGTGATGCCCTTACGTTACATACGCAGTATCACATATAAAAATGGTAGGCACGCAGGGATTTGAACCCTGGACCCTCACCGCGTCAAGGTGATGCTCTCCCCCTGAGCTACGTGCCTACAAAACAACATGTAAAAAAGCTTGGTTTTACTAACAATAAAAAAATACTATGTCAAGCACTAAAAGATTCGCTATCCCCGCCAATATTCAATAAAAATCATGCATCGGCGGGTTAGCTTTGTCCGTCAAAAAAGCGTTTTTATGGACTTTTTACGACGCCATCATGAGTCGGAATTTGAAACGGTATTTACGTACTGGATTCCCCTGTGGATATAATGGAGACCTGATATGACAGTAAAAAGAGCCGTCAGCCAGAACATACCGATAAGAAGGTCCCGGTTCCTGTAAGCCGGGAACGAATTGAACAGAAGCACGAAAAATACCGTCAGTGTCTGACATATCATGGTCAGCTTGCTGATAATCGTCGCCTTCATTTCAACGGATACGGACATGATAAAGAGAATGAGAATGCCGAGCAGGATGATGAAATCCCTGCTTATCACGATGACCGCAAGCCAGCCGGGGATGAAATGAAAAATTGAAAGCGAAATAAAGGTTGAGGCCATGAGGGCCTTGTCCGCCACGGGGTCGAGGTAGGCGCCGAGAGCCGTCTGCTGCTTCAATATACGGGCAAGAAATCCGTCAAGTGCGTCGGTGATCCCCGCGCATATGAACGCAATCAGCACATAGAAGAAGGCCTTTCTGATGATCAAAATCACGATAAAGGGGACAAGAAGGATTCGAAATAAAGTCAATAGGTTAGGGATGTTCATAAGGAACTGTCGCCCCGGCCTTCAGGAATGGTCACGTCGCGGTTTTTATTCCAGTCAACCCATTCCTCCCTGTCTTCATCCTCAGTGAACGCCCGGGGTTTCTCCGGCGAACCATCGGCGCCCACCCTGATCTGCTGCATGGAGCGGATAATATAGGTCCATTCCTCCATGGTCACTTTCCTTGGACCAGGAACCACCGTGGGCCCCGGTATTTTCTGCGGCGGACCTACCGGCTGCGGCTTGGCAATGGCCTGCCGCTCTCCCCCTGACACAGATACCTCCCCTTCATAGGTCCTCACGAGGACCGACTTATCATCATCCACGTTCATCCGGTATACCGTTCCCCTCACGCCGGCAACCGCATTTTCCGATGAAAGCTCGAAGTTTGAACGAATGCCCGTCATCCGGCTCACATTCGCCCATGCCTTGCCGAGGGTCATGGCAAACTTGATGTTTCCTTTCTCGCCCTCTTTTCCGGGTTTGACGGCGACCACCTTGAAATGGGAATTATCGGCAAATCGCACCACGGCATTGCCGGGGAGGGCAAGTTCCAGACGTGAGCCGGGACCTGTCTTGACTTCATCGCCGGCGGCGAGGATTTTCCCCGCCTCAAGGGAGAGCCACGTGCCCGTCCCCAAGGGAAGCATCTGGGCACTGCCGCTCAGAAGCGCCACCCGCGCCCCCTCCTGACCCACGGAAATGGTCATGGGATTCTGTGCACCCGCAGCCGCGGGAAACACAAGGCAGAGCAGAACAAATCCCCCGCACACGATGTTGAGAGCTTTCATATCTTTCCGGCTTGTTACCATAATGCCCCTGTGCTCCCGCCCGATCCCGGCGCTTCCACGTAACGGGGCCCGGCAGGCAGGGTCGCCAGCGATTTTTCCATGATTTCTTCCACCGCCATCTCGTAGGTCTGGCAGGCTTTCATCTCCAGCCTCCTGGGAGTGATTCCAAAGGTACGCTCCGTTACCGAGTAGCGGGATGTCCAGAGGGTTTCCCCTGTTTTCGTGCTGACAAGCTCGAAGGACGCCGAGACCGTGACCGGGGCATACAGGTAGCCGGGCGAAATGGAGAGATCATCGAACCTGAAGTACATGACGGCATCCACACCGAGGAGGCTTCCCAGCACCTCGGGCCGTATATCGGATACATTCGAGAGAGCGCGGTCACGGGCATACCCGGATGTTTTTCCGTCCACCGTGTCGGGAGTGAGCTTCCCGTACCCCTTGAAATAAAGATTCTCGATGAGTGAGGCCCTGAATATCGACGCGGCCGCCTCGTCATCCGTTTTCGACGTGACGGGCATGACGGCGATGGAGACAACACCCCTCTCGCCGTAGTCCGGCACAAGCGTGTGCGTCAGTCCGGCACCGCACCCGATAACGAGGAATGCCGCTATAATTAGTATCGTATTCTTCATGAAACGGGAAAGATACATCCTTGACCGAGCTATTTAATCAGATTTAATTCGATGTGATTCTCAGTCACATTCGTTATATCCACGGTAAAGCCATCGAAACGCTGGACCGCCAGCGTATCGGCGAGCGACTGGGCGCTTCCCTGCACTTCCACATCGATTTTCGCCTCGCCCGTCTTCATGCTCCGCTGATAGATTTCCTTGACACCGCGCACATCGCTCTTCAGTACCGACTTGAATTGCACGAAATCGGGATAGCTTTTAATCCCGCGGACCGTCATGGACACCATTGTCACCGATGCCACCTCGCCCTGCCACTTGGCAATAATCTGAGCCTTCAGGTTTGCCGCGAGTTTCTCCGACGCCTTGCGGATGGCATCGGCCGTTCCCGCGGCATCTTCAATGTGAACCGAGGATGCGGCGTCGGTTGCGGACGCGATGACCACCCCGTTGTCGGTCCTTATTGCCCTTCCCGTCACGGTCGCCTGGTATGACTTCATGGCCGTGCCGGCCACGTTGCCGGCGCTTTTCGCCGTCGCACTTCCTGCAATGACAAGCTCAGCATCGACCTGGTCACCGAACCGGCGGGCCGTGTCATTGGAAATATCAGCCCCTTCCACCTTCTGCAGCTTCGCCAGTGAGGTCCTGTCAACGAAGGTAAACCCGTCTTTCAGAAAATCCGACTGGATGACTTCCTCGGCGACGGACGGCGCCGTCGGGTCCCACTGGAAGGCCGCCCCTTCACCCGCCGACGTCCTTTCGGTCATGAGTACCATCAGCCTCGGCATGCCCTTGCGGGACATCAAAAGGCCGAGGGCACTCAAATCATTCTGTATCGTGCCCACCTTGACGCTGGCTTTCACCTTCACATGGTACAGGGTCTCCTCGGATTTTTCACTGGCGATGGAATAATTTCTGATATATCCCTGCGAACGGGAATATATGTTGTCTTCAATCACCGTAAAATTCTCCACGATTGTCTGGGAGGAAATGAACATTCCCACCGCCTGTTCAACCGCCTTCCGGAGCGCATCGTTGATTGCGTTGTCACGGGCAAGCGCCATGTCATTCTGCACGATGGCCCCCGTCCCTTCGGATTCAATAAGTTCAGCCGCCTCTTCACCGGCGAAGACCGGAACGGCAGCACAGAGAGGGATCACCACGACCACCAGCACCATAATCCACGGACATGAGAGACCTTTTCTCATCATTGCGTGACACTCTCCTTCAATTTCCTGATTTCCTCCCGTATGACCCGCTCCGCAATTCCGGGAAACATCTCACGGGCCACTCGCTCCGCCACCCTGGCGACTTCGCGGCGCAGTTCCTCCCCGGCCACGACATCCCCGGTTCGTGCTGAGCTCACGCCTTCCTCGACCACCTCAACCAGTTCGTGAATAACATCGTCGTCATGCAGAACCCGGCCGTCGATCATTATCTCTGCGGGGTCCTGATTCTGTTTTTCATCCTGTTCCATGGCAGTTCTTAACGCGGGAAACCCTTATGAATTGTACGTGACCTACCATACAGCACGAACTACTTCAAGGGGTTTTCATTTTTCTGAAATCGTTCGAATCTGAAGCATTGCCGGGCAGTTCCCT
>JAPLJO010000068.1 GCA_026388515.1 Deltaproteobacteria bacterium | reverse complement strand
GTCAAGGAATTCGATCTCAGCACGCAGGAAGTCGAGAAACTGGACCAGCAATACCTGGACAACCGGAAAAAGATCGCCGATCTCAAGGCTCAGGTGGAGAAGGAGAGTGTCGAGTTTGAACAGATGATGGAAGCCGACAAGCTCGATGAAGCCGCTCTCATGTCGCAGTTCGGAAAGCTTGAAGCGGCGCGCACCGCGCTTTCGAAAGAGCGTTTCAGTTTTATCATGGATTCAAGAAAAATCCTCGGTACCGAGCGGTTCAAGAAGCTTGGGATGTTTGATGAAGATAACCGCTGCCGGATGATGAAGAACTGCGCAAGAGACAGAGACCGCGAGTCCGGGAAGCCGGATCGCGAAATGCGGGGCCCTGGCCCTGAAGGGCCCGGATTTGGATGGCATTGCCCAAAAGGTGGGCCTGATGTCGATTGATGAAAAAACCAGCCTGTAACCTCTCTTCAGTCGCGTCATAGTGCCTCATTGTTGCAGGGATGTGGTTGTTTCATCAAATCACATCCCTGCAACAACCTCATTTCGATTTCTTTATTGTGGCCTATGCGTGAGGTGGTCAGGGATGCCGTGGTTGATTTGTGTTCTGCCCGTTTCAGTATTTAAGTGGACTAAATTGAGGGATAGACATGAAAGTGAATGGCTCATGGCAGCGTGTAGTGATCGGACTCCTGGTGCTTATGATCACCATGCCGGTTCAGGTTTTTGCAGAGGATTCGGCATCGGTCTTCAGGCAGGAGGAGCTCGACCAGATACTTGCACCCATTGCCCTGTACCCAGACCCCCTTCTGGCGCAGATTCTTATGGCGGCGACATACCCCCTCGAGATTGTACTGGCAGACCGATGGGTCAAAGAGAATATCAATCTGCAGGGGGATGCGCTCAATGATGCTCTGGACCTGCAGAACTGGGACCCCAGCGTGAAGGCCCTGGTACCTTTCCCGAATATCCTCTCCATGATGAGCGAAAAGATTGACTGGACCCAGAAAGTCGGCGAAGCCTTCCTCGCCCAGGAGGCTGCCGTCATGGACACAGTCCAGCAGCTCCGGGCCAAGGCTTACGCAGCGGGGACCCTCACCTCCAATCAGCAATTGGTGGTGTCGAGAGAGGGCACTATCATCATCATCCAACCGTACAACCCGCAGGTGGTCTACGTACCCGTCTACGACCCCTGGGTGATCTACGGACCATGGTGGTGGCCGCTCTATCCCCCCTACGTCGTGTATCGACACCCGCCCGACGTGGTGATCGCCCCCCGGGTTATCTGGTTCGGGGTCGGTTTTTCTGTGGGGACATTCTGGGGCCACGGTTGGGGGCACTGGGACTGGGGGCATCGCAGAGTTTACGTGAATGTGAATCGTACCGTCAACATCAACCGCACTACCATCATCAATACGAGGGAAATCGGAACGACGACCTGGCACCACAACCGCGAACATCGCAGGGGCGTGGCATATCGAGTTCCGGCAACGCGTGAGAGATTCGCACCCACAAACCGGCGGGCGGTGGATTACCGCCGTATCTACAGGGGTTATGAACAGTCGAGACCGACTATGCCGAGCCCCGGCGTTTCACGACCTGCGCCGGACACCAGACCCGGTCAGGATATTACACGACCGGTTCCTGAAACCAGATCAGGCTCTGCCGCAGTCCAGCGACCGGCACCGAAAAGCAGACCAGCACCAGGCGTTTCACGACCTGCGCCGGATATCAGGCCCAGTCCGGATATTACACGACCGGCTCCTGCAACCAGACCCGGTTCTACCACAGTCCAGCGACCAGCACCGAAAACCAGACCGGAACCTGGCGTTTCACAGCCTGCACATTCAACCCCCCTGTATGGGATCGCTCGGGGCAGCCAGATACGCAAGGAAAGCGCCCGGGGACACGAAAGCCTCTCCTCTTCAAGGCGTGCCGGCTCGTTGCAACCCGCCCCAGCCAGACAGGCTGCGCCTGCCCGGGGAGGCGTTCAGCGCGGGGGGAAACCAGCCCCGCTCGAAAATAAAGGAAATTCCAGGAAATAACCGTTCGATCATATTTATAATAAGCTCATCGATGGAGGACTGATATGTTTTCAGACAGGCGTCACGGAAAAAAAGGATCGGCATCCCGGATTTTCCTTATCGTTATGCTTGCTGTCCTGCTCGCGATAACCAGCGACGAAGGAACAGCCCTGGCGTCCACGCTAACGCAGAAGACCTTCAAATCGCCCGAGTCAGCCGTCAATGCCCTGGTGAAAGCCGCCAAAGCAAATGACGTCGAGACACTCGAAGCCCTCTTCGGATCTGACTCGAAAGACCTCATCTCTTCGGGGGACGATGTGGACGACATCAAAGGCCGGGAAATTTTCGTCAAGGCCTATGAAGATGTACACCGCCTGGAAAAGATTGCCGACAATAAAATGATTCTTTATATAGGTAAGGAAGACTGGCCCATGCCTGTCCCGATTGTGAAAACTGGTGAGCGGTGGCGCTTCCACACAGAAGCGGGTCGGGAGGAAATCCTTAGCCGCCGGATCGGCAGGAACGAGCTCTCCACAATCCAGACCTGTCTGGCCATCGTTGATGCCGAGAAAGAGTATGCCACCCTGGACCGTGACAACGATGTGCTTCCGGAATACGCCCAGAATCTTGAAAGCGGGAAAGGAAAAAAGGACGGCCTTTACTGGGAAACGGCATCGGATGAGCCGCTGAGTCCGTTAGGACCACTCGTCGCACGTGCGGTGAGCGAAGGCTACGAGAAGGCTGAACAAATGGCTCCCTATCACGGCTACTTTTTCAGAATCCTCACTGCTCAAGGGGAGAGTGCCAGGGGAGGTGCGTACAGTTATATTCTGAACGGGAGCATGGTTGGAGGATTCGCCATTGTGGCCTATCCGGCCTTATACGGATCCTCCGGTGTCAAGACCTTCATCGTAAACCACGAGGGTACAGTCTACGAGAAGGACCTCGGGCCGGAGACGGCGAAGTTGGCAGTGGCTATGACAGCCTACGATCCGGACAAGTCCTGGAAGAAGGTGGCAGCGGAGTAGGGGCATCATGAATCGTAGAACAGGAATCTCTTAATTTTATAGTCTATGTAAGCCTTCTTCACGCCGGGGTTTGCCTTCGGACCCCGGCGGCCTTGGTGAGCGTGCCGGCACCAGTTGTTGCAACCATTCCCTTGAGATTGAGCGAAATCCTCGATACACAGACCTTCTCCGGTGCGGTAATCCAATTAAATGATTACTGGAAGTCGTTGTTGCGCTTCCGGTGCAATGCTAATAAACTGAAAATTGCCTGCATATAAGCAAAAAGACACGAAAAGATTTCATGAATAGAATGAAGAAAACGCGGGTTACTGCTCCGGCCGGAAAAATACTTTTCGTAAATCCCTGGATATACGATTTTGCAGCCCATGATTTCTGGATAAAACCTCTCGGTCTCCTTTATCTTGCTTCTATCTTGCGGGAAAACGGCTTTCATATTGATTTTATCGATTGCCTTAATCCATATCATCCGGGTCTGCAATTTGAAAAAGGAATGAAAAAACCGGTAAGAAAATATGGGGGGCATGGCAATTTTCCGAAAGAACATATACCGAAACCCGCTCCCCTTTCGCACATACCCCGATATTATAAACGCTATGGCATTACGCCACGTCTATTCCATGAGGAACTGCAACGGATTGATTCACCTGATATTATTTTTGTGACCTCGATGATGACGTACTGGTACCCGGGAGTGTTTGAAGCAATTCGTATGTTGCGGGAACACTTTCGTAATGTGCCGATTGTGCTGGGTGGAGTCTATGCGACCCTGTGCACTGCACATGCAAAGAAATATTCCGGAGCTGATATAGTTGCGCCGGGTGCTGGTGAGTGTCAACTGGCAGGGCTGATAAAAGAACTGCTTGATCATGAACTTGACTTTATCCCCGGCATGGATAATCTCGATTCCATCCCATATCCCGCATTTGACCTTGTGTCGCACCTTGACCAGGTTCCCATTGAGACTTCGCGCGGTTGTCCGTTCAGATGTTCATACTGTGCGTCGTTGATTATTCAGTGTGATTTCATCTGCCGGCATCCAATAAAAGTAGTCGATGAAATTGAATACTGGCATCGGAACTTTAATGTGGCCGATTTTTCTTTTTATGACGATGCGCTCCTTGTGCATTCAAAAGACCATCTCGTGCCTATGCTGACGGAAATCAGGGAGAGAAACATTCGATGTTCGTTTCATTGTCCCAACGGTCTTCATCTCAAAGAAGTAAATGAAGAAATAAGTTCGCTGATGTTCAACACAGGATTCAAGACGATTCGTTTCGGGTTTGAAACAGCGGATGCAACGCGCCAGATTCGTACGGGCGCTAAAATATCAAACGATGAAACCAGAGAAGCAATAGACCATCTGAAGGCGGCGGGGTATAAAAGTTCAGATATCGGTGTCTATATTTTGTGCGGACTTCCCGGGCAACATGCCGACGAGGTGCGTGACAGCATAGTGTTCATTAAATCATGCGGGGCACGGCCCGTCATCACGGAGTTTTCACCCATACCCGGCACACGACTATGGAATCAATGCGTTGAAGCATCCCCCTGTGATATTGCCGGGGAACCGTTGTTTCACAATAACACACTGATGCCGTGCAGGGATAAATCAATTACATTTGAAGTATTTCATGAATTAAAAAGATTAACGCGAGAAGAGTTTTTCTAAATCAACTGAATGGAAAGCTTCTTGCCAAGAGAAAAAGCAACCCTGGACAGAGTCTTGAGTGATAGCGATGTGTCGCTGGGGTCTAAAAGCCTGTCCAATGATGATCTGCTTGTACCCATTTTTTGTGACAATGCGAGCTTCGTAATCTTTTTCTCGTCTAGAAGATGTTTTATCTGATAAGCTATTACTCGCTTGACAGCAACGGCTTCTGCATCCGCCAGTATTCCCTCTTCTTTGAGGAAATCATCAAAATTACTTCCTATATTTTTATGTTTCATTGTTTTGCCCTTTCGTTTTGCTTAAATTTTTTCATTCTGTTTTTCGCCAGGTCTAAATCATCTTTGGGTATTTTCTGGTCTTTCTTGATAAATCCATGGAGTAAAATGATGTTATCCTTATTGACAGTGAATAATATGCGCACAATCTTGTTTTCCAAATGAGTTCTTATTTCCCATAATCCCATACACAATAATTTAACAACCGGCATTCCGACAGGCCATCCGAATTGAACAGTCTTTATGTCCTCTCCTATCCTTTTCTTTTCACTGTGGGATAAACTTTTTAACCATTCCCTGACAGGTTCACATCCCGCATCAGATTTGAAAAAGACAACGGCATATCTGGGGATATTTGTCATGCAGTTCCTATGTACCATATTTGGTACATAGTCAAGTGGAAACATTGGGACAATTTCAGGCATAAATACTCTGATCAGGAGGGGTGTGAAGGAATATCGTCTCATTGTGGAAGGTGATGGTATTATCAGCTTATAAATACATTGGAAATTACACCCACATAGGGTACGTATGCACCCAATAAGGGTGCATTATGAAACTTTCCCCCCTCACAGAAACATTATTTGGTAAAACCCGCCGGGACGTTTTTCATGAATTAAAAAGATTAACGCGAGAAGAGTAAGAAGGGTAAAAAACAAATCTCATGACGGGGGTTGTGATAAATATGAATGATATCGATCGGGAAAAGAGTGCGGGGTTCGATTTTGAGTATCTTATGACCGTCCCGCAGGAAAAAGAATCGCTGGGAGATGCATACCAGACGCCGGGGTTCGGTATCGGTGCACAACTCTTTGCCACGGCGGCGAAAGCGGTAATTGAACGGCTGGGAAAAGAGGAAGGAGAGAAACTGCTGAAAGAAGCGGTCGAACGATTCGGGAGAGAGCGGGGCAGAAGGATTGCCGCACAGGTGAAGGCCGCGGGCAAATCACTCACCTTCAAGAATTGGCTTATTTATACGGACATCGATACGAACAGGAACTTCCAGGTGGAACCTTCTATTGAGGATGGTGATCTGGTGGCGAAAATATCGAACTGCACTTTTTACGAGAGTGCGGCCAGATGGGGACTTGGGGACTACGCGAACATCTACTGTACGTATGTTGACTATGCCATTCTCGATGGCTACAATCCTGACATCAAATTAATTCTGAAACAGCGCGGACCATCGCAGACGGATTGCTGCGTGTTCCGCTACATAATGAAAGAATCAAATAAATAAACGACTCGTAAGGAGGCAGGCATGAAGGGTTACAGAGTGTGGTGTACTATTATGGTGTTACTTATTGGTATTTCTTTTTTCCTCACATTCAACATTGCTTTTGCCCAGCAGGGGAAGGGACCATCTGATGAGATGATCCGCGGCGCCTTTCAGCAAGTCGTCGCCGGTGCAGACAAAAACGGTGACGGCAAGATCAGTATGGAGGAATGCATGTCCATATCTAAAGACAAGCAAAAGATAGAGAAGGACTGTAAATACTGGGATGCCAACGGGGATGGGATTATCACTGAGGACGAATATGTGAAACAGGTAAGAAAGATAATGCAGTGAGTGTGTATTACAGGGGGCATTCCCACCCGAGGCTTCGATCACCCTGGGCGTAGCCTTGGGTCATTCTTTCTTCGATTGTTAACCGGAGACTTTCAAATGCCGCTTCGTCCATTTCCCCGGGGACAAAAATCGGATTGTCCCACTGTATGGAAATCCGGCTGAAGGGCTTCGGTATTATGAAGCGGTCCCAGCTTTTAATTATCCACGCACGATCCACTGAGATATAAACCGGGAAAATGGCGGCGTGGGATAATTGGGCCATCCGTATCAATCCTGCCTTTACCACTCTTGTGGGGCCCCTTGGTCCGTCAACGGCATGAACGACGAAGTTGCTTATCAGGAGATCTTCCACCACGGATGCGAGGGCCTCTCTGCCTCCCCGGGAGCTCGATCCTCTTATTGGTCGGATGCCGAGACGAATAACGACCTGTGCAATCAGTTCTCCGTCACTGCTTTTGCTGATAATGGCAGAGGGTGAATATATTTTAAATCTTTTCGCGTAGCCGATAACGCCAAAGATGCGCTGATGCCAGAACGCCGCGATGGCTTTCCCGCCATTTTCAAGGTGATTCTTCAACGCCTCCTCATTGATGACCGTCAGCCGTATTGTCGAGAGATATAAACGAATGCCATAATATCCCAACATTATGAGAAAGTATTTTTTAAAGGCAGTGATTCGATTTCTTATCATACCCCACGCTTCTAAAGCAGCAATAGTGTCCTGGATGGTCCGGCAAGATTCAATGAAGGCTTAATGGAATTCCACGGAAGAACGGGTAATTGTGATGATGTGACTTCGGTGAATGCTCTAAGCTTTCATGAAAATTACGAAGCAGGTATACCACAGGCGGAAAATAAATCCATGCGAATCGTCTGCTCTATTTCTCCTTTCGCTTGTACTTTCCCATCAATTGAGCTTCAGCAAGGATGTGTCCTTTCATCGCTTGTAACACATCCTCTTTTGTCGCCCCCGATTTCAGGTCCAGCATCGTGTCGAGGGCGTAGAGCTTGAAATAATACCGGTGTGTGCCGCCGGGAGGGCAGGGGCCGCCGTACCCGATTTTCGGCCAGTCGTTATTCCCCTGCCGCATGCCGTTCTTGAATTCTTTTTCGGGCCGTATATTTTCATCAAGTCCGGCTGCGTTCGGCGGTATATTGAACACCACCCAGTGAACCCAGGTGCCGACGGGCGCGTCGGGATCATCGCTGATAAGGGTTAAGCTTTGTGTGCCGGCGGGAACATCCTTCCAGTTCAGGGGCGGCGATATGTCCTGCCCGTCGCAGGTGTATCGTGCCGGCAGCATACTTCCTTCCGTAAAGACAGAACTCGTCAACTGCATGGCCGTTCCTCCTTTCATGGCGGCAAAAGCTCCGTTGCCGTTATCGGCAATGAAGGTAAATACGGCTGATGCCATGATAATAAAGATGCTCGTTCTCAGCATGGTGCCACCTCCCGTCATCGGCCTTATGAACATGTATCATATCAGAAGATGGCCTTGCCGCCGGAAAGAAAAATCAGGTCACCAGGGAAGGTACGCTGAAAAAGGCCCGCTTCCTGGGCGGAAAGCTGGTGAACTGACGGGACATTTCGCCCGCCGGAAAGATGTTCCTTTACTCCTCCAGATCGAGTGTGCGGATGGTGTGTTCGATGTCGGCGACATCGGCGGAGCGGACAGCATCCGTATTGACGGCATACACCGAATCACCGATGAAGATGCCGCGTGTCCAGTAGCTGTAGAAGAATTCTTCCCCCGCGGCGGTGCTGATGCGGCCGAGGTAGTCGAATCCTTCCCCCGCCTGCAGCCGGTAGACATAAAGCCCCGAGAAGGAATAGACGCCCGTCCACGGGTCTTCGCCGCCTGAGACCTCGAAGAGGTCCACCGGAAAGGCGATGAGATTGGTCCCGGTGAAAAAGGTGAATGCCCTGTGGTTCCACAGCGCCTCGGAGTCCGTGCCGGCATCTCCGATGGTGACTCTTCCTGTGAGCGCCGGGTTCGCGAAATCACTTACATCGAAGAGGGAGAGCTGCACGCCGTCGTTGAGGATAAAACCCTCTTCCAGAACGGTATTCATGCCGAGCGTGACGAGGGCGGTGTCGTCCACCGGGTGAATGTAGGTGGAATATCCCGGCAGGATGAGCTCGCCGGCAATCGCGGGGGACGTGGGGTCCGAGAGATCGAGCGTGATGAGCGGGTCAACCTGGACAAAGGTCACGAGGTATCCTCTCTCACCGATGAAACGGGCGGAATAGATTTTTTCGCCGGGCGTGATGTCGTCAATCCTGCCGATTATCGCAAGCTCGCCGCCTTCCGCTTTCATGCAGAAGACGTGATTGATGAAGCCGGAAAAGTCCTCGGTATAATCGGTGGTGGCAATCCGGAGCACATCTTCATATTCACCCAGCGAGAACTGGTTGACAATCCATCCGGGTACGCTGCCGGCGGCGATATCACTCGTGTCGGCGAAGCTGATTTTGTGAATCACCGTGGATGAGTCGCAGCCGTCATCGGCGCAGGCATAGCTGTTGGATATGAGATAGAGCGCCCTGTCGGAGGCATAGACCACATGTGCATCGGCCACGAATCCTATGCTTTCAAAGGGCAGTGTCTCTTCATCGAGATGAAAGGTGGTAATGGTGATGATGCTGCCGCCCGCCGGTGAGGAGGGGCGGTAGAAATTGTCATAGGTCACCAGGAACTCTTCCTTGCCCTCCTGGCCTTCTTCGTCGGTGACCGTATACGACGGAACCAGGTCTTCGAGGGTGAGGGTGTCAAGGGCGGATGAGTTGCTTTCGATAGTAGCCGTCTGGTCGCCTGCGGTGCCGTCGTACACGACGTCAATCGCCGGTATCTCGGGCATGAACTGCAGGACCACGTGGAGCTTCCCCGCAACGATGCGGGAGCTCACAAGATTTCCCTCGATCTCCACTTCTCTGCGCTTTTCGGGATTGGCCGGATCTGAAATGTCATACATCAGTACTGTGGTCTTCGCCTGCGTGGATATCCAGTAGGGCATGCCGAGAATAATGAGCTCGTCGGGGCCCGTCGTCCACCAGGTGCCCTCGGGGATGGTAAATAGAATGAGGAGATTTCCATAGAGATAAAGGGAGTCCACGGCGCCGCCCGTATCAATCCTGCTCACTACCAGCGTCCCATCGGCGGGCACGGCGTCAACGATGGCTACTTCAGTCCCGCGGGCGATGTAAAGATATTCGCCGTCGGTCTTCACCACGTCCGATTCGTCCACCCCCGGCTCCTGTATGTTCGTCGAGGAGTATGAGCCGCCCTGGAAGTCACCTTCCGCCGCGGCGAGGTCAATGGTATTTCGGGGCACGACATTCGATGAGAGCTCCTCCCGCAGATAGCTTTCAAGCTCGACCGAACTGCTGAATGTGGCGGGAGAGGCGGCGGAATCGGCGCTTTCTGTGTCCCCGGTGCATCCGGAGAGGAGCATGAGACACATGCACAGGGCAATCCCGATGAGTGTTGTAGTCATTCGCCGAGCGTAATACATCATAACCGTTCTCCCGTTCCGAGTGGTGGCATATGCCGTGTTTCTGCGCAGGGACATCGCGCGTCTTTAAAAATCTCTCTGCGGCATGTGCGGGTCAAGTATATGAGGAAGCCGGCCCTGCGTCAAGCGGGGCTGATATAACCTGTTGAGAAAGACCGCCGGTTCTTTTATAAAGACAGTATCCTGATATGGATGAAAGGAGCGCGCACATGGGAGCACGGACAAAACTTTTCCGGAACGGTATGATTATCGATGGCACGGGAAAGCCCGCGTTCAGGGGGCATGTGCTTGTGGAAGGGGGGCTTATACGGAACGTGCTGAGGACGGACGAAGCACTGCCGCCTGCCGATGAGGTGCTCGATGTATCGCCGTATGCCGTCGCTCCCGGCTTTATCGATATGCACTCCCATTGCGACTGGCTTCTGCCGAGCAAAGAGCATGCCGGGCTGATGCAACGCCTCCCTGAACAGGGCGTAACGACAATCGTGGGGGGCAATTGCGGATTTTCCGTGGCACCGATTACCGCGGCATCGGCGCAGGTGATTCAGGAATCTCCCCTGCGGACGATTATTGACCTTCCGCTTGACTATGCATGGAGGTCGATGGCGGAGCTCTTCGAGTATGTGCAGCGTGCGGCGCCCATTGTGAATCTGGCGGAGCTGGCAGGCCACTCGACGGTGCGGCTCGCTTCGACGGATACACTGCGCGGGCCGCTGAAACAGGATGAACTGCAACGGTGCCTTGACACGCTGCGGCAGTCCCTTGACGAAGGCGCCTGCGGGGTGAGCTTCGGCCTGGGGTACGATCCGGGCATGTACGCCCCCCTCGATGAGATTGCGGCATTTTCCGGCGTGGCGGCGAAAGCGGGAAAACCCGCGTTCAGGGGGCATGTGCTTGTGGAAGGGGGGCTTATACGGGACGTGCTGAGGACGGATGAAGCACTGCCGCCTGCCGATGAGATATTTGATGTATCGCAGTATGCCGTCGCTCCCGGCTTTATCGATATGCACTCCCATTGCGACTGGCTTCTGCCGAGCAGAGAGCACCCCGGGCTGATGCAA
>JAPLJO010000047.1 GCA_026388515.1 Deltaproteobacteria bacterium | reverse complement strand
GTCTTCATAATCAAAGAACTTTATCCGGCACATGAAAGCGTGTCAAGTTTCAAAGAGCTTTTAGTAATATATTATCAATACTTAATGCCGTTTCCGTGTACAACAAAGTCAGAAGAGCCCTTTTTTATAGTAGGTAAAAAAATCTTTAACTGATGAAAGAATACTCTGGCTTAAAGTTCTATCTTTCATGTTCCCACCCCCGTATTCCAAAGAAACTCATGCTTGTTCAGCCGTGCACTCAGATGTATGATTCGCGGGGGAATAGCCATTGGGGCTTCATTTCACTTATCACGGCCTTTGTATAGTGGTATCCCGCATCAATAATGTTATCCATCTGGGAGAATTCGAGGAGTCCGAAATCATCAATTGGGGGATGGAGATATAAATCGGCATCTGCCTTCATCATTTTCGACTGATGAAGGCTTCCCACCACCGTAGCCCGCATTATTACATCTGAAATATTCGGAATGTTGATAGGCTTCCAGAAAGGCAGAATTTTGCCCAGTATTATTTTCCATGGAGACGGAATCTCATCGCATTCGATTGTTAAATCCTCCTCAGAGCTTGCATTCACCGCAATCACGTACCCCCTGCATAATGATTTCATTATGTCACCGGGGAGGTTATTGAGCACGCCACCATCAATGAACAGGTTTTTTTCATACACGACAGGTTCAAAAACCCCGGGGAGCGAACTGCTGGCTCTTATCGCCTTCCACAAAGATCCCTCTCGGTGAATTACCATTTCTGCCGTGGATAAATTACATGAAATACAGAAATAATTAGTCCAGAGATCTTCAATATTTGTATCACCGAATACCATTCGGCACGCTTCATTGATCCTCCCGCTTTTCAATATTGAAAGCAGCGGCAGCGTGTATTGCCTGAATGGCTTGATTTCCCGCAACACTCGTTTATTCACATGAATTATCTCGTCATAAGATAATCCTATCGCATATTGTGCGGCAATGACCGCTCCTATGCTCGTCCCCCCAATCATATCAATAGGAATTCCTGCTTCCTGTAGGGCATGAATGACACCGATATGTGCGAGCCCCCGGGCACCCCCGCCGCCCAGCACAAGACCGATGGCATTACCGGTCATGCAGCGCGCCAGACGCTGAAAATCACTTTTTTTATTCCGGCAAATATGAAAATGACATTCCACCCGCCGCCTATCCAACCACTGTTTTGTGCCAGAGGGAGTTCGATCACTCTCGTCATACAGCAGGATTAACCCTCGTCGAGATTCAGGGACGCCGATTGATTCATCAAGAAGGACTTTTTCAATATCTCCGGGTTCCGGGCTTGAACCTGCCCTGCCAACTATCAGGATATCATCAGCCCGGTGAAGGCATCTTTGCGTCCAATACGACGGCATCATATCCGTCTCATAAATGATTATTTGATACTTTGTTTCCTGCTCATCCAGCCATGTCGAGATTCCAACATCATCCGGGTCGTGCTCTGACACCTGACTGATTCCAGGCATACCCAGGAGACTTTCCATTTTTCTGCTGTTTAAATGGAGTGTCGGCTTCAGATGGGAAACGGCGGAAACCAGTTGAGCGGTAAAATCTGATGTATCACAATCTCTGCCGGCGGGTATTACTGCAACATTCTTGACGGTATGTATCTGTTCTCTTGATGTGATTGTATGCCGCAGGCGATTAATTACAATATTTGAAACCTGCATGAGCATTTGTGGATATTGCGCAATAAGTGCATTAAAATTTGTATTGGAATATTTTATGAGATAACTTTCGCGTGTGGCATAAATGCCCGCTGATCTTGTTTCCTGCGTCAGTGCCGCCATTTCACCCACACATTCACCGGGAACCGCCACTCCGATTGACTGTTCAATACCGTTCTGGTCTTCAACGACAATCCGCAGACGACCACTGATAAGAATATAAAAGCCGTCCCCCTGCTCACCCTGTCGAAAAAGCAGCTGGTTCTGATGAAGATGAATCCATTCGCCCCGATTCTCAATCGCCCGGAGTGTCTCCTCATCGGATGATCCGAGAAAATGGGATAAGATGATGAACAATTGATTATGCCGTAAGCGTTCACGTATGATGTGCGCGATATGGTGTAAAACCTCCGGAAACCTGCTGACGATTCTCTGGAAGGTACTCTTCGGTATCTTCACCAGTTCGGTATCTTGAACGGCATATACAGTCGCCGATCGTTTTGCACCTGCGAGAATCTGCATTTCTCCCACAGGCATGCCCGGCTCCACATAACCTACCACCGTCTCCGCAAAATTTTTCTTAATGATTGAAACTTCCAGACGCCCCCTCATGACGATATACATGTCATTGCCATGATCGCCCTGTCGGAAGAGAGTATCTCCTTTTTTCAGATCGACCAGTTCAAGGTCTTCCGAGAATTCTCTCAATATATCTTCATCGAGTTGCTTGAAGAGATCCGTTGATTTAACGAAGGCAGCCAGACTGGATTTTTCGTGCGTCCTGATATCCTGCTTCATTATACATACCCAAGTCTTTCATGTCACATTTTATTCACTTGCTTGTAGGCATCTGCGGCAGGGAACTTATCAGTGTCAACTCTCAAAACACAGTAGCCGGAGTTAAATGTCAAGAATCAATGTATGTTACAAGCTGAACGTACCACGCAACTTGAGAATGAGAGAGTGTTGTAATGATACGATTAGAAAATGATTTAACATAATTATTCAGAATCATTATCAGGATTGACATTCCATAAATTATCCTCACATAAAAGTCAAATAATATTACCCTTTTCAGCCACGTGAAGACGGCAATTCACTCGGATATCTTCACATAAAAACGAGGAAATTGATTTATCTTACAAATTACCTATTGCAGAACTCTAACTTTGTATATAGCAAAAGTCTAAAAGGCAGGTAATCGCAGAAGAGATCCTGCCTCCTCCGGGGTAAAAACCTTCTTCAGGAGCCTGATTTTAAAGCTGCTTTCCGTCGAAGGGAATCCGTTCGGCAGAGCATTGAGAACCCTCAAAACGCTGGAACATGACGTTGGAGACAGAAAAAGACACAACCAGGACAATTATAAGCTGGGCCATGTATGACTGGGCGAATTCCGCCTTTGCCACGACGGTCATGGCGGGATTTTTCCCCGTCTTCTTCAAGGAGTTCGTGAGCAGCGGCGTCGATCCCATCACCAGCACCGCCCGGCTCGGCTTCGCAAATTCTCTTGCCGGAATAGTGATTGTCCTGTCTGCGCCTCTACTTGGCGCCATCGCCGACAGTGGATGTATGAAGAAAAGGTTTCTCATGTTGTTCCTTTTTTTGGGCGTGCTTTTCACATCCTGCCTGTATCTCGTGTCCCGTGATGAGTGGAACCTTGCAATAACCTTTTATATGGGTAGTGTTATCGGTTATTCTGGAGCCAATATATTTTACGATTCCCTTCTTCCCTCTGTTGGAACCGCTGACAGGATGGATTTTATCTCAACACTTGGCTATTCGTTTGGCTACCTGGGAGGGGGGATTCTCTTTGCCGGGAATGTATGGATGGTGTTGCATCCGGCATCATTTGGGTTCGCTTCGGCATCTGACGCGGTGAAAGTTTCCTTTTTGACAGTCGGCATTTGGTGGCTTCTTTTTTCACTGCCCCTTTTCCTTTATGTCCGGGAACCGATTTTTAAAAAAAATAAAACGGTTCTGTATGCAATGCGGGAAGGTATCGCCCGTCTCGGGAATACCGCGCGTGAAATCCGTCATCTGAAGACGATAGTAATCTTTCTTGTCGCCTACTGGCTTTATATTGATGGTGTGGGCACGATTATACGGATGGCGGTGGATTACGGAATTGCTATTGGATTAAGTTCGAAAGACCTTATATGTGCGCTCCTCATAACACAATTCGTCGGCTTTCCTGCCGCCATTGGCTTTGGATATCTGGGGAAGCGGATTGGGACAAAGCGGGCAATCTTCTTCGGTCTTGCCGTGTATTGTGTCGTAACCGTATGGGGCGCCTTTCTACAAAGTACAAGGGAGTTCTATGTGATGGCTATCGCGATAGGTCTGGTTCAAGGAGGAGTACAGGCCCTCAGCAGATCTCTCTTTGCCCGTATGATCCCCGCCGAGATGTCCGCGGAGTGCTTCGGATTTTTCAATATGCTGGGTAAATTTTCTGTCATCTTCGGTCCGGCACTCGTTGGAGGAGTCGCGCTTTCAGCCCAGCACCTTGGTTTTCAAAGTACCGTCGCGTCACGTATCGGCATTTCCTCCATATTATTTCTCTTCATTGCCGGTGCCGCGGTGCTCTATTTTGTTGATGAAGAAAAAGGGGGAAAGGAAATGGAAGCCTTTCTGAAACGAATGTGATGCCTTGTACTTTCAGCAGTAACAGGAGATGTGCTGCTCCCTCGGGACCCGGCATCCAGCAATTAGTCTATGACGTATGTTTGTATAAGGACATTAATATCAAGGTGATCTGTATGAAGAGTGATTTAAATCATAATTCTCATTAACGATTACCATATTCTTCAAGCGTCATTCCGCAACCCCGCTACAGAATACCATCAAAGTGGTCAGAAACGGGACCTTCGAAGTAACTAAACCCATACAGAAAAAATACGAAGAGTCCAATGCGAAGTACAATGTGAAAATGACTATTCATAGATGTAAGTCCGCTTCAAAATCATGCACGCATACGGCAATTAAAATTTTGAGATGTAACCTGCCTTTGTACTCTTACCACATTCAAAGTTAGCAGTCTGCTGTTTTCCACGCAAAATACTTTCCTTGGCAATACCAAAAAAACTTTATCGTTTAGCTTACTGAAATGTTGCCTTTATTGTGCATTCTATTTAAAGTATATTGAATTTTATGGGGTGGTTCACCTGTAAGATATGGTGAAGTAATTGTACTGTTCATGGCACAAAGGAGGAAACCATGGTCATTGATTGTCACTATCATCTGGAGGAGCGGGCTCTTGCATTGGGAGAACTTTTAAAAGAGATGGACAAGTGTGGCATCCAGAAGACCGCGCTCATGGGGAGCATGGTAGAGCCGTTTAAGGAACCGCCGATGTTTCTCATCAGCATCCTGCAGTTTCTACTCGAAAGCTCTGCACTTCGGGGTATCGCCAAGACTCTGGTCTCGAACTTCACGGACAAGGGAGAGGTCAAGATCCTCGGCAAACCCTATTACATCGAGACCGATCCCGACAATACAAGAGTATTTGATACGGTCAAGAAAAACCCGGCACGATTCCTCGGCTGGATATTCGTGAATCCGAGGGGTAAGAGAGATCAAGTCACAGAGTTTGAAACATTCAAGGACAGAGAAGGTTTTATCGGCGTGAAGGCACACCCCTTCTGGCATCATTTCCAGCCTATTGAACTCGTCCCAGTGGCGGAAAGGCTTGCCAAGATCGGTAAGCCACTGCTCATCCACGTAGGCTTCGGTGAAGAAGGCAACTTCGAGGCTTTGTTGGCAAGGGTGCCGAACCTGAAACTCATCCTGGCGCATGCAGGCTTTCCCGGATACGCGGATACGTGGAAGAAGATCAAAACCCGGAAGAACGTGTATCTGGATCTTTCACAAACGAGTTATACAAGTGAAAAGGCCACCCGGGAAGCAGTAGACTACCTCGGTGTAGATCGGCTCCTCTTCGGAACAGATGGTCCCTATGGATTCCACGGCTCCGATCACAAATATGATTATGGCTTCATCAAGCGCAGGATTCATCGTATATTCCCGGACATCAGCGTCCAAGAAAAACTTCTTGGTAAAAACTTTGCCGATGTCGCAGGAGTGGAGTAGGCCTTAATAAAGAGGTGTGGGGGGTTTAAAATATTTTTTCCCATTACGTATTCATACGTGAGGCTTTTACTGACTTGCTTGCGGCAGACGGTCCTTTCTTCACATGATTTTGCAGTGAAATTCCTAAGGTGTCGGTGGACAGCTTTTCGAGTAGTTCTGTTTGAAATACCGTATGGACGTGCAAAATTAGATGTGCAACATTTCAGGAGTTCGGTTGTTCTGACAGTGTCTATCTGGACTAATTCAAACATTCAAAGATAAGAGCATGCCCGCACTGCCCGGAATGCTGTCGTGCACGACCTTATTTCGCCGGGGAGCAGACCGGGCACCCCTGCATGGAAAGCGGTTTTTCCATGTGGCACTCTCTCAGGAGTTCCTCATTCCTGAAAATCCCGGAGGTGGGACCGTCTGCCCTGATCTCACCGCCGTCAAGCACAATTGTTCTCTCGCACAGATCGGCTACGAGGTCCAGATCATGGGTGGCGATAATTTTGGTGTGGGTGAATTCTTTGAGGAGTGCAATGAGCTCCCGGCGGCCCACGGGGTCAAGACCGGTGGAGGGTTCGTCCATGACCAGTATATCGGGTATCATTGAAAGGACCGTGGCAATGGCGGCGCGCCGCTTTTCTCCGGCGGAAAGCCGGTAGGGCGGCTTGTCCCTGAGATGCTCGATGCCCATCCTCGACAGCGCTGAGAGGACCCTTCTCTCGATTTCATCCCGCGGGATGCCCAGGTTGTGGGGGCCGAAGGCGACATCATCATAGATGGTGGGCATGAAGAGCTGATCGTCGGGGTCCTGGAAAATCATGCCGACGGTGCGTCTGATTTCTCGGAGCGTTCCACCGGTGAGCGGCAGGTCGCCGATTCTTACAAAACCCGATGCGGGTGTCAGGTATCCGTTGAGATGGAGCAGGAGCGTGGATTTTCCCGCCCCGTTGGGACCGATGATTGCCACGGATTCGCCGTGGATGACGCGGAAAGAAATATTACGGATTCCGGGGGTTCCATCGGGATAGACATAGGTGAGGTCTTTGACCTCCACGATATGATGGCTCATCAGTTCGCCCCCAGGATCAAATGCCCCACCATGACCGGCAGGTTGATGAAGCGAAAGAGTATGAAGAGAGAACACCATAGAGCGGTGAAGGCGACATCCGAAGCCTTCAGGACGAGCGGTCTCTTCACATAGAATTCACCGTTGAATCCTCTCGACAGCATGGCCATGTGCACACGCTGCGCCCTGTCCCACGTCCGGAGGAGGAGATGCCCGACCAGTGAGCCGTAGACGTTGATTTCCGTTCCCTTCTTTCCTACAGAGCGCATGTCCCGCGCCCGGACCATCCTCATGGCCTCGCCCGACAGCACGAAGATATACCGATAGAGCATCATGAGCTGGACGCTGAAGATTTTTGGAACATGGAAACGCTCCAGTGCCGCGCATACACCGTTAAACCCCGTCACGGCGATAAGAATAAAGGCCGCCAGAACCGTGAGAGTGAATCTGATAATAATCGAGGTGAACGAGACCCAGCCGCCGGAGATGGTGATCGGGCCGATAGTAAGGAGCGGCGTGTGGTCGAATATGGGATTGAAAACACCGATAAGAACCGCGAAGGGCAGCAGAAAGAGATACTTTTTCAGGAGGTATCGAAGGGGGATTCCGGCGAGGGCAATCATGACGGCGGGGAAGAAAAAATAGGGAATCAGGGCCGACACCGAATGTCTCTGAAATGACACGATGCAGGCTATGAAGACCATTACGACAAGGAGTTTCGCCCGCGGGTCGAGACGGTGGATGCGGCTCTCTTTCGTGGAGAGATAATCGAGATAACTCAGGTCACTGAATGCGCCGGCAATTTCAGCCATGAATCAAAAAACTCCCCGTCATCCTTTCTTTTCCTCCGGAAGAATGCCTGAATCCTGAAAGACCTCTCATGATTTCCTGAGAGCGCTTCTTTTCAGGACGAAGCCTGCCAGAAATGCCAGGGCGAGTGTGATAAGACCGCCCACGATACCCGAGACAGACGTGCCAAGCTTTCCTTCGTGATCCTGTGGGGCGGCGGCCGCATCGCTCTCGGAAGTTCCAAACGAATAATCCGGGAAGAAGGCGGTTTTTTCCTGTATGAAGGCCATAAAGTCATGGACGCCGCCCGCGGAGTCCAGTTCCCCCCTCCCCGTCACTTTTGCAATGGACCATTCAAGCCCGTCGGGGTTTTCCGAAGCATACCAGGAAAGAAACCCTCCGGTCACAAGCGCCGCGAGAAGCAGGAAGACGGCCATATACCGGATCGGCACTCCTCCCGAAGGCGCCACCGTGAGCGGGCCCTCAAAGATCTGCGGACTTGCCTTCCACACGAATGACACGACGGCAGCCGTCATAATGCCTTCGACGAGGCCGATGGCCAGGTGAATGGGCTGCATGAGGAGGACGAACGTCGTGAAGGGAAGTTCAGTTATCCCCGACGTAAGCGTTTCAAGGACGACGCTGAAGGCGCCGAGCTGGAGGCTCACGATGGCGGCGAGTGTGGCGCCCACGGTCAATCGCGCGGGAGTGATTATATCCCCGACGATCTTCTTGAATAGAAACGGATAGGCAATGAACGCCGGAAAGAAACCGAGGTTGAAGATATTGCATCCGAGCGCCAGCAGTCCGCCGTCGGCGAAAAAAAGCGCCTGAACGACAAGGACCGAAGCAATGACAAGAAAGGCCGCGTGGGGACCGAGCAGGATTGCCAGCAGCATTCCTCCCCCTATGTGGCCGCTGGAGCCCGTGGCGGGAATGCTGAAATTAATCATCATCGCCGCGAACACGAAGGCGCCGAGCACCCCCATGAGGGGGACCTTGCGTTCATCGAGGTCTTCCTTCACCTTCTTCGAGCAATGGGCGATCATGCCCGCCGAGGCCGCCCACATGGTCACGCCGACCGCGGGGGAAATAAGCGCATCTGCCATATGCATGGTATATTCATCCTTTTCCCGTGGGAGATGAAGTATGGGTAGCACAAAGTAAATATTTGTGCCACCAGAATTATTGGTGATACTTCACGGCATTGACGACGGCGGATTATTCAGTGCAGGGAAGTTGCTGTGGAATGGCAATGTATCGTAACTAATGAGCGATAATGCGGCGGTCGCTACAGGTCTTTCAGGAGCTTGTTGGAAGGTGAGACATCTATAATCTCTCCGAACGAATGAAGCGATGCGGCTAATGTCTGAAGTTCCGGTGTATCCGCGAGTATTATCGAATCGCTGCCCGCCTTTTCCATGGAATCGATGACGCGTCCGATGGTGAGTGTGCCGATGTCCCGTGCGGGCTGGTAGGCGTGTCCCCAGTATTTTTCCGTCTTCACTTTGGAAACGAGGCGGCATTCCAGGAGGTCGCCGAGTATCTCGTTGACGAGAGGAATGGGAATGTCCAGTGCATGCGCTATCTGTGTCGCGGTGAGAGGGATGTCCCCCCGTGCGAAGTTTTTCACCAGGAGGTGGGTAATCTCCAGTGCGAAGAGCTTCCTGTAATAATGATTCACGCGCCAGGATTCCCCTTCGTATTCGTAGGTGTCGATATTCTGATAGGCGTAGGAGAGTTCCGCCCCGAAAAGCACGATAAGCCAGCTGAGCTGGAGCCATATGAGAAAAAGCGGCAGTGCCGCGAAACTTCCGTATACGGTATTATACCTCACCGAGGCTATCTGGAACACGATGTATCCCCACTGCGCCACCTGGTAAATCGTGCCCGCAATGACCCCCGCGACGAGGCCGGCCGAAAAGGTAACCTTGGTGTGGGGCATGAATATGTACACGAACACAAAGAGCGCCCACACCAGTGCATAGGGAAGCAGCTTCACGAGGAAGGTGACAAGGGGATTGAGCACGCCGAAAAAGGCGCTGTCTTTCATGAGCAGGGGGATGTGTGTCGTAAGGGAAACCGTGAGGCTCGTTGCCACGATGAGCACCACGGGGCATATGAACATCAGTGAAAGATAATCACTGAATTTTTTCCCCAGGGGGCGCTGTTCCTTCACTCCCCAGATATCATCGAAGGATTCTTCAATGTGGTTGAGGATGCTGATGGCGGACCAGAGGAGAATGACCACGCCGACGCCCGTCAGGACTCCTCCCCGCGTGGCGTCGAGAAGTGAATGCGAGAAGGAAATAATCTTGTTCAGAACCTCGTCGTGGCCGATAATTTTCTGACGCAGCAGCCCTTCGAGATTGTTTTCGAGGCCGAATCCCTTGGCGATGCCGAATGCCGTGGCCACGACGGGAACGATTGATATGAGTGTATAGTAGGTGAGGGCCGATGCGCGGAGCGGGCATTTGTCTTCAAAAAACCGGCGAGCCGCGAGATACACGATCTTGATGGGCCGTATGAAAAACAATTGTCCCCGGGAAAGTTCCTTGAGGCGGATGCTGCTGATATCGCTCTTCGCGAGCGCGAGATAATCACGAATAAGTTTTTTGAGATACTGCATCGGGCACACCCCCGGTTGTTCTCCCGTTCCGTCCGGTCCGGGACGCATAGCAGCAGGTGCTTCGTAAGGATGCGCCGTGGAATTGCCGCCGCGTCTGTGCCGCGTGTTTCTGCGATGCCGTACGGTGCGCGCAGTATAGTAAGTTTCAACAGTCAAATCAAGGATCAATCATGTACACCGCGTGAATGGAACGGTGCATGATGCTTCGTGTATGAGCGGTTGAGAAATTTTCATGAAAAGGGTAAGAGAAGGCGGCCGTGCTTCTTCAAGGATAAGGATAAAGAATAACAGGGAGGTACCAGATGGGAGATCATGTGAAGCTGAATGAAGTGGATAAAGTGGAAATCCTGATGCTGCAGGACAATTATGTGGAGCTTACCGCCATGGACCATTCAGCCGTTGTCCAGCGCGCCATGCCGCTCGACGGGGGCGAAATAAGGCGCTCAGTCCAGGCGGAACATGGTTTCTCCGCGTTCGTGACGACGACGAAGAACGGTGCTGCCGGTACGGTCCTTCTCGATTTCGGTTTCTCCGCCGGGGGGGTTGCCTTCAATGCACGCTCTCTCAATGTGCCGATGCAGAATGTGGATGTCCTGGCGCTCTCCCATGGTCACAGCGATCACTTCGGCGGTTTTGCCGAGGCGGTGAAGCTTATAGGAAAGAAGGGCATCGAACTGGTGGTTCACCCGGACGTTTTCAAGAGCCCCCGCTATCTGAAGTTCAGCGAGGAAATGAAAATATATTTTCCCAAAATCACCAGGGAAGAAATTGAGCACCTGGGAGTCCGTATCGTGGAAACCTCGCAACCCCTGCCGATTCTGGGGGGTGATGTCCTTTTCCTCGGGAAGATAGAGCGTGTGAGCGACTTTGAAAAGGGGTTTCCCATCGCCCACTATGAGGAGGGGGGCACGGAGAAATGGGATCCCATCGAGGATGACACGGCACTGGCGATTCATCTTAAAGGAAAGGGACTGGTGATTATTTCCGGCTGCGCTCATGCAGGCATCGTGAATTCCGTGTCCTTCGCGAAACGCATAACGGGGGTTGAAAAAGTTCACGCCATCATCGGGGGATTTCATCTTTCGGGACCGCTGTTCGAGGCGATTATCGGAAGGACCACGGAGGAATTGAAGAAAATCGGGCCTGAGTATATCGTGCCCTGTCACTGCACGGGCCGGAAGGCGATAATGGCGATAGAAAAAGAAATGCCCGCCCAGTTCATTCTGAACATGAGCGGGACAAAGCTTACCTTTTCGTCATAGGGTTTCTGCTGCCGGAGAGGGAAGCAGGATACCCGTCAGCGCACCGCCGCCACGATTTCCACCCGGCGGTTAAGGGCCTTTCCCTCTTCCGTCTCATTCGAGGCGATGGGGCTTGTTTCACCGAATCCCCTCATCACGACACGGTGTGCGGGAATGCCGTGGGCTTCGAGAAGGTTCATTTTGACCGTTTCAGCCCTCTTCATTGAAAGGGCGTCGTTGTACGTTTCCGCTCCCGTGTTGTCCGTGTGCCCCATAAGAACGATGACCGCGTCGGGGAGCTTGGTGGCGAGCACCGCTCCCACTTCACTGAGCAGCGGGTAATAGCCTTCTTTCAGCTCGGCGGAGTCGAAGTCGAAGTGTACCACCGGTTCCTTGTGTGCACTGAGATAGGGGGCGAGGTCGATGAATTTGAGCTGCTGCTGCACGGTGGCGAGCTGCTGGGGATTGAGCCAGAACCTGGCGCCCGCGTGCCCCAGAGCCGCGGCGGTTTTCATGTCGGCGAGAGCCTGCTCGTTATTGATAAGGAAGGCGTTCAGAAGGCCGCGCTGGTAGTATGCCTCGGCGTTTTCGGGGTCGAGTTCGATGACCTTAGTGAAATCATCGACCGCCTCTCTGCTGTTTGACGGTTTCAGAAGCGCATTCACCGTACCGCGTCTGAAATATGCCTCGGCATTGCCCGGCTCGACGTTGATGGCTTCGCTGTAGGCGTTGATTGCTTCAAGATAGACCGATTGACGTTCGTAGTACATGCCTTTTTCTATCCATCCCCGGGCGGTATCCGCCGCCATAAGATGGGATGACATGAGACATACACATACTGCAATCACGATGGTGGCAAGCTTTTTCATGGTGCACCTCAACCGGTTTTGAAATTGTTTACGTTTCAGTGAACCCTAAAATTGTCAAGAATGGCCATACCCTATACCAGACGGGATTGATAATCAAGGATATTTTCACGGAGTGAGACGCAATTCACATTCCGGGAAAAGCAATTGGTGAGTGGTGAGCGGGGAGGTGGAAACGTTGTATCTATTCCGCTCATAATCCCCATTCGCGAATTCCCAAAATGGTGCTTGACATATACCTTCCATCGGGTACATATACAGTTAACTGGTGCGGTGGTCAGGATTCATCTCCACCTGACGTGCCGTAGATATGATGTCTTTCGTTGTCTCCCGATAATCATGACATACATTAGAAATAGGTCACATACAGGGGTGTCCGGGTCCGGATGGTTTTTCATGTCCGGAGACCGGTGGAAAAGTTTTTGACATGTATTTTTACGTAACGGGAGGAGGATGAAAGTATGAAGCGTTTGAAATTTGCGGTTTTGGTATGTGTAGCACTTGCGCTCGTGTTCCTTCCCGCGGGCGGTTTCGCCGCCAAGGACACCATTGTGTACGGGACGACTGAGAAAATCACCGACATGGACCCGGCGAGTGCCTATGACTTCCACACATGGGAACTTTTTTACAACGTCTATCAGGGACTTCTCAGCTATCCGGCGGGGGAAACCTATCTTGTTCCCGGGCTCGCGGAATCTTACGCAATCAGCCCCGACGGCAAGGAGTACATCTTTACTCTGAGAAAAGGGCTGAAATTCACCGACGGCACCCCCTTTGATGCCGATGTGGTGAAGTGGTCCATCGAGCGTGTCATGGCGCTCAAGGGAGACCCTGCGTGGCTGGTCACCGATTTTGTCGAGAAGGTGGAGAAGGTGGACAAGTACAAAGTAAAATTCATCCTGAAAAATCCTGTCGCGTACTTCCCCTCGCTCGTCGCCTCGCCCCCCTATTATCCCGTCAACCCCAAGGTGTATCCGAAGGACAAGATAGTCCGCGACCCGTCGGAGCTCAAGGGGAAAAAGCTGGTGGGACTGGGACCGTACCGGGCGGCAACATTCAAGAGAGACCAGGAGGTTGTCCTTGAGGTGAATCCCGGATTCTACGGTGAGAAACCGAAGAACGACAAAATCATGATCCGCTATTTCGCCGATGCGACAACGATGCGGCTCGCCCTTGAAAAAGGGGAAATCGACTTTGCCTTCAAGACGCTCAATCCCTCCGATATCAAGGACCTGGAACAGTCGGGCAAGTATCAGACCATCAAGGGCCAGGGTCCGTACATCAGGTATCTCTGCTTCCTCTGTGACAGCCCTCCCTTCAACAATAAGGTGCTTCGCCAGGCTGTCACCGCAGCGATTGACAGGCCGGCGCTCCTCGACAAGGTGTTCCTTGGTCAGAATGCGCCCCTCTATTCCATGGTGCCCAGGGGAATGTGGTCCCACACCGACGGCTTCAAGACCGTCTACGGCGACGGCAACATCGAGAAGGCGCGCCAGCTCCTGAGTTCCCAGGGATTCAGCGAGACCAAGAAGTTCAATGTCCAGCTCTGGTACACGCCGACCCACTACGGCGATACCGAAGTTGATCTCGCCGCAGTGCTCAAGGAACAGCTTGAAAAAACGGGCATGATGACGGTTGACGTAAAGTCCGCCGAATGGGCGACCTACAAGGACAACTGGAAAAACAAGGTCATGCCCACCTATATGCTCGGCTGGTATCCCGATTATATCGACCCCGATAACTACACGGCTGCCTTTGCCGGGACCGAGGGATCGAGAGGAATGGGCATCTACTTCTCCGATCCGCTGTGGGACAAGAAATTCGCCGAGGGTCAGACCGAGACCGATATGAAGAAGCGCACGGCCCTCTACGAAGAAATCCAGCAGATGTGGACCGATGAAATCCCCACAGCGCCCGTGTTCCAGGGATCGCTTTATATCTTCGCCCAGAAGAATGTCCGCGGGATACTGCTTTCGCCCACGCTGCAGTTCAATTACGGTCCGATCAACAAGGAAAAATAATGATGAGTTGATTCCGCAAGAGCCGGGCTTCACTTCCATGAGCCCGGCTCTTTTTTGATGTACACGATGCCGATCCGTGACGGAAAAGTATGAAAAATCTGGTTCGCTACATTGTGACGAGAACGCTCCTCACCATTCCCATGGTGCTGATTCTGCTTTCCATCGTCTTTGTAGTGCTCCGGGTCATGCCCGGCGACCCGGTTTCTTCCATGCTGGGCGGTCACGCGCCGGAGAGGGTCATTGAGCAGAAGAAGGAAGAGCTGGGGCTTAATCGACCGCTCGCCGTTCAGTACGTGGACTACCTCTGGCAGGTCGCGCGCTTGGATCTGGGCGATTCAATGGTCTTTCAGCAGGGGGTCACCGATGCCATTATCGAGAAGATGCCCGCCACCATCGAGCTCACATTCTTCGCCATGATAATCACCCTCGTCGTGGGCGTGTTTCTCGGCGCCTATGCCGCCGACCATCGGCGGGAATTCCGGGATTCGATGATACGCCTGTACGGCATCGTCATATACTGCATTCCCGTGTACTGGCTGGGTCTGATGCTCCAGCTCATTTTCGGTATCTGGCTCGACATCTTTCCCATCGCCGGACGCACCGGCTCCCGAATACTGTCGTCCACGTTCGAGCAATCGGGCTTCTATGTCATCGATACCCTGCGCGCCGGAAATTACGCGGCTTTCGGCGATGTGATGCACCACCTCGTGCTTCCCGCCTTCACCCTGGGGCTCACGCTCTCCGGTATATTCGTGCGCCTCACGCGGGCCAACATGCTGGACGTCCTCAAGGCGGATTACATCGTCGCCGCCGAGGCGCGCGGCATCACTCATACAAAAATAGTCTACCGGCATGCCCTGAAAAACGCGATGATACCGATACTTACCATGATGGGGCTGCAGGTGGCGCTTCTCATGGCGGGAGCCATTCTGACGGAGACGACGTTTTCCTGGCCCGGCATGGGCCGACTTCTCTTGGAGAGGATTTATCTCCGGGATTATCCCACCATCCAGGGGGTGATCATCGTCTACGCCCTCTTTGTCGCCATGGTGTCGCTTGTCGTGGACATCATCTACGCGATGGTGGACCCGCGGATTCGCTATTAGGAGCAACGATGAACTATTCACCGGCCAGGGCGCTTGCCCGGATATTCGCACCGGCTGCCCGGATGGGGAAAAAATACGGCGTGGAGTGGTGGATACTGTGTGCCGGCGCCTGCATCATTGCGGCCATACTCTTTATGGCGCTCTTCCCGGGAACGCTCGCACCCTTCAACCCCCACCAGCAGGATACGGGACCCCAGCTCGCATCCCCCGGCGGCGCGCATCTTATGGGTACGGACAACCTGAAACGTGACGTCTGGTCGAGGATTGTGTACGGTTCACGGACCATCCTGGGGGTTTCCGTGCTGGCCGCGCTGCTCTCGTCGCTCGTGGGCATCACCCTGGGGCTTCTTTCCGGATATTCCGGTGGCATCCTCGACAGAATTCTTTCGCTTATCATGGATTCCGTGTATGTCTTTCCGGGACTCATTCTTGCGATTGCCTTCGCCGCCATGTTCGGCCCCGGCATCATCAATATCACCCTTGCCGTGGCGGTCATCTACATACCGACGTATTTCCGCCTGGTCCGCGGCCAGACACTTGCCATCAAGCAGGAGCTGTACGTGGAAGCGGCCCGGGCCATCGGCGCCTCCGGCACGACGATACTCTGGAAGTATATCTTTCCCAACGTGATTGCCACCACGGTGGTCGTCTTCACGCTGAATGTGGCCGACGCCATCATGATCGAAGCAGCGCTCACCTACCTCGGTCTCGGCCTTCCTCCCTCCATCGTTGACTGGGGGATGGACCTTGCCATGGGCAAGAAGTATCTGCCCTCCGGCCAGTGGTGGCTGATTACCTTTCCCGGCATGATGATATCGCTGCTTGCCCTGGGGTTCACCATGCTCGGCGAGGGGCTCGCGGAAATATTAAATCCCCGGCTTCTGGAGCGGTAGAGAGTGGCACGAATTCTCCATATCGAAGACCTGCGGGTTCACTTTCCCATCAATATCGGGACGGTGCGCGCCGTGGAGGGTGCGAATCTCACCATTGAGGAGGGGGAAGTCATGGGCCTCGTGGGGGAATCGGGGTGCGGGAAATCCACGCTCGGCCTTTCGATTCTGAGGCTGCTCCGCCCGCCCGGCAGGATTGTGGAGGGGAAGATTCTCTACCACGGCGAGGATATCGTCCGGATGGGCGCAAAGGAAATTCTCGCGCTCCGGGGCGGCAGGATCGCCATGATATTCCAGGACCCCCTCACCTCGCTGAACCCGCTCTTCAGCATAAAGGAGCATTTCATCGAGACACTCCGGACCCACGAGAAGAGGATTGAAACGAAGGAGGCGCTTGCCCGCGCCGAGCGGATGCTTTCGAGCCTGGGTATCTCCCCTGAGCGGCTGCACGAGTACCCCCACCAGATGTCGGGAGGCATGCGCCAGCGCATCATGATCGGGCTCGGGCTCATACTAAACCCGGATCTCCTCATCGCCGACGAGCCCACCACCGCCCTCGATGTCATCGTGGAAGCCCAGTTTCTCGACCTTCTCGATGATCTCAGGAAACGGTTCAATCTTAGCATCATGCTGATTACGCACAACCTCGGGAATGTGGCCCAGCTGGCGGACAGGATCAGCGTCATGTACTGCGGCACCATCGTGGAAGTGGGACCCGCCCAGACCATATTCGACGAGCCGCTTCATCCCTACACGCAGGGACTCCTCGCTTCCATACCCAATATCAAGCTCGATGAGCCGGAGCTCAAGCTCATGCGGGGCAGCCTGCCCGATCTCGTGAGCCCGCCGTCGGGCTGCGTGTTTCATCCGCGGTGTCCCCGCGCCATGGATGTCTGCAGCGAGGAATGGCCGAAGACGGCGGCGGTCAACGGGCATCAGGTCAACTGCTGGCTCTACAGGTGAGACAATGCGGGAAGAACTGGTCACGGTCAGAAATTTGAAAAAGCATTTCCCCCTTGAAAAGGGATTCTTCGACAGGCTGCTTGTCAGGGAGCACCGGTTCGTGAAGGCCGTGGACAACGTATCCTTCTCCATAATGAAGGGCGAGGTGCTCGGGCTCGTGGGCGAGAGCGGTTCCGGCAAGACGACCACGGGGAGACTCATCCTCGGGCTTCTCCCGGCGACCGGGGGCGAAGTGCTCTACCGGGGGAGATCCGTCATATCCTACTCGAAAAAGGATATGGAAGAGCTCCGGGAACGGATGCAGATAATTTTCCAGGACCCTTACGCCTCGCTCTCTCCGCGGATGTCCATCGGGAAGGCCATCGGACACCCCCTTGCGATTCACCATCTCGCCGATGCCAAGACGTCGAAGGAGATATGCCTTTCCATCATGGAAAAGGTGGGGCTCTCACCGGCGCCGTTTCTCTACCGCAAGTATCCTCACCAGCTTTCAGGGGGGCAGCGCCAGCGCGTGGTCATCGCCCGGGCGCTGGTGACCAATCCCGATTTCGTCATCGCCGATGAACCCATCGCCATGGCCGATGTCTCCGTGCGTGCAATGATACTGGAGCTCATGATGAAGCTGAAAAGGGAGTTTGACCTCACCTATCTCTTCATCACCCACGATCTCGCCACGTGCAAGTACATCTGCGACAGGATTGCCATCATGTACCTCGGGAAAATCGTTGAGATCGGACCTTTGAAGGAAGTCTTTTCCCGTCCCGTGCATCCCTACACCGAAACGCTCCTCGATGCCGTTCCGGTCCCCGACCCCAGGTTCAGGAGAACGCACCCGATGCCGAAGGGAGAAATTCCCAGCGCCTTCAATCCGCCGCCGGGGTGCAACTTTCATCCCCGGTGCTATATCGCGGAAACGCGGTGCAGAAACCTCGAACCAGGACTTGAGAAGGTCGGCGAAGATCACTATGTGTCATGCATGGTGAGGGGTAGTTGGGGGAGCCGGGATTAAGGATTAAAGGAGGGGATTACATTCGTTATTTTAGATTTGATTTGACATGCATTGTCAGAAAATATTGTCTAATTCACTTCACCTACTACTAAATTAAATGCTCGTCATTGGATGTATTCGATTACAACTTTAAATCTTCGTTGTGAAAATCATTGACAACCATACTTAAAAGTGTTTTCTTATGAATGCCTTTCGATGGGGGATTTTTTCTGTGTTGTTTTACTATTCGTGACGGATTCATGTTTTATAGGGAAGTTTTATACGGACAAGAAATCAATGTTCCGCGTCTTATGCGGATCAATCTAATTATTGTTAGACCAACACAAATAGAGACTAATATGAAAAAAAAGAATATTTGATGGTCATGGAGAGTTCCGAATACTCGCCCAATCAGTGTATCTTCCGAAACGATGAATTCGGTGTATGGCTCTACCATGCCAACTGCATAGAATTCATGGATATGGTGAGTAGTAAATATCTCGATGGCAGATTTGATATGATATTCGCTGCCCCTCCTTTGTGGTAGATTACCCATAAACAGATTTACAAAGATTTAGTAGAGTCAATCTACACGCTGGTAAATTAATAGAGTATGCAAATACGCTTTGATATAAAAATTGCGGAAAGATATCACAGTGCTTCACAAAAAAGTCGAGTTTTTACCGAAGCTTGGGTCGATAATGAAGCGTTTTGTCCAAATTGCGGATCAAGTTTAAGCCAATTTCAAAAAGGGAGACCTGTTGCAGATTTCTATTGTCCGAAATGCCGTGAAGAGTATGAACTAAAAAGCAAAAAAGATTCTATCGGAATGAAAATTGTTGATGGTGCATATCGAACCATGCTTGAAAGACTAAGAAGCGATAATAACCCAAACCTCTTTTTGCTTAATTATGATTTACGAAGTTTTGAAATACAAAATTTCTTTGTTGTTCCAAAACATTTTTTTGTTCCAGAAATTATTGAGCAAAGAAAGCCGCTATCGGAAACCGCAAGGCGCTCAGGCTGGGTCGGTTGTAATATTTTGCTAAAAGACATTCCCTTGGTAGGGAAAATATTCTATATAAAAAAGGGAAAGGTTGAATCGAGAGAGCAAATTTTAGAGAATTGGCGCAAAACACTCTTTTTAAGAGAGGAAAAAGAAGTTGCTGCAAAAGGCTGGATTTTGGACATTATGAATTGCATAGATAAAATTGGCAAAGGAGAATTTTCTCTTAATGAAGTTTATGCTTTTGAAAAACAATTAGAACAAAAACATCCAAACAATAGACATATTAAAGACAAAATTCGACAACAGTTACAATTTTTGAGGGATAAAGGTTATTTGGATTTTATCACAAGAGGTAAATACAGGCTTAGCTAATAACTGCCAAGTGTCATCACATAGGTTACCCGCGTTTAACAGTAAAAAGTGTCACGACATGGGTTACCCAACGTGTTTTTTTACCAGGTTTCAGAGGGCATTTGATAGTCAAACGCCTCCACAAAGTCATTATCGAGATA
>JAPLJO010000067.1 GCA_026388515.1 Deltaproteobacteria bacterium | reverse complement strand
ATACACGAAAAAATTCTTGTCAATCTCTCATGCATATTATCAATTTCTTTATACAGATTTACCAATGAAGAATTTCACAATTTTTTTGTGAAGATCATCACACGTTTTAACTTCCCAGTTTTCTAGCAGACACTTTATAAACATAGGCATATAAGCTGTTTTAATATTATCAGTATTTGCGCGTGTTGAAATGTTAATATTTAAAATTTAGTTTCTAGTCTGCCAAATCCTATTGTTGACTAACTTGACCTTGAGTAACCGTATTAGTTTGTGGATGAGGTGCACTCTTTTTCCGAACATAGTATATACATAAAACCAGATAAATACAACCTTTATACTCCAGCCTGTGGTCACGTCATATTAAAGCTTTTCTAGTATTACGAATTGGGTGTTTTTCAATTCTTGGACTATTTAAACTGAGAAAAATGATTCGTTTTTCTTCGTTCAATGTAAAAGATCTTCGATGCGATATGGATAATAACGTCCAGATTGAGTTGAAGTGCTGGTGGTTGAAAATCTTCCTCTGATATTTTGACATCACTGTAACTAAAATGTAACTGTCTTAACCTAAAATAAACCAATAAAACCAAAAGTAACCAAGTTACGACTCAAAATCCCCCGTTCGCAAGGACATCCCGGTTCGATTCCGGGCTCCGGCACCAAAAATTAGGGGGACTGTGTCGATCCAGCCCCCTTTTTTATTTCAAGAGATGATAGCATCTCTCCAGTTCGTGATTGTACTATCACGGCTGTCTCATTCAACTACGATTCTGTTAATGACATCATGAAAGAATTCCTTTGACCAGATTTCCAGTGCTTCCGGATTCTTTACGAACGGTTCTACTTCTTTTCTTGCCTGCCGTACGTCCAGCCTGTCAATTGCCGTTGATGCTAGGGTTGAAAATACTTCCGGTGTCAGTCGTTCCTTGCTTTTAAGATGACCACTCTGGATCATCCTCTGTTCCAGGTGGCTGAGGTGAAGCCGCGGATGGTTGGCGGCATACCAGACCAGATCGTACCAGTCTCTGCCCTTGACCCTTTGCTTCCATTGTCTGCATAGAATGGCGTGCATCTTCCCGGCGAAGAGATCCGGCAGTTCAAAGACTCTGACGGAAAAGGAGATTGGCTGAAGAAGAAATCTGGTTTCCGTATCAAACCCCGGCGGAGGATTGGTATCAATTTCAATCTTGATTCTGATGGCCTGTCCCCGGGGTATCTGCCGGGCAACCTCCTGTGCGTTTCCCATGGCTAAGAGATGCTTCAGGGAGTCAGCTATCAACACAAGTGAGTAGATCGGGCTGTCAATGTTTTTTTCTTTGTGCGATATGGCAACCTCAAATCCAAAAGACCGGATCTATTTCTGCAGTGACTCGATATAGCGGGAACCATCGAATCCGGGCGTCGGTTCAAGCAGGGGAAAGTCAAAATCCTCGGAATAACGGTCGATGCCATAAAGAATCCGCAGCGCCGTACCGCCGTAAAAAGCGGCCCTGTCAAAAAATCTGCCTCGCCAGAGACCGAGGAGGGCGATTTCCTGCAGAATTTCCCGCAGCGCCCTCGCATAGTCCTCAACCCGCCGGCACTCATACTGAGCCAGCATTTGCATTACCACTTCGTTCACATCAATCGCCCCTTTTTTTCATCCGGCGAACCAGCAGCGACATAAGGTGTATTTTTCTGGAGCGGTAATTTTCGGCAATGGTTTGCAGCATATCAGGATTCAGTGCTTTCAGGTTTTCATAATCAATGCGCAGATTGTCCAGAAGGTAAGAATTTAAATCATTCTGGGTACGGATACCAGTGCCTCTATCGATATAAATCTTATCGGCCAGTGCCTTTTCGCGAGTGGCAATCAGAAATGTCCGCCCATCATCGAGTTTCACCTGATCCATGCCAGTATGGTATGCCTTCAGCGGAATCATCCGATAGATAAAAAGACCGACAGGAGTGTAGAACTTTCTGCTGCGTCCGCACGCTGCAGACGTCACCGCCTCAACACGTTCCGGGATCAGGCCGTGGTAATGAAGGGCATACTCAAGGGAAATATATGATGGTCCGTAAATCATGTTCGCGAGCACTTCCCTCGAAAAGGGCTGCCGTGAATACTTTTCTCCAAAGACATAGATACCTTTCTTGACGCGGATGATCCCGTTTCTCAGGAGACTCGTGATTTTATCCCGGGGCCGTTCATACTTTTTCAGGCTGTCAATGAGGATCTGGTAATCAAATTCCTCGCCGGGTATTCGCTTTCTCAATTCTTCGATCATGATGATGCAACCATTCTTCAAAGCTGATGTGCGGGTAATATAGCATATATTAACATAGTATGTCGACATATTTTCGACATACTATGCATAAATCAACAAATAATAATGCGTTGTTATCACGAAGAAATATCTTTAACTTCTGCTACGGGTTCTCCTATTTCTCCCGTGCATAGGGCCAGGCCACTATGCCGCCTTCCAAAACCTTCACATTCCTCCAGCCGTGTGCTTCCAGCACTAGGGCAGCCTCGTACCCCCTGAGCGAAATCTTGCAGTAACAGATGATCTCCCTGTCTTTATCTTCGGGCAGTTCATTCAGACGTTTACGAAGTGCACCCAGCGGAATGAGCGTCTCCCCGATACCCAAGCGCATCTGTTCAAATTCATCGGGGCCTCGAACGTCGAGGAAAAAGGGATTTTCATGATTATCAAGCTTCTTCTTGGCCGCCATTGAAGAGATGCCCTTCAGCCTGCCTTTAATTTTATTCTGCATAATGTGGGCTGTTGCAATGAAATGGTCGATGGCAAGAGAAAAAGGCGGGGCGTAAGGGAGATCGGAATTGACGATGTCCTCAACGGAGAGGCCGCCCTGGATCGCCATTGCCCACTGCGCCACCTGCTTGCTTACATTTCCCGGCCCGATACATTGTGCGCCGAGGATCCTGCCGGTCGTTTTCTCGGCCACCAGTTTCGTCACCAGGAGAAGACCGTTCATATACACCGGTTTATCGGGGCTTGCATTGATTACCGTTATGATGTCCGTGTACCCCAGTTTCCGTGCCCCGCTTTCAGAGAGCCCCGTCGTCCCGGCAGCATAATCGAAGACTTTGCAGATTCCCGTCTGGATCGTGCCCGGGAAGGTAACGGCATTGCCTGACGCCGCATTCTCGCCGGCTACCCGGCCTTGGAGGTTTGCCAGGTCGCCGTAGGGGGCATGAACCTTCTTGCCCGTGATACGGTGTACCGTCTCGATGCAGTCTCCCGCCGCATAAATGTCGGGGTCTGAGGTCTGTAGATATTCATTGACCTCTATGCCGCCTGTTTCCCCTATCTTCAGTCCCGCCTCCCGCGCAAGCCGGACATTGGGCCTCACGCCTATGGCCACCACTGCGAGTTCACACGGCAGTTCCGTTCCATTCTGGAGTTTCACCCCGGTCAGCTTTCCTTTTTCCCCAAGAAACGCCGCGATGCCGTTGCCGGTGATGACATTCGCCGCTTTGCTCCGCACATGATTTTCAACAAGCTTGGCCAGTTCCCAGTCAAGGAACGCGAGAAGCTGCGGCAGGAGTTCGATGACCGTGATTTCGATGCCCGCGAGCTGAAGGGCTTCACAGGTTTCGATTCCGATTAATCCTCCCCCGATGACCACCGCTTTCTTTATCCTGTGTTCATCCCTGACCTTCCTTAGAAAATCGGCATCCTTCATGGACTGCAATGGGGTTATGCCCTCGAGTTCCGTCCCCGGAACGTGCGGCACCTGGGGAATGGATCCGGTGGCGATGATAAGTGTGTCGTATCCAAGCGTTCCGGTCTCGCCGGTATTCAGGTTTCTGAAGGATACCGTATGTTCTTTTCTGTCGATGTTCGTCACTTCCGTATTTGTTCTGGCATCGATTGCCTTTGCATTGAGGTAGAACTGGGGGTTTCTCGTCACGCCGGTGGGTGCGCTCAAGAGCATGTTTCGATCATCGAAGTACCCGCCGACATAATAAGGATAGCCGCAGGAGGCCATGGAGAGATCAGGGTCCTTCTGCATGATCACGACCTCTGCATCGCTGTCTATCCTTCTCGCTTTGGCGGCAGCCTTCGGGCCGGCCGCGGAACCGCCTATCACAATAATTCGTTTTTTCTTCGTCATGGTAAAATCTCCTTCACGGGTATTGTGTGCCGGATGGTCGTTGCCTCGAGATGCACGGCAGGATACATAATACTTTTGCGTGAAGTACGGAAAATCCTGTAATTCCGACGGGCATCCCCTGTGTTTCTATGCCATGTACCATACATTTTGCTTAAGTTCCGCCATTTTCCGGCGTGCATTCCGGTCAGATTTATATGGATGAATTTTAAATCTTTCAGTATGAATGAGCGTCAATGGTTTCGTCATGAAAAAGGATACCACACCACATGCCCTCTTTGACCTTGCCGATGCCTGCGCGCGCGAGGGACGGTACGACGAGGCAACAAGACTCTACACACAGTTGCGTGACTTGCGGCCCGATGACGATTCGGTGCTGATTGCCCTTGCCTGGGCGTACCGTGACGGCGGCAAGCGTGCCGAGGCGGTGGACTGTTTTGAAATCCTCGTGGAAAAAGAACTTGCCAATCCCGTCTTTACGGGTTTTGCCTTTGACGAACTGGTGCGGGTCTTCCGGAGCGAGGGTGAGTATGACAGGCTTATACGTCTCTGCGAACGTGCTGTGGCAGCGCAGCCCGATGATGTCGCACTTCTTTTTACACTGGGAGATGCCTGCTCGAAGGCGGGGAAAACGGTACAGGCGATAGAGGTGTTTGAGAAGCTCATAACCATGGAACCGGACGGGGCGGTATACTGGTGCGCCCTCGGCGATGTTCTTGTTATTTCGGGTGAAACAGGAAAAGCCGAAGCAGCCTATGATAAAGCGGCGGCAATTGATCCCCCGGGGGCCGCGTCATTCTATCACCGGCTCGGCTGCGTTCTCATGGAGGCGGGCGAAGCGGGACGTGCCGAGGGTGCGCTCATGAAATCCCTTCGGCTTTCGGACCGCGAGCCTCTACTTCACTGCACTCTCGGTGATGTCTATATAAAGCAGGGAAGGATTGAGGAAGCCGAAAGATCGTATGAATATGCCGCGTCGATCAATCCGGCCTCGCGAGGGGCCTTTTACAACAGACTCGGCAACAGTCTCCGCAAAGACCGCCACTTCCGGGAGGCGGCTTTGGCTTTTGAGAAAGCCATCGAGGCGGAGCCGAAAAATCCCTTTTACTACAGAAGCCTCATGGCGCTATGTGAAGAAGCAGGAATGGATGATAAGGCCCGTCGGACATGGGAAGAGGCGTGCGCGCAGGGTGTCTTTTCGGAGTGATGAATGGAATCGCCGGCGGCGTAACAATTGCTTGACACGGCGACCGGTCATAAGGTAATCACACGCCGTTAATTCACATGACGTGGGGATGTAGCTCAGCTGGGAGAGCGCGGCGTTCGCAACGCCGAGGTCAGGGGTTCGATCCCCCTCATCTCCACCATTTTTTACCTCGATAAATTCCATCCATACAATTGACCTTCTATTGAATAGCGGGTGCACCCGGATGCACCTGTCTTAGTATCCTTCTTATTGAACACCATAAAAAAGGGCCGACGCGTGGACCGGCCCTTTACTTCAAATACGACGCCTCTCGGTAATCTCAAAAGGCGGGCTCTCTTATCAATAGAAATTCTTTCCGAAGAGCTTTTTGCTGAGTCCGGTCAAGTCCGCCCATTTCATGGGGCCGCCCATTTCAGGCGGGAATCCCGTCCCCCATATCATGCCGACGTCGATCATGCGCACGTCGTCGATGACCTTCCGGTCCAGAAGATCTTTCCCCACCTGCACCATGGCGATGAGTAGCCCCGTCTGGATTTCCTCGTCGGTCCTCTCCTTGCGGGGACGCGATGCGATGAGGGAGAGCACTTCCGGGTCCACGGTGCCGTCTTTCAGGAAAAACCCTTTTCCCGATTTCTTAAGGCCCGTGCGGCCCGCATTCACCACATTGGCAAGAGTCTCTTGCACGACACCCATGCCCTTGAGCGCCTTGTAAGGGACATCGATGCCGACTTCATCAACGAGCCGAATCGGCCCCACGGGCATCCCGAACTTCGTCATCGCCTTGTCCACATTTTCAATAGGATTTCCCTCTTCCGCATACTGGAGCGCATTCACCAGGTAGGGGAAGAGAAGGGCGTTTACCACGAATCCCGGGTTGTCGTTGCAGATGATGGGGCGTTTCCTGATGGAGGCGACGAAGTTGAGGAGATTGTCCACCGTCTCCTTCGCTGTCTGTTCGCCTTTGATGATTTCCACAAGTTCCATCAGCCACACCGGCGAGAAGAAGTGGAGCCCCCCGAACCGTCCGGGGTTTTTCACATACTTTGACATGGATGTAATGGGAATGGATGAGGTATTGCTCGCGATGATGCAGTCGTCCTTCACCACCCTGCAGAGTTCCTGATAAACCGTTTCCTTGACCTTGATGTCTTCAAATACCGCCTCGACGACGATATCGACATCCTTGAAGTCATCGGTGTAGTCCGACGTGACCGTGATAAGCTTCATCAGTTCGTCCGGTGGGACTTTGATCCGTTTTCTCTCGAACATGGTGGTGAGTGTCTTCCGGATGAAGTCAGTGCCCGGCTGGAGCGCCTCGGGGATGTCCTTCACGACGACGGGTATCTGCATGCGTCTCAGTATTTCGATGACGATGCCGCGCCCCATGGTACCGTACCCGAGTACCACCGCCTTTTTCAGGGTTTTCGGCTGGAATCCGCGGGCCATCATGGACTTGGGCTTGTCTGTCATGGTCTTGATGAAGAAGGTACTGATGCTGCCCTTTGCCTCTTTTGAAAGACCGGCGATTACGAAGCATTTCTTCTCGAGTTCCAGTCCTTCCTTGAGGGAAACCTTGAGGCCGTCCTTCATGGACTTGAGGGCCATCATGAGGCCGGGAATCTCGCGGCCTTTCGTTGCCTTGAGCACGCCCTGCCGCGCCATTTCGATAATGTCGTCGAGCTGCGAAAAGTCTTGAACGGGTCGCTTAAGGTCCGCCTTTCCGGCGATGATCTCCGCGAGGAATTTTTTTGCCTCATCGAGGAGGTTCCCGCCGGCGGGGACGAGCCGGTCGATGATACCGTTCTCGAACGCTTTCGCGGCGGGCATCATGATTCCCCGCAGGATGAGCTCGATTGCGCCGTAGCCGATGAGCCGGGGAAGGCGCTGGGTGCCGCCCGCAGCGGGGAAGATGCCCACTTTGCATTCGGGAAGGCCGATCAGCGTGGTCTCCGACTCCCGGGCGATACGTGCCG
>JAPLJO010000101.1 GCA_026388515.1 Deltaproteobacteria bacterium | reverse complement strand
CGCGGACGGTAGGAGACCGCATGACTCGTGATGTGATTAAGCGGTATATTTCGCATCATAGGGATATCACGCAAGGGCCTGCGCAGCTTGAACTCAAGCTGCGCTAAGATGCCCCGCGGCTTGCCGCGGGGAGTTTCACTCATAAGATATCAATATGATATAAGATATGCCTTATTGACCTGGGCGTACCTCTGACTGTAAAGCAGGCAGGGCTCATGGGCATAATGGATTACATGGAGACGCGGAATTATGACTGGATAAGCGGTTTGAAAATTACATCAGGCAAGGCGACGATGAACGTATATTCCGATCCGCGATGAGCTTAAAAAAAGACTACATGGTGTGAAGTAAGGAAAGGGCAAGACTATCACCGACGGCAAGCCCTTTTATTGTCGGAGCTACGATGCCGCTTTCTAATGTAATTAATCCGGCATCGATGAGTTTTTTTAAAACGGCAGAAAGACTGTTAGACGGATCGTCTTTGTAAAATCCGCATGATTCTTTAAGTTCGATTCCTCGAGAAGTCCTGAGACCGAGGAAAAGAGCTTCCGTTTCAAGTTGTTCCATAGTGAGTGTTTCGTCATCCTCAACGGGTTTTTTCTGTGCCAAGATATCTTTCATGTAATTATGAAGCGATCGATGATTCCACCATCTGCGGCCCTGTAGAAACGAGTGCGCAGATGGTCCGAGGCCGAGATAGGGTGTGTGATTCCAGTACTTCTCGTTATGACGTGATCTGAGAAGTGGATGCTTTGCGAAATTGGAAACCTCATAATGAATGTAGCCGGCATCGTCGAGTGTCCGGGAGGTAGCCATGAAAAAGCCGTACTCAAGTGAATCGCCGATAGTGTGAAGCAGGCTCTTTTCACGAAGCAGTCCGAGGGGTGTAGCGTCTTCAATAGTAAGCTGGTAGCATGATATATGGGACGGCGAATATGAGAGGGCCTTCGACAGTGTTTCCTTCCATGAGATAATACTCTGCGAGGGGACACCATATATAAAGTCGAGCCCAACATTCTCGAAACCGGCCTTCTCTGCGTTGATGATTGCATCTTCCGCCACACGGGATGTGTGCCTTCTTCCAAGAAAGGAGAGTAGTGCATTATCGAAAGACTGGATACCCAGGCTGAGACGATTGAAACCAAGCGAGCGAAGCGATTCGGCGTACCCGCTGGTGAGGTCACAGGGGTTCGTTTCGATGGTCATTTCAAAATCAGGGGTAATGGCAAACGCATTTCGAAGCGCCGTTATGATGGTCTCCAACTCGCGGGGGGAGAGAATCGACGGCGTGCCTCCTCCAAAATAGATCGTATCGAAGGATTCAAACATTCCTTCGTACATAGTCATTTCTCGGACGAGGGCATCAATGAATTGCGGGATAGTGCCACAGGAGGTGACGGAATAGAATGAACAGTACCTGCATTTCGACCGGCAGAACGGTAGGTGAATATAAAGTCCGGGCCTCCGGCAGGAGGAGGCATTCTTTGGGGAAAAGATTCCTGCAGCAGGTGTTTTCATGACTCATCCGATTTCAGGACTGCGATGAATGCGCTTTGGGGGATGGATACGGACCCCACCATTTTCATTCGCTTCTTACCCTTCTTCTGTTTTTCAAGGAGCTTCCGCTTGCGTGTGATATCACCGCCGTAACACTTGGCAGTCACATCCTTGCGGAAGGGAGAGATGGTCGACCGTGCAACGATTTCGCTTCCGATTGCCCCTTGGATGGCGATTTTGAACATCTGGCGGGGAATTTCTTCCTTCAGTCTTTCACAGGCATGCAGGGCGCGTTCCCGTGCCTTGATGCGGTGAACGATCTGTGAAAGGGCATCAACCTTTTCGCCGTTTACCAGAATATCAAGAAGGGCGAGCGGACTCTCACGGTAGTCGGCGAGTTCATAGTCAAACGAACCGTATCCCTGTGTGATGGTCTTCAGCTTGTCATAAAAATCGGTGATAACCTCGGCGAGCGGCATATCAAAGACGAGCTCGACACGACCCGGATTCGGGTAATGGACAACGGGGGTTTCCCCGCGCTTTTCTCTACAGAGCTTCATGACGGCGCCCATGTATTTTTCGGGGAAGAACATCGTGGCGCGGATATATGGCTCCTCGCTTACCTCAATAGCAACAGGATTCGGGAAATGGATGGGATTGTCGATCATCATCGTCTCTCCCGAGTGGAGTGTGACGCGGTAACGGACGCTCGGCACCGACAGTATGATTGAAAGATCATATTCGCGTTCAAGACGCTCCTGAACGATATCGAGATGGAGCAGACCAAGAAAACCGCATCTGAATCCCTGACCGAGCGCGGCCGATGAATCTTTCTGGTAGGTGAATGCCGCATCGTTCAATTTATATTTCTCGAGCGACACGGCAAGTTCCTCATAATCATCCGACGCAATGGGATATATCGAGGCGAATACCACCGGCTTGATTTCACGGAAACCAGGGAGCGGCTGCGGGCGAGGGTTGCGGTCAAGTGTGATAGTGTCGCCGATGTTCACGTCGGACACTGTCTTCACGCCGGCGATGATGTATCCCACTGCACCGGCGGAAAGTGATTCCATGGGATGGCGGGCAAGAAGAAAGTGCCCCACTTCCTCGACTTTATACGTTTCCCCGTTGTGCATGAAGCGGATTATGTCACCGCTCCTGACGGTTCCGTCAAGCAGGCGGCAGTTTATGATGGTACCCCGAAACGAATCATACTTGGCATCGAAAATGAGTGCCGAGAGTGGTTTGTCGGGCGTGCCGGTCGGCGACGGCAGACGGTGCACGATCGCTTCGAGAATATCTTCGATACCCGTTCCCTCTTTTGCGGAACACCTGAGGCTTGCGTAAGGATCGAGGCCGAGCTCGCTGTCTATCTGCTCCATCACGCGGTTCACGTCGGCGGCAGGAAGGTCGATTTTGTTGATGACCGGGATAATTTCAAGATTGTGTTCCATGGCCATGTAAAGATTGGCGACCGTCTGCGCCTGTACTCCCTGTGCGGCATCAATGAGGAGCAGCACCCCTTCACATGATGCGAGCGCGCGGGAAACTTCATATGAAAAGTCCACATGGCCGGGCGTATCGATCAGGTTGAGAATGTATTCATGTCCGTCCTTCGCGGTGTAGGGGAGTGTGATGGCCTGGCTCTTTATTGTAATTCCTCTCTCGCGCTCGATATCCATCGTATCGAGAATCTGGTTTCTGAATGTACGCTCGTCCGAGACCCCGCAGTGCTGAATGAGCCGGTCAGCCAGTGTCGATTTCCCGTGATCGATATGTGCAATTATGCTGAAGTTCCTTATTCTATCCATCGTACCGGAATCGACCTGTCAGGCAGGTGTGTCAATTTCAATGTGACTCTTCAATAAAGCGACAGTCAGGCGGAAAACATAAAGCCTTCCCCAAGGGAAGGCTTTATACACTTTCATTTCGAAATTTACTATCCCAATCGTGCGAGAAGGTCCTGAGATACTTCCTTGACACCGGGCTGCCCATTTATTTCAATAACTTTTACTTTATTCTTAAAGTAATTTACAGCAGCCATCGTCCCGGTTTTTGTGTCATAGTAAATGCCATGTCGCTTATCTATGGCGGCTCCATCCTGGTCATCAGCCCTTGTCGAAAGTGTCTCTCCACAGACCCTGCATGAGGTTGCCCCATACTTCTCAGCGGGTTTGATAGCATCGATGTAAATATTGTTTGGGTGGTTATTATCGTTCTTGCAGAGCCGGCGCCCCATGATTCGCTTCTTCGCCGTGTCGCGGTCGAGTTCGATTTCAATCACGAAATTGAGCGTAATCTTCTCTTTCTCAAGGGCTTTGTACAGAGCCTCGGCCTGTGCAAGATTTCGCGGGAAACCGTCGAGAAGCCAACCCTTCGTACAGTCGGCCTCCTTAAGTCTGTTGAGAATCATGGGAATCGTGATGTCATCGGGTACGAGCTCGCCACGGTTTATGAACTCCTTTGCCTTAATTCCCAGTTCCGTTCCCTTCGAAATATTTTCCCTGAAAATGACCCCAGTTTCGATATGGGGAACACCGAACTTCTTCTGTACGACGGCACCCTGAGTGCCCTTGCCGCTTCCATTGGGCCCAAAAATCAAGATGTTCATGCTGGTCAATTCCTTTCGTATGTTTCATTCGCAAGGTGCCGCCCTTATATGAGATTAACCGGTTAAAGGCAAGACCAAACTTAAGAAAATCAGGCAGGCATTATTCATTCCTGTCTAACGCGGCGAAGTCCTCACGATGAGGATGAAAGACGTCGACGATGATGCACTCCGTCAATGTCGTTCCACCGTGTTTCACGTGTGGCGGGATGACAATGGACGTGACCGCTTCATAGATGCCTTGTTCTTCCCCGACGGTGAATTCAACTGTGCCCTGAAGCACATTCATTATCTGTTCATGAACGTGGCTGTGCATGGGGAATATGCTGCCAGGACTGAAAATCCAGTATGCGAAGGTCATGTGTTCCGAATGGGCAAATTTCGCACACCCACCCGGAATGAGCTCCCTTCCTTTCATATCATTCATACGGATGACTTTCATGACAGCTCCTTTCATGAAAATGACTGCACGAGTCAATCCCGATGTAATGGATGAACCTTACATTGTCAATAGTTCCTGAAATTAGGCCTGCACAGTTTTAAACTGAAATTGATACTGAAGGTTCATCCATGCGGATTCTCAATTATGCCACTATATTTCCTCCCTTGACGACCACTGATATCGACCCCGCGGCCGAGATATCCTCAAGGGGATTACCGTTGACAATAGTGAAGTCGGCATATTTCCCAGCCTCAATGGTACCCACACTATCGGCCATTCCGATAATCTCCGCATTTACGGCTGTTGCAGCCTTGAGTGCCTGCACATTACTGAATCCGGCCTGTGTAAGCGCTTTCAGTTCCTTCCAGTAGCTTCCGAAAAAGCTCAGACCGGTGCCGCAGCAGTCGGTGCCCACGCCGATGGTACCGCCGGCCTTCTTAATCTTTTCAATATTCTTGAGCACGAAAGGATAGCTTCGTTTGAAATACTCGGCATCGGGATAGAACTGCGTCGCATAATCATTGGGAGGATACGGCCTTCTGAAAAGTACTTCGACACCCTCGATGGATTGTCTGAGCGGTTCCGAAAGGAGATCTTCCTTACCCTTCGTTTTAAGGAAGTGCAGTATCTCTTCCGCCTCATAAAAATCCCCCATGACTTTTGCGGTAGGAATGATGGCCATACGCTGTGCGACAAATCGTTCAATGTCCTCATCTTTGAGCTCATCGGTGGCACAGTGCTCAAGGCTGTTGACCCCTGCGGCGATCCCTTTGATGAAGCCTTCACGTTCGATGTGATGCATGGCGACCTTTACGTGGCGCTTTTTACCCACCTGTACGAGGGCAGAGAAGCAGGCATCGGAAAGATTGGGAATCATACCGTGGAAAAGAAAAGAATGTGCCGTGTACTGAGTCTTGAGAAGGTCGGCTCCCCTGTCAAGAAGCCGGTTGGCAACCTTCGTCACTTCGTCGGGAGTGCTGACACGCTCGGCAAACTGTCCGCCCGTAATAAACGCCTCAACGGGGTTCAGTGTAGGTGCCATTTCGGGAACGCCCTTCGGGCAAGTAATAAAGGAAAGAGAAGTCACAATCCTCGGTCCTGCCGCCCGGCCGCCATCAATCTCCCGGCGCCACTTCAGAATCTTTCCGGGGAACGATGCCACATCGCGAATCGTGGTCACACCGTACTTGAGGCAATTTCGGAAATTCTTTGCGACCTGCCTGTTCATCTGTAAAAGTCCCATGGGTGTCACCTTCATGATGAAAGGGACCGTTATATGAAGATGGGCGTCGATAAAACCGGGAAGCAGTGTTTTCCCCGCGAGATCAATTTTTTCGCAGTCCCCGTAGTGATCGATGGCACGTACATCATCGATGCCTTCGATGCGATCTCCGGATGTGACGACTATTCTGTTTTCCTCGAGTGTGTCGGAAATACCGTTAAAGAGCATCATATGGTGAAAAAGTCTACGCTGCTTTGTCATGTTACGTTTCCTCCTTCACTGTGCGTTTTCGGTGGTGAATTATACATGAAATATGCATGAATAGCGCTGCGAAATGTCAGCAAAGGGAAATGATATATGGGCTGATCGGCAGGTTGAATAGGAAGTGCGCTGAATTGGCGGCATCGTCATCGGCCATTCTTGACTTCACCGCCCGGACGGCATATAGACGGGTCCCCTGAGGCAGTTAATTCCTGATGCCTTTTGAGGTTAAAACGTTGCAGAAATCAGAGACGGCACCTGCAGCATATGAACGGGATTAACAATAATAACGGAGATTCTCTGAAAGGCCGGCTGGGTCCCGTACTCTTCCTGACCGTAATATTCACACTGAACTTCACCTCGCGAATAATCCTTTCGCCTCTTTCTCCTGCAGTGGAACTGGAACTGCAGTTGCGCCACGCAGATGTGGGAATGTATTTTTTCATGATTACGGCGGGGTACTTCGTTTCTCTTGTCGGTTCAGGATTCGTATCATCCTGGATTTCACACAGACACACCATTGCTCTCTCCATAATTCTCGTAGGATGTGTCACGTATAGTATCTCGTATATTGATTCTTTAGTGTCCCTGGGTGCCGGAATGTTCCTGATGGGACTGGTCACGGGCATTTACCTTCCATCAGGAATTGCCACCATTACCGGTGCAGTGCGTCAGCAGGAGTGGGGTAAGGCACTCGCCATTCATGAATTCGCACCGAACCTGGGATATGTAGCGGCGCCGCTTGTGGTGGAAGCGGTGCTCATGAGCTATTCATGGCGCGTCGTATTGGAAGTGCTCGCACTTGCATGCATAGTCGCGGGCATTGCCTTTTACCTGTTCGGCGACAAGGAAGAAAGATACGGGACGAAGCCTGATTTTACGTCCCTGCGCTCGCTTTTCACCGATACATCATTTGTCATCATGGTCATATTGTTCGGGCTTGGTATCAGCAGTACGCTTGGCGTGTATTCCATGCTCCCCGCGTTTCTTGTCGAGCGTCATGGAATGGCACGTACCGAGGCGAACGCACTTGTGGCGATGTCGCGTGTATCAACGCTGGTTATTGTGTTTATCGCCGGTTGGGTGACGGATCGCTTTGGTGCGGCACGAACACTCAAGGCGGTCCTTATTCTCACGGGACTTGTCACTGTGTGTATAGGTCTTGCACCTTCTTCGTGGATTGCCGTAGTCATATTTCTGCAGCCGGTGATGGCGGTTTCCTTTTTCCCCGCCGCGTTTGCACTCCTCGCGGCGATAGTTTCTCTTGAAACGAGGAATCTTGCAGTGTCGTTTGCAATAGCAATTGCCTTCATGTTCGGCGGCGGAGCGGTTCCTGCCTTCATCGGATTGCTTGGCGATGCGGGGTGGTTTGCATATGGATTCATGATCGTCGGTTTCGCCATCCTTTTTGGAGGCATTTTTCTTGTCTTCGTAAAGCTGCGAGAAAAGCAAAGGTTCGAAAAATACTGATATCCGAACGGCATTAAGGGCTTTATTTTCACTTTCAATGCGGGTAGACTGTATTCGGATGCAGACGCAACGAGAGGAGCAATAACTCATGACGGAACCCTCCATGAAAATGACCCACGGAGACGGAATTGCGCTCGGCGTGGCGGTATGGGAAGGGAAGGGGAAAGAGCTTCTTTGTATTCACGGTCTCAGTGCAAACGGCCGCTGCTGGGATATCATTGCCTCATCACTCGTGACGGACCTCCGCGTTATTGCGGTCGACCTTCGTGGGAGAGGAAGATCGGACAAACCTGCCGCAGGATATTCCATTGATGTGCATGTGCGTGATTTATGCGCCCTCATAAACGATATGAAGCTCTCCAAGCCGATCGTCATGGGGCACTCGCTAGGCGCCTATATTGCACTCGTGCTTGCCGCACGACATCCGGACCTTGTTGATTCGATCATACTCGTTGACGGTGGAGGCATGCTCAACCAGATGCAGACGGAACAGTTTCAGAACGCAATCAAGCCGGCCCTTGACAGGCTCACCCAGGTGTTTCCATCATTTGAGGACTATATCGCACCAATAAAGATGGCGCCTTTTTTTCAGCCATGGACTCAGACACTGGAAAATTACTTTCGGAATGATGTGAAAGAGGTTGCGGGGGGAATCGCCTCTCTCGTTGCGGCTGAAACAATCATCGAAGAGGCATTAAACCTGCAGCAGACGGATTTTCATGAATTTTATCCACTCGTAAAATGCGACACCCTCATTCTTCGTGCGACGAACGGCATCCTGGGGCCCGCAGATCTTCTGCTTCCTGACTATTCTGTCGAAGAAATGCTGCGGTCTCTCAGCAGTGTTCGATGTATCGATATCCCCGGTGCAAATCACTATTCCATCGTCTTTCAGCCGAATGAGTACCGTGACCGCGTGATACGGGAGTTCCTGGACGGGAGATGAGATAGGGATATATTCACCGGCACAGCAAAGAATATCGGGAGGCAGCCCATGAAAATTGAAATCCTTTACTGCGCGGAATGAAATTATAAACCCCGTGCCGCCGGTCTGGCGGACGCCCTGGAAAAAGAGTTTTCGGAGAAGGTGATTCTTACACCCGGTGCCGGGGGTGTATTCGATGTGTGTATTGACGGCATACCTGTGTTTTCGAAGCATCAGATGGGACGCTTTCCCGAACCGCAGGAAATAATAGACAAAATCAGGTAGAAGGTGCGGTACATGCGCCGACGGAGTTTAAGAACGTGACGGCACTAAGTATGTTACCAGACTGAAAGAATGCAGAAGATACATGCCGTCCCGATAAATACGGCGCTTGCTCGAACCGGGTTTTTCTGATATGCCCTTGCGCCAGACTGCATGAAAACTCGCACAGGATGTTACAGCAGCGGGCAGGTCTGAAAAATCTGATATGCCGGAGGATAAAGCGCATATGGCAAATGACAAGAAAAAACGTAGAAAAAAAATGAGCAAGCATAAATATAAAAAGCGAAATAAATAACCCACCCGGCTTGAATTTATCCTGGCATATCGATTTCACGCAAAATGAAATAATGTACATTGGCGGATAGTATTATGCCCAGAGAAAGAATCACTCGCAGGCAGAAGGACGTTTCGCGATTGCTGAGGGAGCGAAAGCGGATTAAACCCGATACGGTTCGCAGGGAAACGAAAAAGAAACGGTAAGGCGGGATTGCAGACATGAGAATTCGCCACGCGGGAAGGGTATGTGACGGTATCTGGTGCCTTGGAAGGCTGGAATCGGACGTATACCTTCTTGAGGGCCGTGACAGTTCTTTGATCATAAGCGGCGGCATAAGCGCCATCATTCCTGATGTCCTCAGCCAGTTCAATTCATTTAAAATTGATGAATCACGCATTACAGGCCTGCTGATTCTGCATGCCCACTTCGATCACCTCGGAATCATTCCATTTTTAAAGCGGCGCATGCCACGGCTCGAGGTGTATGCATCATCCCGTGCCTGGAAGGTGCTCACCAATCCCAAGGCAATTGAAACCATCAACACGTTCAGTTCGTTTACCAATGAACTCCTTGGAGCGAAGCAATCCCTGTCATCATTTGACGCGGAGTGGCGCGATGATGTGAAGGGAACCACCATCGGTGAAGGTGAGGCACTTGACCTCGGTTCGATGACGGTAAAAATCATGGAAACGCCAGGGCATTCGTCATGTTCCATTTCCGCATATATCCCCGAAATAAAAGCGCTCTTTGCGTCTGATGGCGGCGGCATTCCCTTTCGTGATGAAATCATTCCCTCGGGAAATTCAAACTACACTCAGTTCGAACAGAGTCTCACACGCCTTAATGCGCTCGATGTCGAGTACCTCTGCGCAGACCATTACGGGTATGTAACCGGCGATGAAGCACGTGCATTCATAGGAAATGCCATCGAAGCAGCGAAACTATTCCGTGAATTGATGGAAACCGTCTATCGGCGGACCGGCTCGATTGATGACGCGGTGAACGAACTTGTCGAAAACACCATGGCCACACATTCAGATTACTTCCTTCCGAAAGATATTCTCACCACGGTCTACCAGCAGATGATGAAGCATATCGCCTCCGTATCCGAGGGCAGGCATCAGGTCAACTGACAGACTATTCAAGTGTTTTTCCGGTGTGGAACGAACCCAATGAATCGAAGGAAATTTCTGAAATCCTCAATTAAAACAGCGCTCGGTGTTGCAACACTCGGCGCATCAGGCGGAATGATCGAACGGGTCTTCGCGGGAGAGGACAACTTTATCGCCGTGGCAACAGGACCATCGCCCGCCCGTATTACCGAGGGAGCCGTTGGTGTACTCGGAGGAATGCGGCGCTTCATATCGAGGGGAGACGTGGTGGTTGTCAAGCCGAATATCGGCTGGGACCGGGCACCGGAATATGCCGCTACCACAAACCCGGAGGTGGTGGCGACTCTGGTGCGCCTGTCATATGACGCGGGTGCGAAGATAGTAAAGGTATTTGACAGGACCGTAAACGATGCACGCCGGTGCTATGTGCAGAGCGGCATTGCAGATGCGGCACGTGCGTCCGGTGCGGAAGTGAGTTTTATAGACGACAGGAAGTTTAAAGAGGTGACGCTTCCGGGTATTGCCCTCAGTGACTGGACGATTTATACGGACATCCTCGAAGCGGATAAGGTAATTAATGTACCTATTGCAAAGACTCATGGCCTTTCGACGCTGACACTCGGAATGAAGAACCTCATGGGGGTGATGGGGGGATGGCGGTCACTCATTCATCAGAAAATAGACGGAAGCATCGTCGATCTTACCCTGGCGGTGAAACCGGCTCTCACCGTGATTGATGCGGTCCGGATTCTTACGGATAACGGCCCCCAGGGAGGAAGCCTGAAAGACGTGAAAAGACTCGATACGATCATCGCCGGTACCGATCCTGTTGCGGTTGATGCCTACGGAACCACGCTCTTCGGGATGAAAGGAGAGGATTTCAGATATCTCCGTCTTGCCGAACGTGCCGGCTTAGGATCAATGAATGTCCCCCCGCAGAGACTCAGGATAATAAGAATATAAACGATTATCACTCACACGACACCGGTTCAAAGGCATCATGAAAACACTACGGTATATCAGTCAGGGTGTTTTCCTCCTTCTTTTCCTCTTTCTTTTCGTGCGTACCGAATCGGCGGGCGGTGACGAACTGGGGTATCCGATCAGGATTTTTCTCGATCTTGACCCGCTGATTTTCATCACCACCTTTCTTACATCTCACGAAGCAGCACCGGCTTTATATCTTTCGATTGTGCTTATCGTCATCACCCTCCTGCTGGGACGTGTCTTCTGCGGATGGATCTGTCCTCTTGGAACAATTCACAACATTGCGGGGAGTTTGAAAAAATCGATATTCCGCCCTGGTCTTAAAAAATTTCATACGCTGAAGTACTATATACTCATTTTTATCATCGCCGCGTCCCTTTTCTCAGTCCAGTGGGCTGGTCTTGCAGATCCGCTGTCGCTCCTCGTCCGGTCACTTGCACTGGGGATTTACCCTGCGTTTCACTATGCACTTACTTCATTTTTTGACGTAGTCTATTATATACAGATTCCCGGTCTTGCAGCCGGATCCGAATATGTCTACGGCTTTTTCAAACACTCAATACTCGCCTTCAAAGAGCCGTATTTTTTACAAAGTTTTTTCATAAGCGTCCTTTTTATCGCCATACTTTTACTGAATCTGGTGGAGAAACGACTATGGTGCCGTTATCTTTGTCCCCTTGGCGCTCTTTTGGGAATCCTCTCACGATATTCACTGATTACAAGGTCGGTCAGCGAAGGTTGCACCTCCTGCGGAATATGCAATGATAACTGCCAGGGCGGTGCCATCGGCGATACGCCGGAGAAGTGGAAAAAATCAGAGTGTATCTATTGCATGGAGTGCGACGATCCATGCCCCAGTGACGCGGTTCAGTTCGGCCTTAGCCCCACCGCAGAAAATCCTTTCCCTGACCTCCAAAGGAGAACAGTAATTCTCACAGGTGTCGCCGGTGTGCTCTCGGTGCCTTTGCTCCGGGTATCGCCGGTTTCAGCGAAAAGTTATTTTAATCCCTCTCTCATCCGGCCGCCGGGATCGCTTGAAGAGGGGCTTTTTCTCAAAAAGTGCATACGGTGCGGCGAGTGCATGAAGGTCTGCATTACGAATGGGCTTCAGCCGGCACTGTGGCAGGCGGGTGTCGAAGGCCTGTGGACGCCTCTCCTCGTCCCGCGAATCGGTTACTGTGAGTACCGATGCACCCTCTGCGGTCAGGTATGTCCCACCGGTGCAATTCAACGACTGAACCAGGCCGAAAAGGAGAAGGTGAAAATCGGTGTCGCCGTCATCGATACGGGACGCTGCCTTCCCTATGCGTTTGAAACACCCTGCATCGCATGCCATGAGGTGTGCCCCACGCCCCGAAAGGCAATATGGCTTGAAGAGGTTACCGTGACGGGAAGAGATAGATTCGCCATCACCCTGAAACGACCAAGAGTCGATCCCCATATCTGTGTGGGCTGCGGTACCTGTGAAGCAACGTGTCCCATAATGGCTAAACCTGCCATTTATGTAATAAGCACAGGGGAGTCGAGATCAAAAGAAAACAGGATTGTACTGTAGCGGAACCGGTATTATTTTGAATACCCGGTCCTGAAGATACGCCTGCCCATAGTGATATTCTGAGGGCATTCATGAGGTAAATCTGTGGTTCACCTGATAGACGGCGGTTACGCGAATACATTTCTTATCGAAGGCGATGGCGTCTTGGCGGCGGTAGACGTGGGTACCGTACTTGCTGCGGAGATGGTGGAAAAATACATAACGAATACATTGAAGTGGCCCGACAGTTCACTTGCGCTCATCACAGCAACTCATTTTCTTGCAGTACTGCCGCTCAGGCGCTGGCTTTTTAATCTTATTCCCGTCGTTGCCGGTATTGATCATCAGCGCCGCAATCTATATCAGGGGATGATAAGCGGAAAGGACGGCATACCCCTTCCATTATTTAGAAAGTCGCGGCCCGACGGTTATACCTTCCGGTGTGCTCTCTCAGAAACTACAGAAATCCCCCGCTTTTCCGAGTGGCGCGTATGCTTTACACCTGGTCACACACCTGAAAGCATATGTTTTTATCATGAAAAAGACGGTATTCTCATATCCGGTGACACCATACTCAATATGAAAGGCACCGGAGAGGTCAATTCATTCTGCTGTAACAGTGATGACATCAGACGTTCCTTCGAAAGGCTTGCAGTGCTTCCGGTTCAACGCCTGTGTCCGGGGCACGGTAAGCCATTGAACGGAAAAGATCTCATGGGTGCAATACGGCGCTTCTAAAGCAGATGGTTCAGCGGATGTTTTTCACTTGGATTTGAGGTTCATTTAACGAAGTCCTTTGCAGAATTCCCCGCGGCTTGCCGCGGGGATGAATGCATGCCTTGCCAAGGGGGTTATAAGGGGGAGCGGAGCATCCCCCTTATCCGCATAGGCCCTTGCGTTGGTATATGATATACACGATGCAT
>JAPLJO010000106.1 GCA_026388515.1 Deltaproteobacteria bacterium | reverse complement strand
GCGCCTTCCCACCGTCACGAGAATTACCTCCTATGGCCGCTCGAAAACGGCGGCAAAGAAGTCGGTGGAAGAGTACCGGGTCCTTCGGGAGGCGGGGCTTTCGCGAATACATATCGGACTGGAAAGCGGCGGTGACCGGATACTCGCATTCATGAATAAGGGCGTCACCGCTGCAGATCACATCGAAGGGGGGAAAAGAATTGTAGAGTCGGGCATTTCGCTTTCTGAATATATCATGCCCGGGCTGGGCGGATCACGATGGACGGAAGAGAATGCCCGTGAAACGGCCCGCGTGATAAATGCAATCAATCCCGACTTCGTAAGAATCCGGTCCCTCCAGGTGGCACCGGGAACGGCACTCTCCCGTTTCGTGGAGGAGAAACGCTTCGAGATGCTCTCCGATGACGGCGTGGTAAAGGAAATAAGGCTTTTTATCGAATGTCTCGACGGCGTGGAAAGCACCATCGTGAGCGATCACATCCTCAACCTTCTCGAAGAGGTGGAGGGTACCATGCCCGCTGACAGAGAGAAGATGTATGCAGTTATCGACAGATATCTCGCCCTGCCGGAAGTGGACCGTGAGGTGTTCAGGCTGGGAAGGAGAAGGGGAATGTTCAGTAGACTCGATGACCTCCACGATGATTCGACACGCGGTACGCTGAGACGCGTCGTGGATACATATCGGGAAAATGATCCCGGCGGACTGGAGCGTGATCTGCGCCGCATCATGGAGCATTATATTTGATGGCTTTGTAAAAAGTCCAACATCTCCGTTGCGCCCGCATTCCGTCGACATAGCGGATGCCGTGTTCGATATAGAAACGGCCATACCCTGCGGTCTCATTGCGAATGAACTCATTTCAAACGCACTCGAACATGCGTTTCCAGGTGATGCAAAGGGTGAAATCGCAATTTCCCTCTCCCCCGTCGATGATGGGGGAGAAACCTTTGCCTTCAGTGTCAGGGATACGGGGACAGGGCTACCGGATGCAATTGACCCGCATAAAACCACGACCCTGGGCCTCAGGCTTGTCACCGACCTTGCACGTCAGCTCGATGGAAAAATCACTTTCGAGAGACAAGGGGGCACGGCCTGCACGGTCATTTTCAAGCAGATGAAATACAGGAAGCGAATATAAATATTGCACCTAACTACATAATAACAGGTAATAATCAAGCGGCAATCTTTTCTTGACATTTGGTCGATGTATGAGTAAGGTCTCACTGCCCATTCTAATTCCACTCACATTGTTTACATGAGGTCTCATACGTGAAAAAGACGTTGTACACGTTCATGGTCATTCCACAGAAAAAGGGAGCCGTGAGGAAAATAAACCTTTCCCTGTCATCAATCGGTTCCCTCATCTTTGCGATAATGCTGATTCTCGCAGTGTCCGTGTACCTCTGTGTTGACAAAATGGAAAACGAAAAAAAGCTGGGAGATCTCGAACACTACAGGCAGATAACTGAGACACAGAAGGAGCAGATCGATCTTCTGGCGGATAAGGTGACGGAGTTTGAAAAGAAGATGGAAAACCTCCAGCAGATCGACAGGAAACTGAGAAGCCTATCGAACCTGCGCAGTGACCGCGATGTGAAGAACTTTATGGGTGTGGGCGGCTCCATTCCCGACGGAATGAAAGCCGGGGAATCAGAGAAGCGTGCAGTGAAAGAAATCGACAGATCCATGGACGAACTTCTTGAAAAGGCGGAAAGCCGCGAGAAGAGCCTGCAGGAACTCATCGGATTCTTTATAAAGCAGCAGTCGGTAAGGGTGGCAACACCTTCCATCTGGCCGGTGGCAGGATGGGTGACTTCGGAGTTCGGCTATCGGATTTCTCCGTTCAGCGACAGGAAGGAACTTCACCAGGGTCTCGATATTGCCACGAGACCGGGAGAGGAAGTGGTTGCGCCGGCAAACGGCGTTGTCAGGAAAGTCGGATACGAACCGGGAATGGGACAGGTGGTCGTAATCAATCATGGCTATGGCTTTGTCACCTCCTATGCACATCTCAAGAAAAATCCGCCTGTCAAAACAGGTCGGAAGGTAAGGCGCGGAGACGTGATAGGGTATGTGGGCATGTCGGGGAAAACCACGGGACCGCATCTCCACTACAGTGTGTCGGTCAACGGCAGGTATATGAATCCGAGAAAATATCTCATGTAGCGGTGTGCGGCCCATACAATTGATGTATCATGAATAGGGAATCCCCGGTACGATGTCCTGCCGGGTTTTTTATTGCGGGGATATGATGCTTAATTACGTATTGAATAAAATTTTCGGAAGCAAAAACGACAGGGAGTTGAAGCGGCTTTCTCTCATTCTTGACGAAATAAATGCACTGGGACCTTCCATCGCGAAGCTCACCGACGAGGAACTCAGGGCAAAAGCACCTTATTTCAGGGAGAAGCTCGGGCGGGACATGTCCCTCGACGACATTCTTCCCGAGGCTTTTGCGGTGGTGAGGGAAGTGGCGGCCCGTACAGTGGGCATGAGACCGTTCGACGTGCAGATTATCGGGGGTATCGTGCTTCATGAAGGCAGGATTGCCGAGATGAAGACCGGTGAGGGTAAAACACTTGCCGCGACGATGCCTCTCTATCTGAATGCGCTCGCGGGCCGCGGGTGTCACCTCGTTACCGTAAACGATTACCTTGCACAACGCGATACACAGTGGATGGGGCCCATTTACACATTTCTCGGACTCACCGTCGGCACCATTGTACACGGCATGAACGATGTCGAGCGCAGGCAGGCCTACCGCTGCGATATCACCTACGGCACCAATAACGAATTCGGATTTGATTACCTGCGGGATAACATGAATTTCAGGATTGAAGACTATGTCCAGCGGGAGTTCTACTACGCCATCGTGGACGAAGTGGACAGCATTCTCATTGATGAGGCGCGCACACCCCTGATCATCTCGGGACCGTCCGAGGAATCCACGGACAAGTACTACCGTATCAATCAGATTATTCCTCGACTGAGGCGCGATCAGGACTTTACGGTGGAAGAAAAGACGAGAACCGTGGTGCTTACCGAGGAGGGGGTGCAGAAGGTTGAGACGCTCCTCAAGGTTCAGAATCTCTATGATCAGCAGAACATGGAAATTCTCCACCACGTCAACCAGGGACTCAAGGCGCATATCCTCTTCAAAAGGGATATCGACTATGTTGTCAAGGATGAACAGGTGATAATCGTTGACGAGTTTACGGGACGGATTATGCCGGGCAGGCGCTACAGCGACGGTCTTCACCAGGCCCTCGAAGCCAAGGAGCATGTGAAAGTCGAACGGGAAAACCAGACCCTGGCATCCATTACCTTCCAGAATTATTTCAGGATGTACGAAAAACTTGCGGGAATGACCGGCACCGCCGATACCGAGGCGGAAGAATTCAAAAAAATCTACAACCTTGATGTGCTCGTCATGCCGACCAACATGCCGATGATACGGACGGATCACCCCGACGTCATTTACAAGACCGAGTACGAGAAATTCAATGCCGTCATCAATGAAGTAAAAGAGCTCCACCGTATCGGGAGACCTGTTCTGATCGGAACGATTTCCATTGAGAAATCGGAACTGCTCGCAAAGCACCTTTCCAAGCACGGCATCAAACACAATGTCCTCAACGCAAAACATCACGAACGGGAAGCGGAAATAATCGCGCTGGCCGGTCAGCACAGTGCAGTGACGATATCCACGAACATGGCGGGACGCGGTACGGACATCAGGCTCGGTGAAGGCGTCGCGGAACTCGGCGGTCTCCACATACTCGGGACAGAACGCCATGAAAGCAGGCGCATCGACAATCAGCTTCGCGGGCGGTCGGGTCGTCAGGGTGATAAGGGCTCATCGCGCTTTTACCTTTCACTCGACGATGATCTTCTAAGAATCTTCGGCGGTGAGCGGATATCATCCATAATGGATAGAATCGGCGTGGAGGAGGATCAGCCCATTGAGCACAAGCTGGTCTCCCGGGCGATTGAAAGCGCCCAGCGGCGTGTTGAAGGACATAATTTCGAGATACGGAAACACCTTCTGGAATACGATGATGTCATGAACAAGCAGCGGGAGGTGATCTACGGGCAGCGCAAAGATGCACTGATGGGAAAGAACCTGTGGGAAATGGTCGACGAAATGCTCGAGGAAGTGGCCGATGAACTTGTGGACCAGTACATGGACGAGAAAGTGCATCCCGATGAATGGAACCTGAAAACCTTCGATGACGTGATCTATACGAGATTTGCACTGAAATTGAATTTTCATGAAAAGGGAAAGGACGGTCTGGACCGCGGACAGGTCCATGAGACCATCGTTGCACGTGTAAAGGAACTCCTCAGGGAGAAGGAGACCCTCTACGGGAAAGAGCTTATGGAGCACATTATGAAAATAGTGATGCTCCAGTCGATTGACAGCCACTGGAAGGATCATCTGCTCAGCATGGACCATCTCAAGGAGGGAATCGGCCTACGCGGGTACGGCCAGAAGGATCCCGTGCGCGAATACCAGCGTGAAGGATTTGATATGTTCATGGAAATGATCGAGCGCATTAAGGAGGATTCCCTTCAAAAGCTCTGCTTTGTACAGATTCGGAGGGAGGAGGAAGTAGAGGAAGTGCGCGAGAAAAAAAGCTCTGAATTTGTCATGAACCGCGGCGGTGCACCCCCGGCGTCGGCGTCGGCAAAACGTGATGCGAAAAAAGTTGGAAGGAACGAACCGTGTCCCTGCGGGAGCGGCAAAAAATACAAACACTGCTGTGGCAGATAGATGCCGACGTGACATGCTGTCGGCAGGAGGTTGGGAACACATGAGCACACACGTGAGGGTGGGCGGCTTTACGGCGGGGTCAGTCGCCTGCGGAATCAAGGAAAACGGGAAGAAGGACCTTTCATTGATAGTGTCCGAAATCCCGGCGAAGGCCGTGGGTGTTTTCACCACCAATGCGTTTCAGGCGGCCCCGGTGGTCATTGCACGTGCGCGGATCGCGGGGGGCTTCATCCGTGCACTGATCGTCAACAGCGGAAACGCAAACGCCGCTACAGGCGACGAGGGAATTGAAGATGTACGAGCGGTCACACGGGCGCTTGCCGGTAAGCTTGCAATCGACGAGGAGCATATACTTCCCGCCTCGACCGGAATTATCGGTCATCGCCTTCCTGTGGATACAATAATCGCCCGTCTCGACGAGCTCGTCGGAGAACTCTCCATCGACGGCATTCCGTCAGCGGAAGAGGGAATCATGACCACGGATGCCTTTCCCAAGATGGAATACCGGACACTGACGGCGGGAGGAAAGAATATATCCATCTGCGGCATCGCAAAGGGCGCCGGCATGATCGAGCCTCACATGGCAACGCTCCTGTCGTTTGTGATGACCGATGCCGACATTGAGACAGCGGCACTTCAGCAGATGTTTTCATGTGCCGTTGAAAAAAGCTTCAACGCAATTACCGTGGACGGGTGCATGAGCACCAACGATGCGGTTGTCATGCTTGCCAACGGATATGCGGGGAACAGGACGCTCCAGCGCGGGGCGCGGGACACCGCACTATTCAGGGATACTCTTATTGACGTGATGGAATCGCTGGCAAAGTCCGTGGTGAAGGACGGTGAGGGTGCCACGAAACTCATCGCCATAGAGGTCAGTGAAGCACGCACAGTCGCCGAGGCGAAAAAAATCGCCTATATGATTGCGAATTCGAACCTCGTCAAGACCGCTTTTTTCGGCGGTGACCCCAACTGGGGCAGGATAGTGTCGGCGGTAGGGGCTTCGGGAATTACCGTATCGCCGGATGCGGTCAGTGTATGTATGGAAGATGTGACAATTTTTTCAGGCGGGAAGGGTCAGATCGGAGCGGGGGAACGGCTCAGCGACATCATGAAGAGGGACACGATACGCCTTTCCGTCACCCTCGGCCGCGGACGGAAGTCATTCAGACTGTACACATCGGATCTATCTCACGAGTACGTGAACATTAATGCCCTCTATCATACATGATGAAGATGGGAAGATATAGTGGAGTGCATCGATATGATTCTGTCTGCTGACCACCCATCTTTTTCGTTCGTCCAGGCGCTTTTTGTATTAATCTACGGCTCGCTGCGGGCGCTTTCAAAACTCGCCCCGACTCCGTTATACACTATTTTGCACAGAACTTTCTATTACATCACCAACTGCCCGGCAGGCAGGTACTTTTGCCTTGATTATTTGCACTTCCTGTGGTATTCCGCGGCAGCCTAATGGCAAATTCACACACGTTCCGACCGGTACGGCGTTGCTCGCATGAGTTCCGCGCCGGGATGAGGTGCGTGGAGGAAAAAACAAAAGGAGAATAGTAGTATGCCCTATGTATCGATGAAAATGCTTCTCGAGTCGGGTGTGCATTTCGGGCACCAGACGAACCGGTGGAACCCGAAGATGAAAACTTACATCTTCGGCGCACGCAACGGAATTTACATTGTTGATCTCCAGCAGACCGTCCAGCTCTTCGATATCGCCTTCAATTACGTAGTCGAAACGGTATCGTCAGGAAGGGAAATTCTCTTCGTGGGTACGAAGAAGCAGGCGCAGGAAGCCGTCAGGAATGAAGCGGAGCGTTGCGCAATGCCCTATGTCAATCAGCGCTGGCTGGGTGGGATGCTCACCAATTATATCACCATCAAAAAAAGCATCGATCGACTCAATGCGCTGGACGGCATGTTTGCCGGTGACAGTATCAATGCGTTTCAAAAAAAGGAAGTCCTCAAGCTGCAGCGCGAGCGAACGAAGCTCGAAAAGATTCTCGGCGGCATCAGGCGCATGAAGGGACTTCCGGGTGGACTCTTTGTCATTGATCCGCGAAAGGAACAGATTGCCATCCAGGAAGCGCGCAAACTTTCTATTCCCATCGTCGCCATCGTCGATACGAACTGTGATCCGGATGATATCGACTACATCATACCGGGGAATGACGATGCGATACGGGCCATCAAGCTCTTCGCCTCAAAGATAGCCGATGCCGTGGTGGAGGGAAAGAAGCGCTTTGAAGAAGTCGTCCAGGCGCAGTCGGATAAGGAAAAGCCCGAAGCGGCCGGTGCTGCGGAACTTGACGTGCCTGAAAGCGTGGAAACCAAAGACATGGACCGGCGCGGCATGAGAAAAGAGAAAGAGGCAGTGCCCGGCAGTGACGATTACCGTGAGGAGGAATAACGTTGACCATATCAGCAGCGACAGTAAAGAAGTTACGCGATAAGACCAATGCAGGCATGATGGACTGCAAGGAAGCGCTCATGCAGTCCGACGGCGATTTCGATAAGGCAATCGAGTATCTCAGGAAAAAAGGCCTTTCGGCGGCGGCGAAACGCTCGTCAAGAGCCGCCAAGGATGGCACCATTACCGCGTACATTCACATGGAAGGGAAAATCGGCGTCATGGTGGAAGTGAACTGTGAAACCGATTTCGTCGCCAAGACCGACAGTTTCCGCACGCTGGCCCGGGATCTTGCCATGCACGTGGCAGCGATGAACCCGACCTACGTGAGGCCGGAAGAGATTACGGACGAGGTGATGGCGCGCGAACGGGCAATCTGCCGTGAGCAGGCCCTGGCCGAAGGAAAGCCCGAGAAGATACTTGACAAGATCGTCGAAGGGAAGCTCAAGAAATTCTACGAAGATGTCTGTCTCGTCAATCAAAAATTCATAAAAGACACCGCTGTCACCGTCGAGGATCTCGTCAAAAAGATGATAGCGACCACGGGCGAAAACATCATCATTCGACGGTTTGCCCGTTTCCAGCTCGGTGAGGATCTGTAACCGGCACCCGGCGTCAAGGTATGAAAACACCCGTCTATAAAAGGGTACTCCTGAAACTGAGCGGCGAAGCGCTTCAAGGGCGCAGTTCCTTCGGCATCGACACGGATATTCTCAGGTATATCGCCGGCGAAGTAAAAGACGTGCATACTCTCGGCGTCGAGATCGGAGTGGTAATCGGCGGCGGGAACATCTTCCGCGGAATCGAAGCGGAGGCGAACGGTATCGATAGGACGTCGGCAGATTACATGGGTATGCTCGCGACGGTGATAAATGCCCTTGCTCTTCAGAACGTGCTGGAAAAGCTCTCTGTGCCGACGAGAGTCCAGTCCGCCATCGAGATGAAGGAAATTGCCGAGCCCTATATCAAAAGGAAGGCGGTGCGCCATCTCGAGAAGGGGAGAGTTGTCATATTTGCCGCCGGTACGGGGAACCCCTATTTTACCACCGATACGGCGGCCTCTCTGCGGGGCGTCGAGATAGGTGCGGAGGTGCTCCTCAAAGCGACCAAAGTGGACGGTGTCTATGACAGGGACCCCGTCGCTCACAAAGACGCCGTCTTTTATCAAACCATCGAGTATACGGAAGTTCTGACGAAGAACCTTAAAGTGATGGATTCGACGGCGATCTCGATGTGCCGCGACAATGACCTTCCCATCGTGGTTTTCAATTACGAAAAGAAGGGCACGGTGAAAGCCGTGATCTGCGGCGAACGGATCGGCACCTTCATAGGAGTCAGAAAATGATAGATCTGATAGTAGAAGATCTGAAAAAAACCATGGAGAAACAGATACAGTCTCTCGAAAAGGGGCTCGGTAAAGTGCGCACGGGTAGGGCATCCGTGATGCTGCTCGACGGGATAAAGGTAGATTATTATGGGACGATGACACCGCTCAATCAGGTCGCATCGCTCAGCGTGCCGGAAAGCCAGCTTATCATCATATCGCCATGGGATAAGAGCGCCATAGGTAATATTGAAAAGGCGATTCAGAAATCGGAACTGGGGCTAACCCCCCTGAACGACGGAAAAGTCATCCGCATCAACATCCCGCCGCTGACCGAGGAGCGCAGAAAAGAACTGGTAAAAGTCGTGAAGAAGATGGCCGAGGAATGCAAAATTCAGCTCCGGAACGCGAGAAGGGATGCGAATAACGATCTGAAGAACCTGAAGAAGGACGGCGATATATCCGAAGACCAGCTTCACACATTCCAGGAAGACGTGCAGAAAATAACAGACGGATTCATAAAAAAAACTGATGAAGTGCTCGCGCTCAAGGAACATGAAATAATGGAAATATGATAGTGGCGCCGCCATAAAGCGAAAAGGAGCCTGAGGCTCCTTTTTTTTGATAAATTCGCCGACACGGACCGCCGAAAAGACTTGAACAGGCATGCGTGATGCCTGCGCCGGCACCTGCGGGGAAAGATGCCTTGAAAATATAAATGTGCCGTGATACTGACGCATTAACTCGAGTAAGACACATGAAGCCGGGACTGTCATGAGCTATATAGATACGGAAAAGCGTCCACGACACATCGCCATCATCATGGACGGTAATGGGAGGTGGGCCAAACAAAATGCCCTGAGAAGAATCGCGGGCCATAAGAAAGGCGCCGATGCGGTCCGAAGGACGGTGCGGACCTGCAGGGAACT
>JAPLJO010000073.1 GCA_026388515.1 Deltaproteobacteria bacterium | reverse complement strand
CGTGAAGGGAAGATGGCCGAAGGTCTGCACTGCATCGGTGTGAAAGGGAATGCCCCGCTCCCTGGCAATTCCTCCGATTTCCCTTACGGGCTGAATAGTGCCGATTTCGTTATTGGCATGCATGATGGAGACGAGGATTGTTCTGTCGGTGATGGCCTTCTTCACGTCGCCGGGGTCCACCAGTCCGTCGCCGTCCACGGGAAGATAGGTCACCTGAAAGCCTTCCTTTTCCAGAAAACGGCTCGGCTCGATGACGGCATGGTGCTCTATTCGTGAGGTGATAATATGGTTTCCCTTTTTGCGCCGTGCATAGGCCACTCCCTTGACGGCGGTGTTGTCGCTCTCGGTACCGCTGCCGGTAAAGATTACCTCCGACGGCGCCGCTCCTAGAAAAGCGGCAATCGCCTCACGCGCCTGTTCAACGGCTCCCCTTGTTTCCTGGCCGAAAGCATGCATGCTCGAAGGATTTCCGAAATGATCGTGAAAGTACGGCAGCATGGCCTCGACAACTTCCCGGTCGCAGGGGGTAGTGGCGGCATAATCAAAATAGATTGGTTTCATCGGTGTTCACCTTTCTCCCGTGTGGCGAGAATAAACACGGCATTTCGGGCACACAGGTTGGGCCATATATGCACAGGCCCTGCCTTCCCCAGATAATGGGCTTCCAATATCGTCAGTCCCCGATCGGCACAGAATAACTGGAAATCCCTGATGCTGAGAAAGCGTACATTGGGGGTATCATACCACAGGTACGGCAGTGATGACGTCACCGGCGACCGGCCTCCAAGCCCGAGCATCATGCGTGCACCCGCGTGGGCGAAATTGGGGAATCCCACCACCACTTTATCCCCGACCCTCAGAGCCTCGCGGATAAGATACTCCACCTTGCGAACTTCCTGAAGGCTCTGGTTGAGGATCACGTAATCAAAGGATCCGTCCGGGTATTCTGCAAGTCCGCTTTCTATATCACCCTGAAAGACACTGAGCCCCTTCTTCACGCATTCGTAGACGGCATGGCGGTCCATCTCAATTCCCTGCACCCTGGCATTCTTATGACGCATGAGAATGGAGAGGAGTTCTCCCGTGCCGCACCCCAGATCGAGAACCCGCGAATTCGGTTCAATACTTCCGTAAATAACCCGGTGATCCGGACGATTCTCCATACCATTCTCTTTCATGCCGGGGCTGATGTCTTTCATGACCGCACCGCGTTGCCGTTTCCGTTCCAGCTATGCAATCCCCTCGACGTGGTACTGAGGAAGTGACGGATCAGTTCCGTCTGCTCCTCCACTTCCAGGAGAAACGCATCGTGACCGTACGTGGATTTCAGTTCGCAGTAGGTACAGTCAACCTGCCTGCCCTTGAGCTCGCGCGCGATTTCCTGCGACTGATACGAAGGGTACAGCCAGTCCGACTGAAAGGAAATTATCAGGAACCGAGTATCGACGTGCCTTCCCTGCGGAATCAGCTTTCCACCGGAGAGGTCGAAGTAATCCATCGCCTTGGTGATATAGAGGTAGGAGTTCGCGTCAAAACGCTTCACGAAACTCTCTCCCCTGTTGCGAAGATAGCCCTCCACCTCGAAGTCGGCATCGAATTTAAAGCTCGGCGTGCTCTTTTTCAGACGCCGGGAGAATTTCTCCTCCATGGACCGGTCGCTCATAAAGGTGATGTGGCCGATCATGCGGGCGAGTGCCAGGCCCTTTTCCGGCTGGCCGTCGTCATAATAGTTCCCCTCGCGCCAGGTAGGATCGGCAATGATGGACTGGCGCACCACTTCGTTGAAGGCGATCTGCTGGGGTGAATGCTTCAGGGTCGTGGCGATGGGAATGACGGCACGTACCCGCTCCGGGCAGGATGCCGCCCACTGCAAGGCCTGCATACCTCCCATCGAACCTCCCGTCACGCAGAGAAGCTTCTCGATGTCAAGATGATCAATCAGACAACGCTGGGCGTTCACCATATCGGCGATGGTGATGAACGGAAATTCCAGAGCGTAAGGCCTGCCCGTCCCGGGATGTATGGAAGAAGGCCCGGTGGACCCTCTGCAGCCGCCGATAACGTTGGAGCAGATGACGAAATATTTCGAGGTATCAAATCCCTTCCCGGGCCCTATCATATCATTCCACCATCCGGGATTTTCATCACCGGCATGAATTCCCGCGGCATGGGCATCTCCCGAGAGGGCATGGCACACGAGAATGGCATTGGATCTGTCCGCGTTCAATGTGCCGTAGGTTTCATAGGCCATGGTCACAGGCCCTATTCTGTCTCCGTACTCCAGTTGCAGCTCATGAGGGGCGCGGGCAAAGGTGTGAAACAGGGTCTCCACTATTCCCACGTCGCACAGTGTTTTTTCTTTTTTTACCGGTGCCGAATCCATACGCGCCTCGCCAGATACAAACGGTCAACCTTCCCGGAAAAGCCAGGTAGTTAAATATCGTTCACCCGTGTCGGGAAGAATGACGACCAGCAACTTCCCCTCATTTTCTTCTCTTTTAGCCACTTCAAGGGCGGCCCAGAGTGCGGCGCCGCTTGATATCCCCACGAGAATACCCTCTTCCTTCGCAAGGCGTCTTGCCATGATACCCGCATTATCGTTGGATACCTTTACTATTTCGTCAATGACGGCCGTATTGAGAACCTGCGGCACAAACCCTGCGCCGATGCCCTGAACCTTATGGGGACCCGGCTTTCCTCCGGAGAGAACCGGAGAGTCTGCAGGTTCAACCGCGATGGCCTTGAAGCCCGGTTTTCGCGCCCTGATAACTTCGCTGATTCCCGTGATCGTGCCACCCGTTCCCACACCGGCTACAAGAATATCAATGTTTCCATCCGTGTCGTTCCATATCTCCTCCGCGGTGGTCTTCCGGTGGATCTCCGGATTGGCGGGATTGTTAAACTGCTGCAGCATGACGGCACCGGGGATCGTCGCCGCCAGCTCCTCCGCCTTTCCAACGGCACCTTTCATGCCCTCGGCACCTCTTGTCAGGACAATCTCGGCACCGAATATTTCAAGGAGCTGCCGGCGCTCCATGCTCATGGTATCGGGCATGGTCAGAATGAGCCGGTACCCGCGGGAAGCCGCCACAAAGGCGAGCGCAATACCGGTGTTGCCGCTCGTGGGTTCCACCAGCACGGCGCCTTCTTTCAGAAACCCCCTGCGCTCAGCGTCTTCAATCATGGCTACTCCAATGCGGTCCTTGACACTGGAAAGAGGATTGAAGGATTCCAGCTTCGCCACCACCTGTGCACTGCATCCCCGCGTGATGCGGTTCAGCCGGACAAGGGGCGTGTTGCCGACCGTCCTGGTAATATCGTCGTAAATTTTCATCTGTCACGTCTCCGTCCTTTTGAAACAGCTCTTTCACCGTGCATCCATGTCACTTTTATCGATAGATTGCTCATCATACCTTCAGATAATGTCACTGATGGATCGGCATCTGCATCGGTTCCGCACCGCTCCAGACAATGGTCGGGTCCAGCATTCCGGAAATCATGGCGACGTGGGCGACCACGAGAAACACGGCGACAAAGACCGCGTGAAGACGCAGTTTTTCTTCGGATGTTCTGTTCCGATACAGTAACCCGAATTCCATTAGCGAAATACCTGCGAGAGGCACCACGCCCAGCAGATACGACCCGACGGCAACGACGTCGAAGAGACCTCTCCACAGACCTCCCCCGGAAAGAGGAATCACCACATGAGTGAAGAGGTAGACAAAGATAACACTGAAGTATATCCCCCCGATCATCCCCGCGATTCTATTGGCCCTTCGCATACCCCCGGTAAAATCCCTGCTGAAGAGAATGTACAGTTCGGTAATCGCAATGGTCTCCGCCAGTATGACTGGAATGGCCATGAAAAGAATCAGGTTCCACGGCTGGTTGGTTGCCAGAAGTTCCATGTAATGTGTCATGTTCATTGTTTTATTCTCCTTGGAAATTAAGTTGAAAATAGTTTTATAGTACTGTCCTGCTGAGTGCCTGATCGATGTCCTCTTTGATGTCTTCTATGTCCTCAATACCTACGGACAGGCGGATGTAGTCCTCCGATACCCCCGTGGATTCCTGCTCCTCCCGCGTCAACTGCTGGTGAGTCGTCGAGGCGGGATGAATGACCAGGCTCTTCACATCACCGATGTTTGCCAGATGAGAGAGAAGCCGGACGGAGTTGATGAACCGCCTCCCCGCCTCCAGTCCTCCCTTAATGCCGAATCCCACCAGGGCGCCGTAATGGCCGTTGAGGTATTTCCGGGCCATGGCATGAGTCGGGTGATCCGGCAGCCCGGGATAGTTGACCCAGTTCACGAGCGGGTGATCTTTGAGAAACCTCGCCACCGCCAGGGCGTTCTCGGAGTGCTTCTTCTGCCGCAAAGTCAGGGTCTCCAGCCCCTGCAGGAAAAGAAAGGCATTGAAGGGACTGAGACACGCCCCCATATCCCGGAGCAGTTGCAGCCGGACCTTCATGATGAAGGCGATATTCCCCATGCCGGGAACGTTGCCGAAGGCATCATGGAATTTCGATCCGTGATAGCTCGGATCGGGTTCAGTGAAGCCGGAAAACCTGCCATTGCCCCAGTTGAAGTTTCCCGCATCCACGATGATTCCGCCGATTGACGTCCCATGGCCGCCAATAAACTTCGTGGCCGAGGTTGTAAGAATATCCGCTCCGTAGTCGATGGGTCTCACGAGACCGACTCCAACCGTATTGTCCACAATGAGAGGAATGCCGGTGCCATGGGCAATCGCGGCCAGAGTTTCGAAATCGGGAACGTCCAGCTTAGGGTTCCCGATGGTTTCAGCATAAATGGCCTTTGTCCTTTTCCCGATAGCTCGCTTGAATGCCTCCGGGTTGCGGGAATCCACAAACTTCACCGTCCGGCCGAGCCCCGGAAGGGTATAATGGAAGAGTTGGTAGGTCCCGCCGTAGAGGTTATCCGCCGATACAATCTCGTCACCGATCCCGGTCAGTGCAAGAATTGCGTATATCTCCGCGGCCTGCCCCGAAGAAACGGCCAGTGCCCCCACACCTCCCTCAATCGCCGCAATTCTCTTTTCGAACACGTCCGTCGTAGGGTTCATGATGCGGCTGTAGATGTTGCCGAATTCCTTGAGTGCAAATAGACTTGCCGCATGGTCCGTATCCCGGAACACATACGAAGTTGTTTGATAAATGGGAACGGCACGGGCTCCCGTCGCAGAATCGGGTGTTTCCTGTCCTGCATGAACGGCCAATGTATCAAGTTTCAAATTCGACATGATTGCTTTCCTTTCTTAATAAAAAACCCACTAACAATCCTGTATTCCCGGTTAGTGGGCCTCTGATCCGCCGGCAATTTATATGAATAATGCCGAATCCTGTGTCTTGCCGCGCTGACGTTCCACCATGTTTTCCAAGGTTATGCCCATGAATATTTCACCGACTTTTCGCGATGCCTCTCCCCATACGTCCCGGGAAATACATCCCTGTGAGCGGTCGCAGAATGCGGGGTCATCTACACAATCAACAAAACAGATAGGACCTTCAAGAATCTTTATAATTTCCATGAGATTGATGCTGCCGGGTGGCTTGGAAAGGTAAAAACCACCTTTTGCCCCTCTGACAGTATTAATGAACCCTGCCGATTTTAAAGGGGAAACAAGATGCCATAGATATTTTTCAGAAATCCCCTGACGCTCCGCGATGTTTTTGAGAAATATTGGTCCTTCACCGTAATGTGATGCAAGGTCCAGCATGAAGCGTACTCCGTATCGTCCCTTAGTAGATAATTTCATTCTCTATAATCTCTATCGTTTTGGTGGTAATTTATAGATTATAAAATATTTGTCAAGAAAAAAATGGAGGAAATGTGATGCGAAAATAGTTTCAGTAGAAATACCAGTAGGTTACTCCATTCGGGGCGCTTCCACATGACGGTCCGGGGAATACTTCAATTCGAGACGCCGTGCCACGTCGCTCATGCCGTAGCAGCAGATGAAGTAGCCGATTGCGATGGTAGTATAGATTTCAAACGGATAAATCATGAGGCGGTTGCTGATGGTCTGTGCAACTGTAGTCAGTTCAAACACACCTATGATGTAGGCGAGCGATGTGTCCTTGAAGAGCGCGATAAACTGTCCCACGATGGCCGGTATCATTATCTTGAGCGCCTGGGGAAGAATCACGTGCTGCATGGTCCTGAAATAATTCAGGCCCGACGAGAGGGCTGCCTCCGTCTGCCCGTGCGGTATGGCGCTCACCCCCGCCCGGACGATCTCGGCAAGATAGGCGCCGGAAAAAATTGTAAAGGCGATAAGGACGCTCCACAGTACGTTAATCTGGACCCCTGTGAGGATGGGCGAAAAAAAATAGACCCAGAAGATTACCATGATGAGGGGATTGCCCCGGATGAGTTCGACATAAAGGACGCTGGGAGTGGAGACGAGGGGATTTTTAGAGAGCCTCCCGAGACCCGCCGCGAGGCCGATGACAAAGCTCACGACAAGTGAAAAGAGCGCGAGCATGATGCTGAGCGCCAGTCCTCCCAGACCGCGGAGCGGTTCGCCTTCCATGCCGTGGGGGAAATTCCAGATAAGGAGCGACCGGAGATTTACCCAGACGACGTCCCAGCGGTATTGGGATAAGCCCCAGACGGCGATGCCGATGGCGAAAACAAAAAAAAGAAGGAACGAGGCCCTCCCTGCAATGACAAGGCCGCGAAGAAGTATTTTCAGGAAACGGGCGCCCCTCGAGACATAGAGCGTATCAACCCGGCTCAATCTCCGCCCTCCCCTGCGAAGCGCCCCCGCAATGGACATGATTCCCCGTACGGCATATTTTACTCCGGCGACACACGGCCGCGCGCATGCGGCGAGCATGCGATCGAGAAGCGTAAGATTTTTCTCGCCGATCCGGAGATGGTGGTTGATGCTGTTCATGATGACGCTGATGGTGAGCGACAAGGTAAGATAGATGATCGTCGCCGCCGTGGTGGCCTCGAACCCCCTGAAGGTGAACGATTCGATCTGCTGGGACTGCCAGCAGAGATCCGCCACACCGATGGTCATGGCGAGCGACGAGTTTTTCATATTGTTCAGGAACTCGCTCCCCAGGGGCGGCATGATGATGCGGAACGCCTGGGGAAGAATGACGAAACGCAGTGTCTGTATCCAGGTGAGCCCCGATGAGGCCGCCGCTTCAAGATTTCCGCGGGGAATTGCCTGGATGCCGGCACGGACAATCTCCGCGATAAACGCCGCCGTATAGACGGAGAGCCCTCCCGTGGCGGCCCAGAATTCATACCGGTGCGCGTAGAGAAATGTCCGGACACCTTCGGGCATGGCACTGGGAAAGGCGAAATACCAGAAAAAGAGCTGCACCAGAAGAGGCGTGTTTCTGAAGAATTCCACATAGGCGGTGGCAAAATAAAAGAGCGGTTTGAACCGGGAAAGCCGTGCGATACCGAGTAACGTTCCCAGGACAAGCGCCACCGTGGCGCTTATCAACGTAATTTCAATCGTGAGTACAAGCCCGCGCAGGAGCCAGAGGCCGAAAATCTCCTTGTAGGTGGGATTGACTTCATAGAGAACCGCCCAGTAAAACTTGTAGCCGAAATCCATATTGGTGAAAAAAAGATACACGGCGGTGCCGATGACGGCCACCACACCCGCCTGGGTGAGATTATATTTCAGGGACTCCCGAATGCGCATAGGGCACATGATACACGGACGCAGGACATGAAAAAAATGCGGCCCGGATTCCCCAGAGAAATCCAGGCCGCCTCACAATAAAATCACCACCGGCACATGATGATTACGGCCATACTTCAATCTTCGCGGTAAGCGGGAAGTAGTAGGGCGTATCGGGACCATACCACTTGTCGTAAATTTTCTTATAGGTGCCGTCCAGCCACATATCCTGCAGCGCAAAATTGATGGAGTCACGCCAGGCGCTGTCATCCTGCGAACAGCCCATGCCGTAGGGCTCGTCACTGAAGAAGTCCCCCACCAGTTCATACTGTCCCGGCTCCTTCGCCGCGTAGCCGATGAGAATCGTACTATCAGTAGTCCAGCCTGCGACCTTGTCCTGTTTCAGTGCGAGGAAGCAATCCGACTCCCTCTGAAAACTGATGACATGCTCATCGGCTTTCGGGTCGCCGAGCTTTTTAAGAAGATTCACGGCATTTTTTTCGCTCGTGGTGCCCTGCATGGACGCAAGCCGCTTACCCACGAAATCCTCGAGCTTTGAATATTTCCCTTTCTTGGCAAGAACCTTCTGTCCGTCGAAGAAATAGGTGATGGAAAAATCGATGGTCTTGTCGCGTTCGCGTTTGTGCGTCATGTTCGCCGTGCTCACATCAATCTGATTCGAGGTGAGGAAGGAAATACGCGTCTTGTTGTTCACTTTCACGCGTTCGATCTTGAGGTCTTTTTCCATTTGCCCGCCGATACGCTTCACTACTTCCTCGGCGATATCGATGTCAAACCCCACCCACTCGTTTTTCTCGTTGATGAACGCCGCGGGGATGCTGTCATACATCAGCCCCGCCCTGACGACCCCCGTCTCTTTCACCCGGTCATAGGTGGGACCGGCACAGACGATGCCGGGAACCATGACGAGGAAGAGACCGAGCGCCGCGCCACACACGATCCAGCGATGCTTCTTCATACCACACCTCCTTTGTGTAACCTGTGATTACTGCGGATATACCAGACACACCGGCAGGGGCACGCCGCCCTCATCAATGCGTCAGAATCTTGCTGAGAAAGAGTTTCGTCCGTTCGTGGCGGGGACTGTGGAAAAAATCATCGGGTGCGGCGCTCTCCAGCAGCTGGCCCTCGTCCATGAACACCACCCGGTCGGCCACTTCGCGGGCGAAGCCCATTTCGTGGCTGACCACCACCATGGTCATTCCTTCACGCGCGAGCGCCCTCATGACATCGAGCACCTCGTTGATCATCTCGGGGTCAAGGGCGGAGGTGGGTTCGTCGAAGAGCATGATTTTGGGCTTCATGGCAAGGCCGCGGGCAATAGCGACACGCTGCTGCTGTCCCCCCGAAAGCTGCGAGGGGTAGGAATGCGCCTTTTCCCTGATGCCCACCTTTTCAAGCAGTTCAAGACCCAGCGTATCCCCCTCATCGCTCTTCATTTTCCGGACCTGCACGGGGGCGAGGGTGATGTTCTGGAGTGCCGTCATGTGGGGATAGAGATTGAACTGCTGGAAGACAACGCCTATCTCGGCGCGAAGGTGGGTGAGATTGATGCGGCTGTCGTGGATGGGAATATTGTCCACGATGATTTCCCCGTCATGTATGGGCTCCAGTTTGTTGATGCACCGGATGAGCGTGCTTTTTCCTGAACCCGAGGGCCCGCAGAGGACGACCACCTCGCCGGACTCAACGTGAAAATTGACATTTCTCAGAACGTGGAGTTTGCCGAACCACTTGTTCACATTCTTGAAAGTAATCACGGGATCACTACCTTATGAACGCGAGAAATCCGCTGTGTATCCTTATACGTTCCGGGCAATTTGTTGTCAACAGGGATGTTTGGGGAAGCTTTTCCTTTGACAGGGAAACTGATTATTCCTATAGTTCTCCGCGAGAGGGAAATTCCGAAATCATGCATTCAATGAATCCTGATAAAATCGCCATCATCGGACCGGGGAGGCTCGGGACCGCCCTTGCCTATAAATGGGGGCGCGACAACAGGGAAATCTCCATCTACTACCACGATGCGGCCCTCTGCCGGGACATAAACACAACTCATCTGAATCCGAAACACCTGACGGAAGACCTGGGAAGGATGTACGGGGGAGCGGGCCGTGTGCCGAAGCTATCCCCGCGCGTATCAGCGACGAATGACCTCGATGAAATCGTCCGGGAGCACGACTTCATCGTACTCGCCATCAACATGAAGGGGCTACCCGAACTTCTCGGCTACCTGAAACCGCTGATCGCGAAAAGGAAGAAAAAAACCTGCCTCATATCCCCCATAAAAAGCCTCGCCTCGGTGGAACGGGAACACGGACTCATCACACCTTCGCAGATGATCAACGCCTCCCTCTTCGACCTCCACCACCGCTACGAAATCGTCTGCATAGGAGGGCCCTTCTTCGACGTGGATCTCGCCGCGGGGAATCCCGTCTGCGTCACCGTCGCCGGGAAAAAACGCATCGCCGGCCTGGTGAAGCGCGAGTTTTTTGCGCTCAACAGGCGGGAGCTGAATTCATACTACAACTGCGATACTGTCGGCGTCGAGGCATGCGGGGTGCTGAAAAACATTGTGGCGAATATAAAGGGGCTCGCCGACTGCTGCGACGTGGGAAGCTCCATCCCGGGAACCGTCTTCGCCAGGTCCGGCGTCGAGATACGGGCGATCTCGAAAATCCTTGGAGGCCGCTTTCAAACCTTTCTCGGTCAGGCCGGCGTGGGCGACATGTATGTCACCCTGTCTTCGAATGCCAGCAAGAACTACCGGTACGGAAAATTTTTCTATGAGCGCTACACGGGAAACCCCATTGAAACCCACCGCAGCGTACTGGCGGCTATCGACGGCACGCCGGAGGGTCCCGGCACACTGAAGAGCGTCTGGCGGTACCTGGACAGAAAAAACATGTACAGCCCCATCTTTCACAGCGCCTATAAAATATTCAACGAGGGAGGAACCCGGGACGATATCAGGGAACTGATTATTAAAGCCTGCCAGTTCGACAGGAGAAGCAGAGAGTATATCGGCCCCTTATCAGGCATGATCTACAATTTATTTCCCAACCTCTGGTATCGCAGACAGAAGGGATGGTGGGGCTGAGAAGCAGTTTGAAGTGAGTCTGGAGTTCGTGATCCGTGGATCCTGAATTCGTTTCAGTGATACGCAACTGAGGATATCGTGTTGAGACTGGACCGTTACTATACATTTTAGCTTTCTCTGTAGGCTGTATAGTAACTCTTGACATATTGTTACTATACAATGTATTTTACTCTCCATACTGTATAGTAAATCCAAAGGTGCTGGAGATGGCCATTAAAAGTGTTCTAAGAGAAGAGCTTGCAAATTCGCTTCGTATGCAGATGCGGTATGAGCGCGAACTGGCCAGGCTCCCCAAGGGAAGCCTCGTCAAGAGAAACATTAAGGGACATGAATACTACTACCTGGTGTACCGGGAGAATAATAAGTTCAAGTCCGTGTACAAAGGCACATCTGTTCCGGACAAGGACCTCAAGAGATACGGGCAGGCCAAGGAACAGAGGGCCAGGTACCGCAAGGCTCTGTCACAACTGAAGAAGCAGATACGTTACCTGAACGGCACCCTGCGTGGAAAAGAAGAAATATGATCTGTGCCTCGAAGTCCTGAGGCGGGGGATTTAATTCAGGACGGTCCCCGTGAAGGAAACCGTCCTGAATTGTGTATCGTTATCAGAAAAGCACCATTCTCCCGGTGCCGGCATTCCATACATCACCTACTGTGTTACTTCCACCTGGTACTCTATCTCCGCCTCCACGCGCCTGTTTATCTGCTTGCCTGCGTCGGTGGCGTTGTCCGCAATCGGCCTGCTCTCGCCATAGCCTTTCGCCTTGACGCGCGCCCCTTCTATGCCGAATTTCTCAATGAGGTATTTCCTGACGTTATCGGCGCGCTTCTGCGAAAGAACCTGATTATATTTATCCGTCCCTCTGTTGTCGGTATGACCTTCAACGGTCACCGAAATCTCCGGATACTTTTTCAATACATCTGCGAGTTTGCCGATTTCATCATGATACTTCGTCTTGACGTCCGCCTTATCGTAGTCAAACTCCACGTTCAGTTTCATCCGCTTCGTTTCCAGAATAGCAGCCGCCGCTTCCTCTTTCACTTCCTCCACCAGCTCCGGACAGCCGTCAACCGTCCCCGGCGCCGGTTTGTCGGGACATTTGTCAAGGTAATCCAGGATGCCGTCCCCATCGCTATCCAGCGGGCAGCCGTTCTTGTCCACCACCACTCCCAGCGGCGTCCCCGGGCATTTATCAAGATAATCGTACACACCGTCCTTGTCGCTGTCCAGGGGGCATCCCGATGCGTCAACGGCCACGCCGGCAGGTGTGCCCGGGCATGCATCGTTGTCATCCATCACACCGTCGCCGTCGCTGTCTTTGGGTATGGCCTTTTCGCCGCCCACGAGATAGGTAACGCCGATCGTATAGAGAAGATTGTTATGATTGGGATTGAGGGTCACAATGTGGGCCACATCGCCGCGAAGCGCAATATTATCGGTAAAGAAATATTTAACACCCGCCCCGTAGTTTAGAAGAAAATCGGTATCACTATCCGGGGTCTTCACATCGAAATTGATGACACCCAGGCCGGCGGAAATAAAGGGCACAAACGGGCCGCCCTTTAAAGGAAAGTGATAGAGAGCGTTTAACCGGTAAAGATACGTGTCAATATCAGCGAGTCCATGGAACTTGTCGGACTCCGCGTTAATGTAATTGAACAGTCCTTCCGCCGACCACCGGTCCGTGAAGTTGTAGCCGAGGCCAACGCCGGCAGCAAAGGTCGGCATGAAGGAGTCATCGTCCTGAAAGTCTTGGTTCCCTTCGAAGTTATACCCTCCTATACTTGGAGAAATGCTGATGGCCCCTTTTCGGGAGTCAGCAGCAAACCCGAAGGATACGCCTAAGAAAAACAGCAATAGTATAATAAATACACCTAATTTCTTTCTTTTCATAAATCTCCCTCCTTTTGTTAAATTATCTTTATTAAAATCTGACCCATGACTTTTATTATAATCGCTTTCAGAGAACCACTTTTTATTCCATTTGTCAAATCTTTATCATCATGAAAGAGCAGCATAAAGAGCAAAGCAACAAGATATGAAATAAATTACGGAAATAAATGAGAAGGCCGGCCCAAATGGCACTCACCTTTACAGAACGACTTTCAAACCCTTCTCGCGGAGATATGTCTTCACCTGACGGATGCTGAAGGTGCGGAAATGAAAGACCGATGCGGCAAGCAGGATGCCGGCGCCGCCCTTGACGACCCCTTCGTAAAAGTGTTCCAGGGTCCCGGCGCCGCCTGAAGCAACCACCGGAACTTTCACCACATCAGCCACCGCCCGGGTAAAGGGCAGGTCGTACCCGGCCAGCGTGCCGTCACCGTCCATGCTTGTCGGCAGGATCACGCCGGCGCCCAATTCCTGGCATTGTCCGGCCCAGGCTATCGCATCCTTTCCCACCGGTTTTGTTCCTCCCGAAACGACCAGTTCGAAACCGGAAGGCATGCCGGCATTTCTCCTTGCATCGATGGCCACGGTAATTTTGTCCGAACCGAATTTCTGCGCCGCCTGCCGCACGAGATCGGGATTGCCGACCGCCGCGCTGTTCATGGATACGTTGTCCGCACCGGCGGCAAGCACCATTTCAATGTCTTCCAGGCTGTTGATTCCTCCGCTCACCGTCAGCGGAATATCGATGACCGCGGCCACCTGCCGCACCCACTCCAGGCGCGTTTTACGGTTTTCCAGAGTCGCGGCGATATCCAGCATGGCCAGTTCGTCGGCCCCTTCCTGCTGATAGAAGGCCGCATTCTGTACCGGATCACCGGCATCCTTAATATCCACAAAATGGACGCCCTTGACCACCCGGCCGTTTTTCATATCCAGACACGGCATGATTTTAATGATACTCATACATTCTCCTTTCGGGCCTCAGCGATCTTTCCAGGACGGGACGTTGCAGTAAGTACGGACCTCTTTTCAGTTCAGCTGTCCCGTCGCCGGGTCGCGGAAAAATTTTAAATCCCCTACCCGGATTTTGGCGCTATCGCCGCTGAGATCTTCGATCACGATTCCCCGCTGACGGACTCGCTCTGCGTTTTCCAGGACCTGGGCGGCAGCAGCACGGTCGAGGACGTAAATCATCTCACCCCCTCTTTTGGCATAGGTCTGTCCATACGAGATGGGAACGAGCGGTGTCGGGTCGTTCAGGATGGATTCGGCGATGGGTCCCGTCTTGCGCACCCCGTTGGCTAAAAGCAGAACGGTTTTCGCCTGGTAGACGAGCTCCGTCCCCATGGAGACGGCATAGCAGGGACTGTCCTCCCGGCGGACGAAATGTCCGTCGCTCACGGCATTTTCCACCGTATTGTCATCCAGTCGAACAAGGAGCATGGGGTTTTTCGCGAACGGTATGCCGGACTCATGGAAGGCCACATGGCCCCTGCCGCCTACGCCGACGATGTGCAGATCGATGCCGCCGGCCGCCTCGATCTTTTCGCGATAGGCGTCGAGGATCTCCCGGCGGATCCACCGGAGATATTCCGAGCGCGCGTCGGTGCGGATAATGATTGCCCGCCCCTTGTCTTCTCCCTCCTCCGTCCAGTCTTCAGGATGGGCCTTCAACTCCGCCACCAGCCGTTCCTGTTCCACGAGCGTTCCCCACGGCACATTGGTCTCACAAAACTTTTTGCGGAGAAGGCCGAAGAATTCCTGAATCATGAAAAAACTGTAGCTCTCCGGATGGAGGGCGCGCTGCTGTGCGTTCTCTCCCGGCAGGCCGATATATTCGTCGAGGTTAAAACTGCGAATTTTTGCGGCGTCGAAGCTCCCGGCGTTGGCCGCCTTGCTTAGGTGCTTGTACAGGCCCGTCGGGGTATTTCCCGTGGCGAGACCGAGGTTGTATGAACCCTTCTTCTGCAGTTTCGCCTGAATATGCTGAACGACGATACCGGCCGCCGTTTCGCTCATATGGTCGAAGTCTTGTGTGATGATCACCCTAAATGACATGTAAAGTTCCCTTTCTCCTTGATGCGGGCGGTGATAGTGAGCCGGCGGATTCGCCTCTTCGCAGTCAATTCAGCCGATCGCGGTCTTCACGACCGCGGCGATCTCACTGCAGTACCGTTCCGTTTCCTCATGGGTCGGCCCTTCCACCATAACCCGGCACATATTTTGGGTGCCGGAGTACCGGACGAGGACGCGCCCCTGGCTGCCAAGCTTTGTCTCCACTTCCCGGATGACTGCCATGATTGCCGGGACTGTGGAAATGTCCGGTCGCGATTTCGTGTCCACGTTGATCAGGGACTGGGGGAAGACGGCCATGATCTTCGCCAGTTCTGAAAGGGGCTTGCCTTCCTTTTTCATGGCGGCCATGACCTGAAGAGCCGTAAGGATACCATCGCCGGTGGTGTGCTCATGCAGATAAATGATATGGCCGGAATCCTCGCCGCCGATGGATGAGCCGCGGGCCTGCATCTCTTCCAGGACATAGCGGTCCCCCACTTTGGTCATGAGCGAGTCAATCCCGAGCTTCTGGAAAGCCACGGACAGGCCGATATTACTCATGACGGTCCGTATGACGAGGTTGTTTGTCAGGGTTCCCTCTTTTTTCATGACATTGGCGCATATGGCGATGAGCTGATCACCCGTCAGGACGGCGCCCGTTTCGTCCACGGCGATGCAGCGGTCGCCGTCGCCGTCGAAGGCAAAGCCCACGTCCGCCTTCCGACGCACTATTTCCCCGGCCAGGACCTCCGGATGCTGAGAGCCGCACTTCACATTGATGTTCTTTCCGTTGGGTTGATCGAACAGGGTGAATATCTCGGCGCCCAGTTCGAAGAACGTCTCCGGCGCCACGCGGTAGGTTGCCCCGTAGGCACAGTCGAGAACGACCCGCGTGCCTTCGAGGGTGTGTTCCTTGGGGAACGTGTGCTTGAGGAAGACAATATAGCGGCCCCGGGCGTCGTCCATGCGGTATGCTTTGCCCAGTTCGCTGGGGGACGGATGGAGTTTGTCCATGTTATTGGCGAAGATCATCTCCTCGATGGCCGCTTCCTTCTCGTCGGGCAGCTTGAAACCGTCGCCGGAGAAAATCTTGATGCCGTTGTCCTGGAAGGGATTGTGGGAGGCGGAAATGACGATGCCGGCGTCGGCGCGCATGCTGTTCGTCAGATAGGCGATTCCCGGTGTGGGAATCACTCCGACGAGGATGGCGTCAACGCCCATGGAGCAGATTCCGGACACGAGCGCATTCTCCAGCATGTAGCCCGACAAGCGGGTGTCCTTGCCGATGATGATTTTTGGGGTGTGGCCCTTGCGCTTGAATTGCCAGGCCGTCGCCCGACCGATGTTCATGGCCATCTCGGCGGTCATGGGGTATTGATTGGCGATCCCCCGGACACCGTCCGTTCCAAAAAGTTTTCCCATACCCTTTCTCCTTTGTGAAGTTTTTTGTGCAGAACCGGGGATCAGGATGCCGGTTCAGCAGATATATTCTGTTGAATTCCCCTGCCGGAATCATTCTAAAAAACGCTGATTTCTATCTTTTTCAGACGGTTACTGCAACAGGAAAATTGATACACCTCCACCGGCATCCCTAACGTTCACGATTGATTTGAGGTGAACAGGCCGACCAGTTATCCTGTTAGGTCAAGGAAGCGGTTCATGATTATGTTCGCGCAGTCTCTCACGCAATCCCGAATTCCCTCTTTATCTCTTCATATAAATCGAGCTTTTTGACTTTGCCCAGCGACGTCAGCGGGAACTGCCCCCGTATAACAAAATCTTCCAGGATCTTGTATTTGGCAAGCTTGTCTTTCAGGAATGCTTTCATTTCATCGGGACTGACGTCCGTTCCAGGTTTCGGCATGATATCGGCCCGTCCCGCCTGCCCTGCCCTCATTTCGCCAGCATGATCCGCGCATCCGCGACGGCGCACCGCTCCTGGCTGCACATGACGGGATTGAGATCGATGGACTCGATGATCGGCTCAATTTTGATTACAAGGCCGGAAAAGAGAAGGAGCATCTTCGTGAGCTTCTCCATGACAACAGTCTCCGCGCCACGGTATCCTTCCAGAATCCTGCGGGCCTTCAGACAATGCATCATATCCTCGACATCCGCGGGCGTGAGC
>JAPLJO010000145.1 GCA_026388515.1 Deltaproteobacteria bacterium | reverse complement strand
TGCCATCGAGGGAATGGTACTTTCCCTGCGCTATGAGGTGGAACCCTTTGGAATACGTGTCGCCATTATAGAACCGGCTCAGGTCTCAACAACCTTTGCCGCGAAGATTCATGTCCTCCCGCCGGAGGGCTCTCCCTACCGCGACCGTGCGAGGCGTTTCATAGAGAGAGATGATAAGCTCATCAAAACGGCGCCGAATCCGCTCGAAGCATCAAGAAAGATTGCCGATATTATTAAATCTGATAAGCCGAAACTCCACAACCAGGTCGATTTCATGAGCAGTTTCTTCCTGGTATTGAATAAATTTCTTCCTCGGTGCGTCAGGGATGCAATACTCCTGAATCATATGGATATAAAGGTCTAACTATTTTACTAGATTCCCGTTTCGCGGGAATGACGAAACAATATACATTACAGGATAGTGGAGGTTCCAATGCTGGCCGAGAAACAATATTTTCATGTAATGCCCGAGTCGAGAATCGCCCGATTGAGAAACCGCATTATCGACGCACCCCAGGAGGTATGCGTTGAGCGAGCTCGGTATTTCTCACGCTCAATGAGAGAGCACTGGAACCAGCATCCGCTCACACGCATGAGCATGGCGTTTGCCGACATTCTCGACAATATCACCGTTACCATTCGTGATGATGAATTCATTGTCGGGTGCAGGACGACGAAGCTCAAGGGTGCACCGCTCTTTCCGGAGAATAAATCAAAGTGGATCGAGGGCGACACGGACGCCTTCGACACTCGATTCTACCAGCGTGCACTGATAACCGACGAAGAAAAAACAGAACTGAAGGAAGAAATACTCCCGTTCTGGAAAGGGAAAACAATAGAAGACAAATATTATGAGCGTGTGCCGTCCGACGTCGAAGCGGACATGGATAAGTACATCTTTATAATGATTCTTGAAATCAACTACGGGATCGGCCACTTCACCATGGATCACCCGCGTATACTGGCCCAGGGTCTGAGAGGAATCATCGAGGATGCAGAGCGCCGCAAGTCCCTTTTATCTGCAGACGATCAGAAAGGAGAAAAAGGCCTTTTCTATGATGCCGCGATATGTTCGATGCAGGCGGCAATCCGGTTCGCCCGACGTTATTCAACACTCGCAGAATCGCTGGCGAAAAAGGAAAAAGACCCTGCCCGTGCGGAAGAGCTGAAGAGGATTTCCAGAATATGCGCCCGGGTGCCGGAGTTTCCGGCCGGGTCATTCGAGGAGGCCATACAGTGTGTGTACTTCATACATCTCATCGCTCAGATAGAAACGGGGGGCAATTCGATATCCCTCGGCCGTATCGACCAGATACTCGCACCGTATTACGAAGCCGACAAAAAGGCAGGACGCATCACCCCCGGGCAGGCGCGGGAGATGATGGCGCTCCTCTTTATCAAGACCAACGAGATATGGAATGTGCTCGAAGAGGTGTTCATACCCGGCGGCGAGTGTTCCGAGGGAAAGACCACACAGAATGTCACCGTAGGAGGCGTCGGTACTGACGGGGAGGACGCCACCTGCGAGCTGAGCCGCATAGGACTCGACGCCTTTGCGGATGTTCGCACCGTTCAGCCCGATTTCGGTGTAAGGCTTAGCCCAAAATCACCGGACGATTTTTTCATGAAGGCCGTTGAGTATGCAAAGGACGGCGTCCCGCTCCACTTCTTCAACGATCACGCAATCATCAAAGCGCTCGTGAATGCAGGACACTCGCTTGAAGACGCGAGAAACTACGGTGTCGTCGGGTGCCTGGAACCGAACGCGCAGGGAAAGACCTTCGGCTCCACGTTTGCCGTACAGGTAAACGGCATTAAATGCGTCGAATTCGCGCTCAGCAACGGAATTGACAACACGTTCGGCTATCAGTCGGGAATAAAAACAGGTGACCCTGCAGCATTTACCTCTTTTGAAGACGTATGGGATGCGTACACGGCACAGATGTCCCATTTCATCGGCCAGATGGTGCGGGGCATGGCACAGATGGATGAAATTATCGCCCGCGGACTTCCTTCACCGTTTGCATCCGCCATGATCGAAGGACCGCTTGAAAAGGGAATTGACCTGACGAGCGGCGGCGCTGTTTACAATTCCACCGGCGTTCAATTCATAGGTTTCGCCAACGTGGTGGACAGCCTGTATGCCGTGAAAAAGGCGGTGTTCGAGGATAAGACCGTATCCATCGCAGAACTCGCAGGGTGGCTCGCCAGCGACTGGGATGACGCGGAAGACAAACGTCTCTATTTCCTGAATAAAATACCAAAATACGGCAATGATGTCGATGAAGTGGATGAGATGGCGTCCCGCGTGCTCAATCATTTCTGCGACGAGCTGGCTCAATATAAGAATTACAGGGGTGGTGCGTTCTGGCCGGGAGTATTTTCTGTGGGCTTCCACATCGCCTTTGGTTCCTTCACGGCGGCAACACCCGATGGCAGAGCCTCGGGCGAGGTGCTTGGCAACGGCCTCACGCCATCGACGGGGAACGCCCTCTCGGGCCCCACGGCGGTAATGAATTCAGTGACCAAGCTGCCGCTCGTAAGGGTCTGCAACGGCGGCAATCTGAACATGAGGTTCTCCGCCGGAAGGATACAGAATGATAAAATAATGGCAATGATGAAGAGCTATTTCGAACGGGGAGGCATGCAGGTCCAGTATAACGTGATCGACTCGGAGGTTCTCCTGGCCGCAAAGGAGGAACCTGAAAAATATCGTGACCTGGTGGTCCGTATCAGCGGCTATTCGACGCTTTTTACCTGCCTTACCGAGACCGCCCAGGATGAAATCATCAGCCGGACTACGTATGGCTTGTAGGGGAATATTAATCAGGTAATGCAGGCTCCGCCAGCAAAAGAATCTTGATTACGCACTGAGGAGAACGCACCATGGGCAAGGTCATGTCGATGAAAGAGGCCATAGAGCGGCACGTGCACAACGGCCAGTTCCTCTTCATCGGAGGCTATATTTGCAGAACCCCGTTTGCGGCCATTCACGAGATACTGCGTCAGAAAAAAAAGGACCTCACCATTACCAGAAGCAACGCCGCCGACGATTTCGATATGATGATCGGCGCCGGCGCAGTCAGCCGCTTTATCTCAACGTTTCTTTCCCTCGGCGTCTACGGGCTCGGCCGCTGCTACCGCCGTTCCATTGAAAAGGGTATTCCCCATCGCATCGAGCTTGAGGAGTACACCAATCTCTCACTGCCCATGATGCTCATGGCAGGCGCCATGGGAATGCCCTTCGTTCCCGTGAAGGACATGGTCGGCACGGACCTTTTGAACATTAAATCCTTTATGGGCGAAGGCAAATACAAAATAATAGAATCTCCTTTTGACGGTACCCGTACCGTTCTCGTTCCCGCCCTCAAACCCGACCTTGCAATCATTCACGTCCAGCAGGCCGACAAGCACGGCAACGCACAAATGTGGGGAATCGGAGGCGACTGCAAGGTCGGAGCGAATGCCGCGAAAAAGGTGATCGTGAGCTGCGAGCGCCTCGTGAGCAGGGAAACGGTAGGCAAAGACCCTTCGAGAACCATCGTTCCAGATTTTAAGGTTGTGGCCGTCGTTGAAGAACCATTCGGCGCCCATCCGGGGTACACGCCGGGTTTCTATGATGTGGATTTCGCATTTGGATCCCTCTATCAGAAATCATCCGATACCGTTCAGGGGTTTGAAAACTTCATGAATGAGTGGGTATATGGCATCGCGGACAGAACCGCCTACACCCAGCACTACATCGAACGCTTCGGCTATGGGGCGTTTAAAAAACTGCAGGCCGGCTTCGATTACGGATATCCCGTGAGCTACGCATACTGAGGAGCTAATGCACATGTCAGCCCATCCGACCGATTATATCAAACCTGAACTCATGGCGTGCTGCGGCGCCAGGGAGATTTCCGATGGCGATGTGGTAATCGTGGGAACGGGATTCCCGGCGATGGCGGCAAATATCGCGAAATATACCCATGCCCCGAACGCCGCGCTCATGCAGGAGTCTGGCGTCTATGATGCCCGCCCGCTTCGACCCGCGCTCTCCGTCGGCGACCCCTGTCTCAATCCGGGAGCGGCGATGATTGCAGGCCTGGTCGAAGTAATCGGCATGTTCCTCCAGGGGGGCTGGGTTGACGTGGGGTTTCTTGCCGGAAGCCAGGTCGATAAATACGGCAACATAAATACCACAGTGATAGGTGATTATAAAAACCCAAAAAGCAGGCTGCCCGGGAGCGGCGGTGCCAACCCCATCGGTTCACTCGCAAAGAAGGTGCTGATTATCGCCCTTCATGACAGGCGCCGCCTTGCCGAGCGAGTCGATTTCATGACGACACCCGGCTACATTGACGGACCAGGCTCACGTGAAAAGTGGGGGCTTCCTCCGCAAACGGGGCCGAAGGTGATCATCACGAACAAGGCGGTGCTCGGTTTCGATACCCTAACGAAAGAAGCATACCTTCAGACCTATCATCCGGGCACTTCCGTCGATGAAGTGGTAAAGCTCACGCCCTGGGATTTGAAGGTTGCCGACGATGTCCATGAAACGGAACCGCCGCGGGAAGAAGAGCTTAAAGTCATGCGGGAGATACTTGATCCTCATCGCATGATACGAATTTATGAAAGCCGCGGCTACGTGTGACAAATAATAATTATGACGTCTTCGTAAAAGTTGCGGCCACAAGAAAAACGGATACACACAGGAGTGGTACATGAATCATAGCGTAAAGCTCGCGGAATTCTGCGCGGGACTGAGATTCGACCAGATCCCCCCGGATGTAACGGCAAAGGCGAAGCTCTGCATCCTCGACTGCTTTGCAAACATGTACGGCTCGCGGAGGCTTGAAGCGGTCCGCGCCGTAGCCACATATATCAGGGGACTCAGAGAACGGCCCCGCGCCACCGCCTTCGGATGGCCCTTCAGAACATCGGTCATGCATGCAGCCTTCCTGAATGGTGTCGGAGCAGAGGCGATCGAAGCGCAGGACGGACTGAGGTTCGGGGGAAATCATCCCGGTGCCGCCGTCATCCCCGCCGCCCTTGCCGTAGCCGAGGAATCGGGGTGCGATGGAAAGCGAATCATAGAAGCGGTCGTCGCGGGATATGAAGCGGCGGACAGACCGGCCGCGGCGATGCACCCCTGGCATACCCTCTCGGGCTTTCTTCCTACGGGAACCTGCGGGACTTTCGGGGCCGCCGTTGCCGTGGCTAAAATAAGAGGATTTGATCTACCGAAGACGCTGAACGCCCTCGGAAACGCGGGGTATATTCTTCCCATCTCCATGGCGGAGCAGCTGATGTGCGGCTGTACGATAAAAATTATACAGGCAGGGCAGGCGGCGAGTGCGGGCATCACCGCCGCCACACTGGCGGATGCTGGCATTACCGGTGATCCCTACGTTCTGGAAGGCACGGAACTCAACGGAGGGTTTACCCAGATAACCACGAAGGTCGCGCCAAAGTTCGAGCGCATTACCGACGGCCTCGGCGAACACTTCACGATGCGCGATATCTACATAAAGCCCTATACTTCCTGCCGGCATACTCACGGTGCAATACAGGCAACACTCGAGCTTTGCGGGGAACATAAACTCCGAGCGCGATCCGTTGACCGAATTGACGTCTTCACCTATGGAATCGCAGAGCTTGCCGTCGGCCGCACCATCACTGCGGCTGATACATTTGTCTCAGCACAATTTTCCATTCCCTACTGTGTCACCGCAGCTCTCATGGACGGAGAAATGGGACCGGCGCAGCTGACGGAAAAGAAAATGAAGGACCAAGATGTGCTTGAGTTTTTAAAAAAGGTTACAGTGAGAAAAGACGATGAGCTAGAAAAAGTCTATCCTGAATTCACGTCGACAAGGGTTGCAATTACTCTTAAAGACGGAAGAACGCTTGAAAAAACAATCACGATCCCGAAGGGTGATCCCCGTGCGCCGATGGGTGAAAATGAAATAATTGAAAAGTTCATCGCCTTTGCGGGAGCAAGGGATAAAAAAACAGTCGCACGCTTCAACGATATGATTATGACAATGGAAACAATCGGCAACTTCGCAGACGCACTGAAAAGAAAATAGAAACGAGAGAGGTGGCACAATGGATTTCAGTTTTACTCAGGAACAGGAAATGCTCAGGGAAACCCTGCGAACCATGGGCAAACGGGAAAACTTCAAGGAAATGGCGGCAAAGACGGACGAAACAGGAATATTCCCCCGTCATCTGATAAAAAAATACGCAGACATGGGTCTTCTTGGCATGACGCTCTCCGCCGAATACGGGGGAGGCGGCAGGCCCGCCATTGACGCCATCCTCGCGATAGAGGAACTGGCAAAGTTCAGTCCCATGATCGCGGCGCCCGTCTTTGAATCGAACGTGGGCCCGGTAAGGGTGATTGATATGTTCGGAAGCGAAGCACAGAAGCGTTCGATAATCCCGGGCGTGTGCAGCGGTGAAATGAGCGTATCGGTCTGCATGACGGAACCGGAAGCCGGGTCGGACCTTACGTCGCTCACCACGCGGGCCGTAGAGCGCGGCGATCACTACATCCTCAACGGAAGAAAAGCCTTCATCACGGGAGCCGACGAGGCAAGTCACTACATGGTCTATACAAGGTTCGGCGATATATCCGGCTACAAGGGCATCGGCGGGCTACTCGTTGAAAAAGGAATGCCGGGATTTTCATTCGGCAAGCAGGAGAGATACATGGGGCTAAGGGGAATGCCCTCGTGCGATCTCATATTCGAAGATGTGAAAGTCCCGCGGGAAAATGTGATTGTCAAACCCGGAGACTTCAGAAATCTCATGATGACCTTTGACATCGAGCGGTGCGGCAACTCGGCCATGTGCCTCGGCGTCGCGGGAGGCGCGCTCGATGAAGCGGTTGCTTATGCGCAGCAGCGGAACACGTTCGGGCGACCGATTTCGGAATTCCAGGCCATTCAGTTCCAGGTTGTTGAAATGACGGTGAAGCTCGAAGCGGCGCGGTTGCTCGTATATCGAGCCGCTACGGGGGCGGGAAGGGGACTTCCTTCGATTTACGAAGCCGCCATGGCGAAATGTTTTGCAAATCAGATGGTCACCGAGGTTACCGACGACGCTATGCAGGTATTCGGTGGATACGGATACAGCACGGAATTTCCCCTCGAACGAATGGCAAGGGACGGCCGCGCGTGGCGTGTGGCAGGCGGTACGGCAAACATGCTAAAGGTGACACTAGCGAGCTTCATTTTCGGCAGACGATTCGATCAGAGAAAGGGTAAATAAAACAGTTAATAATGAATGCGGAACACACCCCCGACCCCTCAAGAGGGGAGAACAACAGAACGCACACCGACCCATCTCAAGAGGGGGGAAAAACGATACTGGCACTCTCGTCCATCTCAAAAGGGGTGAAAACAGGAATATAGAATATAGAAATAAAAGGAGGGATACATGGGAATATACTACCGCGATGCCAATCATCTGTACGAGATTTACGGGTATTTCCTGGACAAGATCCTGAGGGACGAAAAGATCGGTCCCAAGATGTCGAAGGCGGGAATCATCATTAAATTCATTTATACCGATCCCGATTGCGAAATAACAATTGACCTCAAGAATCCGCCATCAAAAGCTGGTTACTACGGCGCCTATTACCTGGGACCGTGCGACCTGAAAGAGGACGTGTGGTCAAAACAGGCGGCGGATTTTTCACACAGCTTCTGGCATGGCTTGGAAAATCCCATTGCAGCAGTCACAAGAGGGTATGTCAAGCAGGGTGGAAAAATCACCGCAATGCTGAAGCTTCTGCCGGTGGTAAAACCCGCCTTTCAGGAATTCCCCAAAATCCTTAAGGAAATGGGATACAGCAATCTCATACTGCAGAAAAAGTAACACCTCTCTTTAAGTTGAAAGACATCTGAAAATAGGGTACTTATAGACGTAGGAATGATCTCA
>JAPLJO010000165.1 GCA_026388515.1 Deltaproteobacteria bacterium | reverse complement strand
TCCTGTTCGAGTTATCTGGGGAGGGCCGATCAGGATGCTCGGCTTTTCGGGAGCTACCCTATCCCCGGAATGACTCTTTCACCTTACCAAAATCATACAGCTTTGCAAATCGTGGAAAATGGTTGCGATGGTGTTGCAAAGTGATAAAAAACGCAACCAACTCAATAGATGTAACCCATTGATATTATTGAGTCCACGTGTCAATGAATCATCTACGAATCCGAAGGTCGAAGGTTCGACTCCTTCTGGGCGTACCAGAAAATCAAGGGGTTGCAGGCTATGCTCTGTGACCCCTTTTTTCAAATGGTCGTATTTATCCCCACGCTGTCCCCACTTTTTGTTTTATAAATCATGTGTAAGGAATATTGCGAGAGCATTCTCCCTATCGCTTTATTTTTTTTTGCGACCACCGCGTCTTATTGCCGAATCAACTCTGTGCTTCAGTTCACCTACAAGTCCACACCTATGATGAGTAAAATATTTTGATGATTTGCGTTTGAAATGTTTGCTTAACGAAAAAATCAGCCGGAGCGCAGCGATCGGCGGGATTGACTTTGTTGGGCAATGATTCTTCTTTATCTCCTGACCGATGCCAATGGCTGACCCCTTGTTCCTTATCTATGGGATGTGAAGCGCATGGGACGCCACCAACAGCACAAATCCGGATATGCCCAGCACTGCATTATGATCCTTTAACTCCGGAGAGTTACGTTATAACTCTCTGCGTGTTACCGAAGATTCCTTTATAGATAACATAGCCAAAATAGAGAATGAGAATAATTCATGAATCTCATGCTGATCAATAATTGGTCACCTAACCAAGGGGAATGAGACGACTCTCGGTTAGGTTAATAACTTGCCTTACACGTTATCACTGACCGCTTACGCTGGTATTACCGGTACTAACAAATACGAATCATACTTTCCACCGCAATGAATTACATGCAGTCCGCGATTGCACGCTCCATCCTTGACATACGGCGGTGACGGGATGATCTCGTGTGATGCGACTATCAGCTCGATCGACTCATCTGCGGCAAAGAACGTCGCGCTCGGGTAAAGTTCAATATCGACAGGAACAATTTCTCCTTTCACAAGCGGTTTCGATATTCCCCCTAAAAGAACAGGTTGCCATTCTTTCGATTCGGCGGGATCGAGCTCGCGGCGCGATACGCGGCAGAGTCCACGGGTAACCATATCCTTGGCGTTCCCTATCGAGCCAAAGAAATTGACTGTCTGACCGCGAGAATCGAGTTTGTTCACTGCAAGGAAAAGATCCATATCGTCAGGCGGATTTTCCTCGCAGCTTCTGTCGGCTCTTGCTTCGACCCAAAGGCGCAGCTTCATGTAGCCGGTAAGTTCAGTATCATGACTAAAGGTATGCCGGAAGGTTATTTTCCCCTTGTGCGCAGGATATTCCACAATCTGCTCTGATGATGGCTGTTCGCTTGTTAACTTCTGCGGTTCGGCGGAAAGATAGAGTCGCTGGTAGTCGGTACGGGCAAGCGGCCATTCCTTCTCATGCCGAATAGCGTAGATGGTGTCGCGGTTCGATCGCACCTCAAGTCGAACGGGAGCGCGGTCAAGAAACCCGTTAGCGGTATCCCCTTTCAAGAAACAGTCCATGAATTCCTTCGTGAGCTGCTGGACCTCGGGTGAATAGTATGAAACCCATTTTCCGGTGCGATGGGTATAGACCCATTTGTATTTTGATTTAGCTTTGATGAATGCGCGGAAAGAACCCACCGTATGCATTCCGTGATCCGAAAACGAGCCGCACACCAGCATGGGAATGGTGATCTTCTCGAGATCGGGGGTCTTTTCTTTCCAGAACTCGTCGTAATCCGGGTGTTTCTCGATCATTTCAGCTGGTTTGCCATCGTTGTCTTTGATGAATTGTTCGGGATCGCCGCGAAGCGCCGGCTTAATCTCAGTTGTCCACCAGAATGGACCAAAGCCCTGGTCATCGATACCGCCGGGGCAGGCGAGGTCGCGATAGATATCGGTGAGCCCTTCCCACGGGGAGATGCAGCAAAGTGAAGGGGGCGCTCCGCCATAGTGACGGCACGCTGCCACGTGAAACTGGCTGATCGCCAGGAAGCTCACGCCGTTCAACCCAATCTTCCCGGTGCACCAGGGCTGTCTGGCTATCCATTCAATCGCTTCGTAGAAACACTTTGCCTGATGATCGGTAACTGCCGTTGCCGGCCCTTCGCTCGTGCCGAAACCCGGCATGTTGAGGTTGACTACCGCGTACCCGGAGCTAACCCAGAAGTTTGGATCAGGTGCTTCCCAGCTCGTTTGAGTTGAGAATCGAGGGATACCACCGGATTGAGGAATCAACCGATACTGCTGAGGTGGACCGTCGAATGGAGTCGTCCCAAGAGCAGGGAGGATGTTGTTGTCATACGGGTGCGCACACATCACGACGGGCAGAGGGGTATTGCTCTCCTGTGCTTTGCGCGAGCGAAAGATGTTGGCGGTGAGATTGAACCCATCAGGAACCGGAATCTTGACGTCGCGCTCGAACAGTATGTCGTCAATTGGCTGTGTCAGAATACACTGAGGCTTAAAGATCTGGCCAGAGAAAAGAGCCCGCCGTACAATGGGCCACATCACACTAAAAGGTTTCACACTCTTTTTCTTCTTTGCACTATTCATTGCAATCATCCTTAGTAGTGTCTTGAAAGGTTAAACCCTTGACTTTAGTATACCATGCGTATACCTCATTCTACCGAATTTGTTTATATAGGAAAATGCGATAAACACGCAGAGAGTTTTAATGTAACTCTCCGGTGTTAAAGGATCATAAAAATATGGGGTGCGACTTGTGTTTATTACGGATTGAAAGAAAGCATTTTCGTCGAGGTTGACATTTTGTTTGTTTCAGGAAGGAGTTTGGTAGTTCTGACACCGTCTGTCTGGTCTAATTCAAACTTTCGCGATGTTCTATAAGGACGAGTTCGGTCTTTGGGAAAAGCAGCAGCAGATTATTTTCAATGCACCGGCTGGCGTTTCGACTGCCAGTCATAAAAGGCCATTTTCACTGAATTCGCGCCACCCTCGGTGCCGATTTTCTCCGTGTTGAGAACCATGTCATACTGGAAGAGGTCTGTCGGGTCACTGTGAAAATATTTCTTGGCGTAGGCGAGTCTGTCCGTATCTTTCTGCTTCATGTAGGCTTTCGCTTCCTTTTCCGAATATTCATAATTCGTCATCAGGCGCTGCATGCGGTATTCAGGCGGTGCGATGACGCGCACCCGGAAGGTGGTCTCCCTGGGCAGAATCAGGTGCGCACCGCGGCCGACGACGATGGCGTTTCCGTGCTTGCCGATGGTGAGAATCACCCGCGAGAGATGGCGGAAATACTCCGTCGGCCATATATGGCGAGATGAGAAGAATGAGTTGATGATGCTGTCGAAGGTGGAGATAGCCTTCTCGTCCATGTATTCGATGACCTTCGGATTCATCTTCGCTTTATCGGCAACCCGCTGGATAATCTGGCCGCTCATGAGGTCCATGCCGAGGTCGGTCGCGAGCATGCGCGCAATTGCGCTCCCGCCGCTTCCGGTTTCACGCGAGACGGTGATGATGTAGGGATATTTCGGCTGCTTCTGTTTCTTCCAGTGTTCAATCTGCTGCTCCACGATGAGCTTGTCAATGTCCGATTCCCTGATGGTCACATCGCGGGAATAATCAGGACAGAATATGTTGAAGCTCATGTCGGTGGTCACCGAGAATCTCTTCTGACAGGTGGCGCGCCAGGCACACAGAAAACACGACTTTTTATCCATCATGGCGTAAACCCCCTTTCTGCACGCTCTTTTGTTTCTTTCCCGTGAGCGCCTCGAAGCCGGCGACAATGTCGAGAAGTTCTTCCGTGATAATCATCTGCCGCTGGCGGTGAAACTGCACGAAGAGTTCTTCCAGGCGTTCCTCGATATTTTTTTCCGCATTCTGCATGGCGGCGAGACGGCTGGCGTTTTCGCTCGCCAGGGATTCCGCGAAGGCGCGATAGAGCGATACGAAGAGGTACTCCCGTATCAGTGAGCGGAAAAGGCTTTCCCAGTCCATGGTAAAGGTGGGAAGCGTGCGGGACACCCACTTTTTCTTTCTGAGTGTTTCCAGCCACGTCTGATCGACGGGCAGAATCCGCAGTGTTTTCGGCCGGTAATTCGCGCCGGAAATATATTCGCTGTAGTAGAGGTAGACATGCTCGAGCTGGTGCCTGAATCGCCATTCCTCCAGAATCATTGTTATGTCTTGAACCATGGGCGTGATACTCGCCGTCGAGCTCGGCGTGTCGAGAACCTCGAGGACCTCCTGTCCAATATCTTCCAGGATGTCGGCGGGTCGCATGCCCACGCATATGACGGCGCGGTTTTCAGCTTTGACGCCCAGGGCCGTCATTTCATCCATGGCATGATTGGCGATGCCGGCGTTGAGCTGCCCACAGAGCCCCTGGTCCGAGCCGAACACAATCGCCCCGATGCGGTTCACCGTCGATTTCCTGACGGGCGAAACATCAACGGTCATTTTTTTCAGGGCGATTTCGAGCCCCATCTCCACGGTTCTGTTATATTCGGCGAGGGATTCCACGGCACGCTGGTACTGGCGGATGCTCACTGCGGCAAGCGCCTTCATCGTTTTCACGACTCCGAGGAGGTCCTGGGCGCTCTTTATTGTACGTTTCAGGGACTCAGTGGTCTGCATTCTCTTCCGCTCCCATCATAGTCCCTGCTATGGAGCCTGCCAGGTTCTGCAGGGTTTCTTTGTCGCGTATTTCGAGCTTCTGTCCCGCTTCGATACGCCCGCAAAGGTCGCCATGGTCCGCGACGACCTGTTTCCGCACCAGCCCCTCGGCTTCGACGATTTTCCCGATTGGCACGGCGTCAAAGGCGCCGCAGGTAATGGACATGAGGGCAGTAATCTGTTCGGACACACGCATGGGCTTATACTGGGGCTGGTTCAGGATTTCCCTGACGCGCCAGCCCCTTTCGAGCACTTTCTTCGTGTTTTCGTCAAGGCGCGTTCCGAAGCGCGAGAAGGTTTCGAGTTCTTCGAACTGAGAATAGGAAATGCGCAGATCGCCGGCCACAAACCGATAGGCGGGCAGTTGTGCCTTTCCTCCCACGCGGGACACCGATTTCCCCACGTCAACAGCAGGGAGGATTCCTTTCTGAAAGAGGCGCGGCGAGAGGTATATCTGGCCGTCGGTGATGGAAATCAGGTTGGTGGGAATGTACGCAGAGATATCCTGAGCCTCCGTTTCCGTGATGGGCAGTGCCGTGAGCGAGCCTCCTCCAAGCTCCTCCTTGAGATGCGTGGAGCGCTCGAGCAGCCGGGAATGGATATAGAAGATATCGCCGGGGAAGGCCTCGCGCCCCGGGGGGCGGCGCAGCAGGAGCGAGAGTTCCCGGTAGGAGCGCGCATGGCAGCTCAAATCGTCGTACACGACGAGTACATCCTTCCCTTTTTCCATGAAGTATTCGCCGATGGAAGTGGCGGCGTAGGGCGCAATGAATTGCATCCCCGGCGGATCCTCACCGGTGGCGACCACGACGATGGTGTAGCTCATGGCATTACGCTCTTTCAGATCGGCGATGACCTTCGCCACGTCGGAGGTCTTCTTGCCGATGGCGCAGTAGATGCATATTACATTTTTATCCCACTGGTTGATGATGGTGTCGAGGCAGATGGCGGTCTTTCCGGTAAGACGGTCTCCGAGGAGGAGTTCCCGCTGGCCCCGGCCGATGGGGATAAGGGCATCGATAACTTTGATGCCTGTCTGAAGGGGAACAGTTACCGGCGACCGGTCCATGACGGGAGGAGCCTGTCGCTCCACGGGATACCGTTTGACCGCCTTTATATCGCCGAGGTTGTCAAGCGGCTGTCCCGTCGCCCCCACGACCCTTCCGATCATTCCCTCACCGACAGGAACGTCGAGCACGCGGCCGGTGCGCCTCACTTCGGAGCCCGCCTGGATGTACTCGCTTTCGCCGAGCAGAATTACGCCGATTTCATCCGGATCGATATTAAATACGAGGCCGAACAGATTTCCCGGAAACCGGACGATTTCTTCGGCTTTGATGTGCGGAAGTCCGGCAACATGGGCGATGCCCTGACCTACATAGGTCACCGTGCCCACCTCGCGCTGCTTTAGTTCCGGATGCTGATCGGCGAGCACCGAATCGAGGGTGTCGAAAGTATCGTCAAGAAGTGATACGAGTTCCTTTTGTTCCGTTGCCATTGTACTCATGCGAGAGCTCCCTCTTTACTTTGGATTTCCTCTTTTTCCCGCGATTCCGCGTACAGGGCTTCGATGAAGTTCTCCTCGAGCGTGTTCAGGTAGTCGTTTACGCTCCAGGCGATCTTGTGGCCGTCCGTTTTCATCTCAAAGCCCGTCATGACCTCCGGTGAACGTTCATATTCGACTTCGATATCGGCTGCAATGAAGCGTTTCACCACATCATCGAGTTTCTTCCTGGCCCCGGGCGGCATCTCGTATGCGGACTGAACGATGAGCCTGTTTCCTTCCTTCAGGGACTCCATGAATTTTGTCTTTTCGTCATCCTTCAGATCTTGGATACGCGTGACCATCACGGTGGCGATCTTTTCTTCAAGATCTTCATCGGCCAGGTCTTTGAGGACGCGGCGGGCGATGGCATAAATCTGCACGCCCGCGAGCCGCCTCAGATCATGAAGAAATGCGTCCCGTTCGGCATTGACCGTCTGGACCCACCGCGCCTGGATTTTTTCAACTTCCTGGCGCGCGCTGTCCATGAGATCCTTGTGATAGGCTTCGGCGTCGGTCCTGGCCTTGTTCTGCAATGTCTCATATTCTTCATTCAGGGACTGCAATTTTTTTTCGCTCTCAGCCGCCGCGAGCTGTGCGTCCTCCCGGGACTTTTCAGCCTCGTCAAAGGTCGCATTGATCTTCGCTTCCCGGGCATCCATGGCGTCGAGAATCCTCCCATAGAGAAGCTTCTTCAGCAGATAAACCAGGATGAGGAAATTGACGATCTGCGCGAAAAATACAAACCAGTCAATGTGCATGGATCATCCTCCGGCTTTCTTAATCACGTATGCCCAGAAGGGGTTGGCAAAAACCAGAATCATGGAGATCACGAAGCAGTAAATGGCGATTGATTCGATCATGGCGAGACCCACGAAGAGCGTTCTCGTCAACGAGTTTCGTTCGTCAGGCTGCTGGGCGATGGAGCTCAGTGCGCTCGACACGGACCTCCCCTGTCCCAGGGCCGGTCCGATTGCCCCGATCGCCATGGTGATCCCTGCCGTTACAATAGATGCCATCGCGATGATTGAGAAACTTTCCATAATTATCCTTCCTTCCTTTCTTTAATTTTATGACCGTTGAACGTTCGTTTCATTGTACTCATTCTCAACTCTGCGCATGTTGCGGGTGTTCCTCGTGCGACTGCGTTGCCGACGCGATGTAGACCATGGCGAGAATCGAAAAAATGTAGGCCTGGATGATGCCGATAAGTAGTCCCAGCACCTGCATCACGATGGGGAAAAGAAGGGGTGTCACCGCGAGCAGGATTGCCACGACCTTTTCATGGCTCATGAGATTGCCGAAAAGCCGGACGGCGAGGGCGAGCGTCCGTGACAATTCCCCCATGACATGGAAGGGGAAGAAGAGGAAGTTCGGCCTGAAATATTCTTTCAAATATTCGAGAATCCCCTGGCTGGATATGCCGAAGATCGGCACCGCGAAGAAGACGCATACCGCCAGGCTTCCCGTGGTGGTGAGGGAGGAGGTCGGCGCGACATACCCCGGGATGAAGGTGAGCACATTCGAAAGCGCAATAAAGAGAAAGAGTGTGGCGATAAAGGGAAAGTAGTGTTTGGCGCGCTCGCGGCTGATTTCACTGATTTCTTTCAAAATACCGCCCACGATCACTTCCATTACGTTCTGCCCGCGTGAAAGGGTCCTTCCCGACGAAAGACGGCGGGTGACCAGAATGGACACGATAACGAGAATCGCCATGACCAGCCACGTGTACATGAGGGTGGCATTGATGGTAATGAATCCCAGTTGAAAGAGAATGACCTGGTCGGGGCTGATCTGGTCAATGGCTACGATTTCCACAGACTGCTCCTTTGGGTAATGTTGATAATTCTTTCATACGGTGGCGGATGAGTATTTCCCGCATCAGGATAAAGCCGCACAGGGCGGCCACAAGGCGTTCCGGGTGGTTTCCCATGACAAGGTAGAATCCTACGAGCACGAAACTCAACCGTAATGCGAAGCTGATAAAGGTGGCGCGTAGGGGATTTTTGAGATCGGGCATGCACCTCACCGTGAACCAGAGGCCCTGGAAGTAGAAAAGGGCCAGTACCAGTCCGGCGGTGAGCGCGAGAAAAAGCGGGGTGAGATATACCATATCCTGCGGTTCCTTGATTCCGTAAAGTCGGCGGCTCAGTCTTCAGTGATCTGCCGGCCCGCCTTCTTGACCCAGTACCAGGCGTTCCAGCATCCCACGGCGACACCGGCGATGAGCATCATGAGCGTCCAGGAGAACCGGCTGGGAAATGTGCGGTCGATCCAGAGGCCGATGGCCACACCGAACAGCGTGGGGATGGCCACAGACCAGCCGACCACGCCGAACATGCCCAGTCCGAACCACACGGTGTCATCCCTGTGTTCTCGGCTCTTGATTCTCCGGGCTTCCTTTGTTTCGACTTTTCCGCGAAATGTCTCAAAGAGTGCCCGCCGTCGTTTTCTTGAGTTTAAGTGTTGATCAGGCATGTTCCCTCAACTCCAGGAAACGCCGGAGAAGATCCACCTCCAGCCTGGTTGCGGCCGTACGGGCCTTTTTTTCTTTTTCATCGAGCTCTTCAAACTGCTCGTCCACCACCTGTTTCAGCGTCCCCAACTCAGGACCTTTTACAGCATTCCTGATCGAGACGAGTACTTCCTGTCCGCGCTTTACGAGGGTGCCCCCGTCAATGGCCAGATAATTATCCCTCCCGCCGAACGCTTCATATGAAAAAATTCCCGGGATGAGTGAGGCGACGAAGTCGACATGATGAGGCAGCAGGCAGAAATAGCCGTTTTCCGCCTCGGCAACAATTTTCGTCACCTCATTGTCGATAAGAATTTCCGCCGGCAGCAGGATCTTAAGATTCATCGGGTTTCTTTGCCTCGTCAATGGAGCCGATCATGTAGAGGGCACTTTCGGGATAGTCGGCGAATTCATCGTTCAGAATCCGCTCGGAACCTTCGATAGCCTGTTCAAGCGTCACCAGCCGCCCTTCCTTGCCGATGAACTGCTCCGTTGTGTAGAAGGGCTGCGTGAAGAAGCGCTCAAGGCGCCGGGCGCGGAACACCGTGCGCTGGTCTTCCCTGGAGAGTTCGTTGATACCCAGCATGGCGATGATGTCTTTCAGTTCGTCATAAACGGTGAGGTTCTTTCTGATCTCCTGGGCGACACGGTAATGTTTTTCGCCGGCGATGTTGGGCATGAGCATTTTGGAGTTGGACTGGAGAAGATCCACCGCCGGATAGAATCCTTCACTTGCCCTTTTCCTTGAAAGCACGATGGAGGCGGTGAGGTGGCTGAAAGTGTGTGATGCGGAGGGATCGGTGAAATCATCGGCGGGCACATACACCGCCTGGATGGAGGTAATAGCTCCCGTCATGGTATTGCAGATCCGCTCTTCAAGTTCCGCGAGGTCCGAGGCCAGCGTGGGCTGATATCCCAGTCGGGAGGGAAGAAGGCCCATAAGACCGGAGACTTCCTGTCCAGCCTGAATGAACCGGAAAATGTTGTCGATGAGCAGTAGTACGTCCTGCCGCTGGTCATCCCGGAAGTATTCCGCCATCGTCAGCCCCGTATGACCGACCCTGAACCGGGCCCCCGGGGGTTCGTTCATCTGTCCGAAGACGAGGACCGTGTTCTGGAGCACGCCGGCGTCCCTCATTTCGCGGTACAGTTCTTCACCTTCGCGGCACCGCTCACCGACACCACAGAAAATGCTTATTCCTTCATGCCTGCCCACCATGTTGTGAATCATCTCTGTAATGAGCACGGTTTTCCCGACGCCGGCACCGCCGAAGAGGCCGGCCTTGCCGCCGCGTTCAAGCGGAGAGAGGACGTCGATGGCCTTAATGCCCGTTTCGAAGATTTCTGAGACCGTTGACTGGCCGGAAATGGGAACGCGTACCCCGTGAGTGGGGCGATATTCCCCTGTTTTTACGTCACCGATGCTGTCGATGGGCTCTCCGAAGACGTTGAATACCCTTCCCATTAATTCCTTTCCCACGGGGACCATGAAGGGCTTACCCGTATCGGTTACGGTGGAACCCCGAGCCAGCCCCTGGGTGGAGGTAAGTGCCACCCCTCTGATCGTATCGGAACTGAGCTGAGACATCACTTCGATGCGTATTTCCCCGTTATCTCCCGTTCTTAGTTCATGCCGGATGGAAGGAATTTTTGATGGAAATTTCGCGTCGATTACGCTTCCGCGGATCGAAACAATAATCCCCTGATTCACTTCACTGTCCATATGAGTCTCCTTGTCTCATGGTCGAAACCGGATTGTGTGATCATTACACCGGCGTGGCTCCCGTTATCCGTCGATCATCCTATATCACTCTTGAAAAGCATTACGGCTTTCGTCAGTCCCTCGGTCAGTGTGGCGATGATAACGCCAATGACAAGGAACATCACCGCCCGTATGAGGTCATCCATGATGGGCATGTCTTTGAGGAAAATGACGTGGCTCAGAAGAATGAAAACGCCCAGTATCAATGCCACAAGGACCCCCCATCTCCGGTACCAGATCGCCGCCATTACAACGGGGACGTAGAAAAGATGGGCAAAGAGTACATCGGTTTTCAGAATGGAGTGGTAGTAGCAGGTAATGGACATGGCGACGACAACGAGGGACGCCACAATTGCCATTTTTAGTTTTTCACCCGGGCCGCCCGTGGGAATGACGCCAAACGTCCTCAACTTTGCTTTAATGTCGCGTCTGGTGAGCTCCTGGTATTTTTCGGTAATGGTAAACACGGCATAATCAAAAATGAGAATGGTGCGGTTGAGTCCCGCGACAGCCTGATGATGTTCCACGGGGGTGACGAAAAGAGCCTGGAACTCGGCGTAGAGCCACATATGCCTTCGCATCAGGGTGAGGGCATAGATTGTTTCATGAACAGGGACGCCTTCATTGTAGCGGTCCTCAGCATATTTTGAGAAGTATTGTCTGGCCGTTTCAGAAGGGGTATCAGTCAGGAATATTTTCTTGACATTACCGTAAAACTCAAACGCGTGGGCAAGGGCTTTTTCTTCTGAAAGTGTATGGTAGGTGGGAGTGCGAGGATTTTTCTTCACATCCTTGTACCATTGTTTGGCAACTTCCTTGGTATGTTCCTCGGTGACTTCAATCAGCTTAACGACGTAAGGTATCATTGGCAACCTCTTTTCTTGTTAGTGGGATAAAGCTGCTACATCATTGATAATCCTTACAAGTAGATGAAATTGTGAAACTGTTGCTTCAATGTGTGAGTTGAAAAATCCTCATATTATCCTAAGGATTGATGTGGAATGAAATATAAGAATTCGAAAGAACTTTTGATGTATTCTCTTGACTGCATTATTATTTTATTGAGCGCAGTAATACAATAGGAATAAATATGTAGTTCAGTAATAGGTATAAGCTGCTACTTTTGTGAAACCTTAGGAAAATATTAGTATTTATAGATGTGATGAAAGGTGGGTTCTCAGATTGGCCTTTTTATTACGAAGACCGAGTTTTTTCCGTATGTTACCTCGATGAAACTCAACAGCGGCAAGCGACATTGTCAGAAGATCGGAAATATCCTTATTAGTCTTTCCCTCCTTAATCAGCGTCACGACCTGGACTTCCTTCGGGGTTAGATTAAGGTATTTAGTAGTCAGGTTCTTCAGGAAAGGTGATACGATATTGGCGAGGTTGGTTTCCACAATTTCAAGATGCGACATCTGGTATTCATTCAGCATGGTCTTTTTCAGCTTTTCAACGTAGGGCACAATCAATTCTTTCACATTCGTAACGATGTT
>JAPLJO010000015.1 GCA_026388515.1 Deltaproteobacteria bacterium | reverse complement strand
CCAGCGGCTCCGCACCCTTCGTCACCTTCCGGTATCCGATCACCCCGTCAAAATCGAGCTTCGTAAAATCAGAAGAGGTAATCTCACCCGCGTAGGCAATCAACGTCACCTCGCCGGATTCGGTACCCTCAATGGTGCCGGATACCGCCGCCTCGTAATCATACACGCGGCGGTTGATATCTATGTGAATGCCGCTGTTCTCGCCGGCTTTGAGCGTGTATCCTATTTTCAAACTGCCGGTATTCGCATAGAATCCGACTACGTCCCCGGGATCGAGGAAGGGAACCCCCCCGTCATAATCGTTGTCCATGAAGGCGAAGATGAGAATCTCATCGCCCGCCACAAGCTCCGTATCGGTGAGGTCAATGGTAAAGGTGCCGTCGTCATTCACTTCCACAAGGTCGATAATCGCCTCGCCCGGGTCATCCATGATGGCTGAAATATCGGTTGATTTTGCAATGGCGATAAAAAGAGGGGCGGTGCCGGATACACTCTTTGCCATACTGCCGGTGGACACGGTGCCGGTGATATTGAGCGCCTTCATCTCGCCGTCGCCGCCGGCGCTGCAGGCGGCCAGGAAGAGAGCCATCAGGAAAAGAATAAGATGACGAGGAATGAAGCGCAACGCCGCAGTTGGACTTTTTACGAAGCCATCAATATTCATAGCGGACTCGCACCGTATAGAAATCGTTGTCCTTCAGATAGTGAAACATCGAGTTCTCATCCCACGTCGAAATACCACGTCCCCAGATGCCGGCATATGACGCGGTCACCGTCAGGCCGTTCAGGAAGTCGTAAGTGAACTCCGGCCAGAAAACCTGACCCCCATGCCGGGCGTCGAACACACCCGTTATCTTCACCTTCACCCGATTATCGAAATACCCGTCTTCAAATCTGCAGGTGACAAGATCGGTGAGGATGGGACGGTATACATCGTCATCAAAAAACTTCGACTGGAACCACTCAAAGGTGAATACCGTGTCCCCCTCATGTCCCTCGATCAGACGGTTGAGAGGGATGAAATAATTGAAGCCGACGGCGTATGAAAAGAAGTCGGATTTCTCCGTGTCGAAGGGCATCTGAAGATCATCATAATCGTTAAGGTCCTGTTTGACAAGGCCTCTCTTGTCGGACGAGTAGGCACACTCGGTCTGGACGACAAATTCACCCAAGGTCGCCGAGAAATCGAAACCGACCATGGTGACAATGTAATCCTTCGGTTTTACGAGGAGTGCAATGGTATCGTTCGGCGTGAGAACCGTTCCCCAGGGAACAAAGACAGGTTCACGGTCGGGCCCGTGATAGGCACTGAACGAAAAGTCCATGCCCATGTAACTGGATGAGAGACGTGCACCGTACCCGAAGTGTTTGCTCCTCACGTCGAGCGCCTCGGGTTCTTCCACTATCACCGGGAAGAAATAATCATCGATGTTCACGTACCAGAAATTACCCTGCGGAGCCATGAGCATGGGCACATGTACCGGTGCAAAGACAGTCTCAAGCGTGGCTCCCCGCAGGAAAAACATGGCCGAGACCGAGGGAATGCCCTCCTTGAACTCGTCGTCGTCTTTGAATATCAGCTCACGCAGATCAAAGGGATTGAAATACGACGTGGGATTGAAGGCATCGGCGGTCCCCCATCCGTAAATCTGGTTCCCCACGCGCAGGCGCATTTTTTCAACACCGTAATTCAGGTAGAGTTCATCAAACGCGATTTCACTCTCACGGGAGGATATTCTGAGGTTCCTCCCTATTTCCGTATCTTCCGAGTATACATAATCCTCCACCTCCCCCTCGCGAAAGTAGGGGAGCGCAAGATACACATCCGATACCGAGAAGAGATACTTCTGGTCTGTCCCGTATTTTACTTCCAGGCGGTTGCGGATTTCGTTCTTCTTATTCGCCTCTTTGAAATCCAGCTCTTCATCGGCGCTTATGACATTCTCCATTTCGACCGCGCCGTGATAGCTGAACTCCACCGGATTTTCTTCCCCCCCCTCTCCTTCTTCATCCTTCGCACCTTCCTCGGTTTCAGCCGCTTCCTCTTCGCCTTTCTCTTCTTCGGCGGCAGGTTCTTCCTTCTTTACCTCCGCCGGAGCTTCCGTTTCTTCGGCAGTTGCTTCGGCCTCTTCAGGGGCAGATACTTCCTCCGGTTTTGTTTCGGCGCTGCCGGCTGCCGGCGTACCTGCAGGAGGAGTCTCTGCCGTTCCGGGCTCCTCTTTCACCGCCTGTTTTACCTTTCCGGGAAGCTCCCCGTCAAAGATCTTCACGATGGCCTCGTCCTGCTCGCGTTCACGGTAGGACTGCGCCGCCTTTTCGGCGCCGGCGAGCGTATCGTAAAATCCAAGAAGCACAAGGTGCCAGGGTTGCCCGGTTGTACCCGCCAGGCTCAATAGTTCCGGTGTATAACCTTTCCCGGTGAGCCTGGAGGCTACCGTACGTGCGCTCTCCTCATTCAGGCAGGCCGACACCTGCACCGAATACGCCTTTGCAGGGAAGGTTTTTTCTTTTTTCACTGCCGGACCCGCCGCGATAGCTTTTTTTGCCGCACCCGCGGGGTGGACAAGCTTCTGACGCTTCAGGACGTTTTTACTATACGGCACGATGAGAGGAGACACTCCCGCCGTGTCCCGCAGCTTTCCTGCCGACGCTTTGGCACTGGAAGGTGTGGCGTAAGCCCCCGCGATGACGACATGCCACATCCGTCCCTTCCTGTCCTTCAGCGAATAGACATCGGCCTGAATATTTTTCTTCGCCAGTTCTTCGACGAGACTCCAGGCACCCTCTTCATCAAGGCACGAGGCCGCCTGGACTGCATAGACCCTTGCATCCGCAGGTTTCGATGCATTGCGGGACGCGGTCCCGGCGGCAGTGGAGGTTTTATTCGCGGCACAAGCAGGAGAGGTAAAGAGAAACGGCATGCCCGGAAGTGCATAAAGGAAAAATGTGGTGATGCCTGCCAGAATGAGAGTCTTTTGAATTAATCTCATCAGTTCACTTTTAAATTCAGCCCCGCAGAATTCATCGATACTACGAAAACGTCACCTGTGTTTCATCACGTGTTCCGGACCAGACAGGTTCTGTCACCACATGAAATCCGAAAACATCTTCCCTGCAGAAGAACTACAAAAGCCCGGCGATACTACCATGTATTTATTAGTAAATCAAAGTAATAACCGTTACCGAACGCACGCATCATAATATCATTCACCCGCTGATTTGAAAGAAGCCTTCCAGCGGATCAGTCCCGTATCATTATGGATTATTATTACGTCCCCTTCGTATACGATCATGCCGGAAAAGCGGTTTGACCGGGTTTCCAAATCCTGTTATAAGCTCGGCGGGAACGCGTCTCCGGACCTCAAAAAACTGCCCGGGTTCACGGCACAAAAGGACCTTTCGATGAAAGTTCTCCTAGCGGGCTTCAATCTCGATTACGAAACAATACGTGAACTTGAGAATAAATCGGGCATTGAAGAACCTCTCACCCCTGAGACGATATCGGCGGCATACGCCCGCATCAGCAGAAATCCCCTCCCCGTCAACGAACTGCGGGACATCTCACGCCGCGAAGTGAACAAAGCCAGAAAATCCAATGAGACGATCATCTTTGACATGGGGCACAGTTCCGTGGCGGAACATGCGGTCTTCAATATCGATGTCATCGGCGTCTCCCGCCTGATCGTGGAGGAAATCGAAAAATTCCGGCTTTGCTCATACACCGAAAAGTCGCAGCGCTACATCCGGCTCGAAGATGATTTCGTCATTCCCGCGGAAATCAGGGGAAGCGTCCTTGAAAAACCTTTCAGGGAGACAATTCAGAAACAAAACGCCTTCTATCACGTGCTGTACCAGAGCCTCAGGACACACACCTATGCATGCCACGGTGACCTTGCGGCCAATCCCGCGAACCATTCGATGCTGGACGGATGGGCAAAGGAAGACGCACGCTACGTGGTCTCCCTCGCCACTGAGACGCAGCTCGGAATGACCCTGAACGCACGCAATCTCGAACTCATGCTGAGGCGCGCAGCCTCGCATCCGCTCCGTGAGGTCAACGACTACGGACGGCAGCTCTACGGTGTCGCGAAACATGTGGCGCCGTCGCTCGTGCGATATACAGATGCCACCGCATTCGACCGTCTCAGGGGGAATGAACTGGCACAGGCGGCGGCACGCCTGACGCACCGCCACGGCCATGAAGGTGCGGCGTGTGCAACGCCCGCGAATGATGAATGCGTGACACTGGCATTCGCCACACCGGAAGGAGATGAGTGCATCATCGCATCGCTGCTCCACACTTCAACGACGCTCACCTTCGGGCAATGCATGGCGCGTGCACGCGGCATGTCCCGCGCCGAAAAAGAATTGCTTCTGAAGACGTCGATGAGACACATGGAAACCTACGATCTCCCACCGAGGGAATTCGAGAGGGCGTCTCTCACCTATGAAATGGTGATAAGCGCAAGCTGCTTCGCCCAGCTCAAGCGTCACCGGATGGCGACAATGCTCTCGCAGAACTATGATCCCGCCCTCGGCGTCACCATACCGCCGGCGGTACGGGAAATCGGAATGGATGACCGGTTCATGGAACTGATGCATGAAACGCACCATGTGCATGAGAGTATACGTGAGACCTGCCCGGAGGTTTCGGCCTATGTGCTCACGAACGCCCACCGGAAGAGGGTTTCCTGCACGATGAACGTGAGAGAACTCTACCATGTCTCCCGGCTTCGCGAGGATCGAAGCGCCCAGTGGGACATCAGGGAGACGGCCCGGCACATGGTGTCCCTCGGCAGGACGGTGATGCCCCTTGCACTCATGCTCGCATCGGGGAAGGACGAATTCCCCCGCCTTCGCGCGGAAATCATTCACCAGGACTGAGGCCTCGCGGTGATCCAGTATAATTATATCTTACTCTCGTTTCTCGTGCTCTTCTGCGCCGGCACGCTCGGACGCCTCATTCTCACGAAACTCAATCTCAGGCATCTTCGCCGGAACGGGCACGCGGTGCCGGACGAGCTGAAAGGATTCATCGATGAAGCAACGCTCTCGCGCATGACCCATTATACGGAGGACTCTTCCCGGCTCACCTTACGTGAGGCCCTCACGGGAGATGCCGTAACGCTCGCGGTCGTTCTCTCGGGGGTGCTCCCCTGGTATGCGGGAATACTCGATTCCCTGCACCTTCACGTCATCGTGACGGGGCTTCTCTTTCTCGCTGGGCCGGCCGCCATCGGCGCCGTTCTTGAAATACCTTTCGATCTCTTCCGGACATTCGTCATCGAGAAGCGCTATGGCTTCAGCACGATTACGCTGAAGCTGTGGATACTGGATCTCATAAAAGGGCTCGCGATCTCGGTTATCGTGGGGACGCTCGTCGTTGGTGCGCTCCTCGGGCTGATGTACCATGCCCCAACCGCCTGGTGGATATGGGGATGGCTTCTCTTTGCGCTCTTCCAGCTTTTCGTCCTGTGGCTGTACCCTGTGCTCGTGGCACCGCTCTTCAACACCTACGAGCCCCTGAAAGACGAGGAGCTGCGGCGGAAAATTCTCGCGCTTATCGGCAAATCGGACTTCCGTGCACGGGAGATAGTGCAGGTCGATGCGGCGCGGCGAAGCACCCATTCAAACGCCTACTTCACCGGCCTGGGCCGCACCAGGCGCATCGTGCTCTATGATACGCTCCTCAGTTCACACCCGCACGATGAAATACTGTCGATCCTCGCGCACGAAATCGGCCACTGGAAAAAGAAACACCTCCTCCGGCAGCTTTTCATACTGGAGTCGATCTCGCTGGCGGCCTTCTATGTATTTTCCCGCCTTCTTAACTGGCACGCGCTCTACCTCACGTTTGGATTTTCCTCACCCTCACACCATGCGGGCATACTGCTGGTTTCCATCTTTGCAGGCGCCCTCTTTCTCTTCTTCAAACCCATCGCCTCCTTCATTGCGCGGATATACGAGAAAGAAGCCGATCGCTACGTCCTGACGCTCACGGGCACCACACGACCGCTCATCGAGGCACTGAAGCGGCTGGCGAAAAATAATCTCACCAACCTCTTCCCCCATCCCCTGTACGCGTGGTTTTTTTATTCCCATCCACCCATCCTGAGACGAATCGCACTCCTGCGGGAGGTGCGGTAAAATGGTTTTGAATTGACATCACGCCTGGTGTAGGTTACAATTACATTCAACTAATTCAAAAGGTTATGTGCTATGCCGATATACGAATTCTATTGCAAAAAGTGCAACACGCTCTTCAATTTTTTTTCACGGTCGCCGAACACTGACAAAAAACCCCTGTGCCCGCGGTGTAAAAAAGTGAAGCTGGAGCGCCGGATGTCGCTCTTTGCAAAGGTGTCGGGAGAAAAGAGCGAAGCGCCGGGGGGTGACGGAATGCCGCCCGTGAGCCCGGAGCGCATGGAAAAGGCCATGGCCATGCTCGCGGGGGAAGCCGAAAAGATGAGTGGCGAGGATCCCCGCCAGGCGGCGGCAATGGTGCGAAAGCTCACCGAGGCGACGGGGCTCAATTTGAGCGCGGGTATGGAAGAGGCGCTGCATCGCCTTGAAAAGGGTGAGGACCCCGATAAAATCGAGGAGGAGATGGGCGCTATCTTCGAGCATGAAGACCCCTTTGCACCGGAGAAAAAGGGAGTCCGGGCAAAGAGCCGGGCAACGCCGCTGGTGGACGATACACTCTATGAACTGTAGCCGGGCAGTACGCCCGAAAGGAGAATGGTCATGCGGGAACCGAAGGAAGTTATTTTTTCGGACACAGGCCGTGGCATACAATACGCCGTTCCGGAAGTATTCGAATATTTCGGGGGGGCGAAGAAACTTCTGAAATCGAGCGGAGACGTGTACCTCAAGGTGAATGCCGTCGATTTGAAGAAATACAGCTTCACGGACCCTGACGTCATTCGTCACACGATTCTCTATTTCAGGGAACGCGGGGCCAATGACATCTA
>JAPLJO010000096.1 GCA_026388515.1 Deltaproteobacteria bacterium | reverse complement strand
TGCCGCTTCCGGTTCTCACAACCAGTGTTTTGGGCAACTCCCATCCTTCCTTCTTACGTTTCTCCTTTGCTTTGCTGATATCGTCAACATCATATACGATAATCCCGTTTGCTGGCCCTGTTGTCAGACCCGCATTGCATTCCTTAAAATCCTTTTTACGAAATAATCTCTTTTCTACACAATATTGCTGCCAGCCATTCTCAAAAGGTCTTTTCCCATGAAGTGGAATCAAAGAACAGAAGCGCTTTGATAATTTTTTAAATTTCTTTATTTGTTTTTTAAAGTTACGGTCAGACATAAATTTCCTCCTCATGTGTAAAAAAATATTCATCCCATTTATGCGGGACTTTATGCGGGACTTTCATAAAAAAATATGATAAGTCAGCACAAATTTTGGAAATGTTAATAAACAAAATGTTCAATCTCATCAATAAATTACAAACATATCAAGAGGTTGTGAAACGTGGAGATTTCTGTCTCTTAATCAGTAGGTCGTCGGTTCGAACCCGACAGGGCCCACCAGGAACTTAAGGGGCTGTCAGTCCGGCAGGGACGGGCAGCCCCTTTTTAACGGTGTGTTCACATGTGCCCGCGGACAACCGGTACATTTTGAAAAAGAACCAAGGAGACTGCGGTATGAAAACCAGAATCACTGAAATGTTCGGCATCAAGTACCCCATCATCTGCGGCGCCATGATGTGGCTCTGCAAGCCTGAATTCTGCGCCGCCATATCAAACGCCGGAGGTATGGGAAACCTGACCGCTGCGAACTACGAAACGGAGCATGATTTCAGGGCAGCCATTGAAGAGACCCGAAAACGAACCGGCAACCCCTTTATGGTCGGTGTGACCATACTTCCCTCCGTCCGCATCACCGCGGAGCACTACAAGATGTACCTCAGGGTGGCCGCCGAGGAAAAGGTCGCCGGTATTGAAGTCTCGGGCGCTCCCGTCGACAAGGCCTGCGGCATGGAATATATTGAAATGCTGAAAAAGGCGGGAGTGAAACTTTTCCATAAAGTAGGCTCGGCGAGACATGCCGTCCATGCGGAAAAGATGGGATATGACGGCATCTACGCCGCCGGAATCGAGGAAGGCGGGCATCCCCTGATCGATGACGTCACCACGATGGTTCTCACTTCAAGAATCGCCCAGGATGTCAAGCTGCCCATCGTCACCGTGGGTGGGATCGCCGACGGAAAAACAATGGCCGCCGCACTCATGCTTGGTGCCGAAGGGGTCATGATGGCAAGCAGATTCATGGCAACAAAGGAGTGCAACGTTCACGACAACATCAAGAATGAACTGATCCGCCGCCAGGAATACGAAACGACGCTCATCTGCAAGAGCATTCACCTCCAGGCCCGTGCGCTCCGGAACAAGAATGTGGACGCCATCCTCGAGGTGGAACGTGAGGGCGGAGGATTCGACAAAATTCTTCCTCTCATTACCGGAGTGAGAATTACAGAGGCATGGGAAACCGGCGACATCGACCTCGCGCCGATGATGGTGGGACAGTCCATCGGTCTCATCCATGACGTGGTCACCTGCAGGGAACTGATTGAGCGTATGGCAAATGAAGCGGAAGCGCAGATAACGAAGGTGTCGAAGTTTTTTAAAAGCTGAATAACGGATACTGAAACAAAGGGGAGACCGCTTCCGTGGTTCTCCCCTTTTTATTGCGCAAAACCGTCACTGATGACGAATCCCAGCGATGATTATTTGAAGTTCATACAGTTTATATATTATCTAAACTATATTTTATAATATACTAATATCTTTATATAAATACAGAAGGTAAATTAGTCTGCGACGATTTGCTACGCTGTGAATATGGCATCGTCTTCGATAATATGATTTCGAATACGAATTTCTGACCGGACGGCGAAGGAGCCACGGACGAAAAAAAAGAGGGCCGCAGATGCGCACCCTCTTGATTATCTGGAGGCGGCAACCAGATTCGAACTGGTGAATAACGGTTTTGCAGACCGCTGCCTTAGCCACTTGGCTATGCCGCCAAAAAAAATGGAGCGGGCGAACGGATTTGAACCGTCGACGTCCACCTTGGCAAGGTGGCACTCTACCGCTGAGTTACGCCCGCTCAGAGGTTTCCTCTAATAATAAAATACGCCTCCCCTGTCAATAAAAACTTTGCATTTTGTGATTGTAATTCGGGCGTTATTTCCTTATGGCCTGCCGGTGAAACTTGATAAAGTACTCCGCGCCGGATGCAAGCGTGAAAAGAAGCGAAATATAGAGAAGGACCATCCCGACGGCATGAGCGTTGAGCCCGAATAAAGGATAATAAATAATAAGCGCCGATACGGCGAAGTCCTGACAGACCGTTTTCTGTTTTCCCAGCATACCGGCCTGAATGATGACGCCATCCGCGGATGCAACACTCCTGAGGCCGTCCACCAGCAGATCCCGCATGATAATGATTGCCACAATCCATGCGGGTATTCGTCCGATGGGAATCATGAGAATCATCGCCGTGTTGATAATCAGCTTGTCCGCCACGGGATCGAGAAATTTTCCCATCGTGGTGACGATATTGAATCTGCGCGCGATATAGCCGTCAAGGAAATCGGTGGTGGCGGCGAATACGAAGAAGGCTGCGATGAGAAGGCTCATCATTTTCCCCGGTGAGAGAAGGAGCAGAAAAAGAACGGGAAGCACGCAGATCCTGAGAAGGGACACCAGATTGGGAAGATTGATGATCTCCCTGTTGCGTTGCGCCACGGGCAGTCGTTCGATGGCGTTTTTTAGAAGTTCGAGCATGCTACCTTTTCGGAATCTTCCGCCAGTCAGCCATAAACCTTTCCACGCCAATATCGGTCAGGGGATGTGTGGCCAGCTGCACCATCACCTTGTAGGGAATCGTCGCGATATCGGCTCCCAGAAGCGCCGCCTCGAGTACATGGACGGGATTTCTGATACTCGCCACGATGACCTCGCACTCGAAGGCGTAATTATCGAAAATAGTCAGAATCTGATCAACAATATCCATGCCGCGCTGGGAAATATCATCGAGCCTGCCGATGAAAGGACTCACATAGGCCGCGCCCGCCTTTGCGGCCATGAGCGCCTGCAGCGGAGAGAACACGAGCGTCTGATTGACGCGGATACCCTCACCGGCAAGGACGTGCGTCGCTTTCAATCCCTCCGTCGTCATGGGTACCTTGATAACCACATTATCCGCCAGGGCGGCGAGCCGTTTCCCGTCGATTACCATTCCCTCCCAGTCCTCGTTGACGACTTCGAGGCTGACGGGACCCCGGACAACGGCGAGAATTTCCCTTATGACGGTATCAAAATCTTTTTTCTCTTTCGCAATGAGACTCGGGTTGGTGGTGACCCCATCTACCATGCCCAGCTTCACACCTTCTCTGATTTCTTCGATATTGGATGTATCGATGAAAAATTTCATGGTGGCATATCCTTGTGGTATCAGTAAACGGGGAGCGAAACGGCCGGGCTCTCACCCGCGGGTCCTGTATTTCTCCATACACTCCCTGCTGCAGAAATAGTGCATCTCCCCCTGGAGTTCGAGACGCTCCGCCTGGCTTACCGGAATGTACACGCCGCAGCAGGGATCTCTCACCAGGTCCTCACCGTGAGACGGCGCGGGGGTTCCGGGATACTCCCTCTGCACCCTGCCTTTCGGGGAAAACACCTCCTGTGCGAGCCGGTATACCAGATAGAAGATTATGACTGCAAGAATTAAACGAATAATCACGAAGCGGCCCCTTTCCACCACCCGCCGCGGCGGTCCTGTTCATCGGAGGATTCCGTCATGCGGCAGCATCAGCACCGCACCGGCTCCTCTTCCGGCACGATTCGTTCCACCACGGTGGTATCATCGAGGCGTTCAAGAAGCCCGTGAACCGAAACCCCGAATGCGGGATGTATAACATAGGATGCCAGTTCGTTCAACGGCACGAGCACGAACCGTCTTCTGTGAAGCCGGGGATGAGGAATCGTAAGGTATGCCCCTGATACCACCATCTGTCCGAGGAGGAGAATATCCAGATCGATGATTCTCGCCTCCCCTGTCTGCGGCGCGGGGTCGCGCCCCATCTCCCTCTCGATTGCATGAAGCGCGTACAGGAGGTCACTCGCACCGATTTTACATTTGATTTCCGCGACCGCATTGACGAACCAGAGCGCGTTCGCCACACCCCATGGCTCCGTGCGGTAGAGTGACGACCGCCTCACCGGCGTCACCCCGTCGATTTCACCGATTCGGCCGAGCGCGTAAATACAGTTCTCACGCGGGTCGCCGAGATTAGAGCCTATCCCGATATACCCTATGATACCGCGCGTCCTCCTGCGGGGGCCTTGCCGACCACCTGATCCCTATGCCTTCAGCCCAAGCACATCCTGCATGTCGTACAGGCCGTTTTTCCGGGTGACGATCCACCGTGCGGCCCTGATCGCTCCGCGGGCGAAGTTATCCCTGCTGTGAGCCCGGTGAATGAATTCAAGACGCTCCCCCATGCCGCCGAAGAGGACCATATGCTCGCCGACGATGTCCCCTGCTCTCACCGTCTGAATGCCTATCTCTTCTTTTTTCCTGGCACCGATCATGCCCTTCCGTTCATAGATACCCACCTTTGCAAGATCGCGTGAAAGGGCGCCGGCGATTATCTCGGCCATTCTCATGGCAGTGCCGCTGGGAGCATCCTTTTTCAGGTTGTGATGGGCTTCCACAATCTCGATATCATAATCGTTGCCGAGAATTTTCGTCACGCTCTCCAGAACTTTGAACATAACGTTCACGCCGACACTCATGTTCGGGGCCATGACGCACCGCGTCCCCGGTGCAATGTCCCTGATGCACTTCATTGCTTCCGCCGGAACGCCCGTGGTGCCGATGACGATGGCTTTGCCGTGCTTCACGGCAAGCTCACAGTGCGCCACCGTTGAATCATGGTGGGTAAAATCAATAATGACGTCACCGCCGCCGAGTACGGCCGCCAGGTCATCTCCGAGAATGATACCCGTCGCACCAAGCCCCAGGTAATCACCCACATCCTTCCCAATGAGGGGATGTCCTTTGCGTTCCACGGCACCGGCGACCCGGATACCGTCCGTCGAGGATATCAGACTTATGATTCGCCCCCCCATTTTCCCGCCGGC
>JAPLJO010000105.1 GCA_026388515.1 Deltaproteobacteria bacterium | reverse complement strand
CATGAGATACGAGGAAACGACCAATGTCTATTTCGAAACGATCGCCGACCTCGATCATGCCGTTTTCAAAAGATCGCAACGCTGGAAACCTAAAAAGATAAAAGAACTATGTCCACTTACTTAGGACGATTGCTATAGTTCCCTTCTTAATGAGTCATGAAACCACACCAATGCTAATCACGTAGTAATTCATTAACCTATATTTATTATTTAAGTGAATAGTAAAGATATTTACTTTCTACTTTTTTGATAGTAAATATCATGTATACTGTCAAGAAATAAATGTCTAACAGGCTAAAGCTGTTTAGAATCAATTGATGAATATGGTATAGAACAGCTATGTATTGTTCGTTTATGGAGAGTGCTTATAATGAAAAAAATTAGCGACAAGCTTATGCGGATGAAAAAGCTATCCGAAGAAGCCGGCGTTCCTAAGGGCACGATTACATTCTATATCAAGGAGGGACTGGTCCCCCATCCCATTAAGACAAAGCGGAACATGGCCTACTATGATGAAAAGCATCTCAATGCCATCAGACTTATCAAAGAATTACAAAATAAGCGTTTTTTACCATTATCGGTTATCAAACAGATTATTGGCGGACGGGCAGACCTGACCATAGAGGAGCTGCAAACCGTCTTCCAATTGGATGGAAAACTATTTCAACACCTGAAGGGGCAGCCTAGAATAAAGCCCGTCATAGCAAAAAAGCTTTCTGAATGGACTGGTGTCCCTTTAAAGGAAATCAGGGAACTTGAAAAATATCGGATTCTACACCCCTTTAAAAAGGGAAATCAGACCTTTTATGATGAGGATGATGTTCGGATTATAGAGCTTTGGGCTAAAGTTCGTGCGGCAGGCTTTACGAGAGAGCTTGGTTTTGAAACAAGTGTTATCAAGATAATTAAGGACAATATTGATGGGCTTGTAGAAGAGGAGGCAAGGATTGTATTGCGCCGCATCACCGGGAAGGTCCCGCCAGACAAAGTGGTAAAAATGGTTGATGACGGCCTGCAGTTAGGTACTGCTTTTATGGAACTGCTTGTGAAGAAGTCGGTTCTTGAGTTCGCTGGGAAGTATGCTCGGCAGTTTCAGGAAAGCGTAAAAAAACACAAATAATAGGGCCAGATCTGCCAATGTCAATCAGCGCTTAATTAATTCCCGATTGAAATCTTGAATTGCAGAAGAAACAGCACAATACACGATTACAGGAAGCAGCTCGGTGCCAAACTTCACTTACAAACGTTTTGCCCCTCATTATTATATATTTAATTAAACTGTTCCCTCAAAATTCGCTTTAGAATCTTCCCCGTTGGACTCCTTGGTATAGAATTGGTGAAAACCACTTTCTTGGGGATTTTGAATTTCCCAATCTTGCCCTGGCACCATTCAATGAGTTCAACTTCAGTGAGCGTTTTGCCACCTTTGAGAACCACAATAGCCTTGACGGCCTCCCCCCATTTCTCATGAGAGTACCCGATTACGGCGACATCGACTATCTTGGGATTATTTAGAAGGGCATTCTCTATTTCGGCGGGGTATATATTCTCACCTCCCGATATGATCATGTCCTTCTTTCGGTCCATGATATAGAGATAGCCATCATCATCCATCCGAGCGATGTCACCTGTATAGAGCCACTTATTTCTGATAGTTGTTGCTGTATCGTCTGGTCTATTCCAGTAACCCTTCATCATGTTAAGTGTACGAAGCAGTACCTCTCCATTTTCACCGGGTTTAACGTCATTGCCATGAAGATCAACAAGTCGCACCTCCGTGTGAAAGAATGGTTTACCGCACGAGCCTACTTTGGCAAGAGCATTCTCCGAGTCAAGGACAGTGGCAGTGTTACACTCGGTCATACCGTACAGCTGACGAACCTCAATGCCCTTCTCGAAGTACTCCTTCAGCAGAGTGACAGGCACCGGGGCAGCATACACCAGTATCACCCTGATGGAACTCCAGTCGTACTTTTCAAAATTCGGCACAAATTTCAGAAATTCGAGGAGCTGCGGTACAGATCCAAATCCGTTTACCTTCTCTTCCTCAATGAGTTCAAGAAAGCGCTTAGGATCCAAGCTCCTGAGAAGTACAGCCTTTGCTCCAGTGTGTACGAACCATGGAGGACCGGCCAGGGCGCCGATATGAAAGAGGGGCAGAGCTATCAAGCTGACGGTGCCTATATTGAGGCCGAGAGTAGAAGAAAGATTAACTGAACTCCAGTAGTAGTAGTTATGTGTAAGCTCAGCACCCTTGGGCCTGCCAGTGGTGCCGGAGGTATAAAGAATTGTCAGGGTATCATCATCGCCACCGGTAATTTCCGGCTCTTCAGGTGACGCACCGGCAAGAAGATCCTCATAGGAAATGGCCCATTCCGGCGGCTGATCAGATATGACCACAAACTTCTCAACAGGTTTCTCATTATGTATGGGTTCTACCACTTGAACGTATTCCTTGCCGAATACAAAAACCCGAGCGTCGCAGTCTGAAAGAATAAATTGTACTTCAGGACTTGCGAGCCTGTAGTTTACTGGTACAAGGATGGCACCGATTTTCCCAAGCCCAAAATACATATCGTAATATTCCGGCTCGTTAAGGGCCAAGAGTCCCACCCGGTCGCCGCGGCGCACGCCAAGCTTCATCATGGCATTGGCTAATCTATTTGCTCGTTCATTGAGATCCTGATAGGTTCGCCGTATTTCTTCGCAGACGAGTCCTTCCCGTTTGGGAGTTAGAAACGCACGTTTCGAAAGAAATTCTCCTATGTTTATTCCCATAAATGAACCTCCTCCAATAATATGGATGCTTAAGAATAATTATTTATACGGCTCAATTGCTATTCGGATACTGTTGTCAATTTACAATGTTCTTCACAATGTATTATCACCTTTGCCGTGTGTCGGGTGCAAGATAATTTATTTAGATATCTTATGGAAACCATTCACAGATTACAGGTGACAATATTTTGACAATTTCCAATTAAAATGTTGTTTGAATGAGCTTAATTAAAAAACAACATTTTAGGAAGGAACACCCAAAAGTCCGGACCGTTTTTCTGGGGCAGTTTATAAATTCCAGTCAATCTTAATTGTAACCATCGTTTCCTCTTCCTCATTGTTTCTTACGCTGTGTTCTCTGCGTACAGGTCGGGCAAGATAGAGGCAAGGTTTCCCATTTCCTCCATGCAATGCTGATGGAGCCCCCTGGCGATATCGTCGGCACCGGGGACAATAATCCAGAACTGGCTCCGCATTTCACATCCAAAGTCCGTATCCCTGACAAAGTGAATCAAAGTGGCAACCTGCATGTCCGGTATATCAAGCAGGTAGATGCGGGCACAGACTGCGGTCACACCGAGCGCGGCGAATCTTGACGTATCTAATAATTCCGAGGGTTCGCAAAAAGTAATTTTTAATTTGGTCATTTCACCGCCTATGTATTCATGAGCGATGTGGCTGGCTCCAATGTAATAACCTGGTTTCCACTTTTCATCCCCTACAAACAAAAAAGGCGGGAGAAGCAATCGCTCCTCCCGCCCGGTGTACGTAAATACCTGCTGATGTGAGACCCGATTACACGGCGAACGCTTCCTCGGGGATTCTCATGGCGCTGACTTCATCCTTTACCAGGTTGTCGAGCTTCGAGGGAACCAGCCCGGTAACCCTGTTGATGAAGAACTTTGCCGCCTCGATCTTGCCCGTGTAGAACATCTTGTCCTGGTCGGAGGCCGCCTTCGGCATATTCTCCGTGGCAACCCGCGCCATCCAGAGGTGGTACCAGCCCATAAGCGTGTCGCCCATGCAGTTCAGATAATCGCTGGCGCCAATGAGGGGAACGAAGGGATTGGTCTTGATGAGCTTGCTGAATTGCATCGCCGTGCCGGCGCAGGCATTCAGAGCGTTTTCCACGACCACCGCCTCGTCCTTGAAATTATCCAGTGCCTTGGCCTTCGCCACTTCCGCCTGTGCCACACCCAGAAGATTCATGAAGTAGAGGCCCTTCTTCATGCCGAGCTTTCGTCCCAGGAGGTCGAGGGCCTGGATGCCGTTGGTGCCCTCATAGATGCAGTTGATTTTCTGGTCCCGCATCATTTGCTCCACCGGGTACTCGCGGCAGTAGCCGTAGCCGCCGTAGGTCTGGACGGCGTTGTCGCACACCATCATGCCCCCGTCGGTGCAGTAGGACTTCACGATGGGCGTCAGCATCTCAATCATGCCCTGCCATTTATCTTTCTCTTCATCCGTCTCGGCAATGGCGAGCTTGTCCATGCTGAAGTAACAGTAGTAGGTGAGGAGCCGCATGCCTTCCACGCAGGACTTCATCTTGAGGAGCATACGCCGCACGTCGGGGTGCTGAATAATGGGAACCTTGGGGGCATCGGGGTCCTTCATCGCCATGACGCTGGAGCCCTGGACACGTTCCTTGGCGTAGGACAACGCGTGCAGGTAGGCGGCGGAGGCGATCGATACACCCATCATGCCCACGCCCTGGCGCTCTTCGTTCATCATGTGGAACATGATTTTCATGCCTTCCCGCTCTTCGCCCATGAGGTAGCCGATGCACTTGCCGTTCTCGCCGAAGTTCAGCGTGCAGGTGGAATTACCGTGGATGCCCATCTTGCTCTCAATGTTGCCGGTGGTGACGTCGTTGAACTCGCCAAGCTTGCCGTCGGGAGTGATTCTGAACTTGGGAACGACGAAGATCGAAATGCCCTTCGTCCCGGCAGGGTCGCCCTCGATGCGGGCAAGCACCGGATGGATAATGTTTTCCGTAAGATTATGGTCACCGGCGGAGATGAACGACTTCGTACCCGTGATGGAGAAGGTGCCGTCGGGATTACGCTTTGCCGTGGATTTCAGCGCGCCCACGTCCGACCCAGCGCCCGGCTCGGTGAGGCACATGGTGCCGGCCCACTGGCCCGAAAACATTTTCTGGAGAACGACATCTCTCAACTCATGCTGAAAATAGTCTTCGATGAGGCGGGCTGCGCCGTGGGTGAGACCGCCGTACATCAGGAAAGCCTGGTTTGCCGAGAGGAACATATTTGAAGTCGCCGCGGCCACCGTGGCGGGAAACTGCTGGCCGCCAACCTCGTAGCTGTCGGCAACGGCCACCCAGCCGCCCTCGCAGTAGAGCTTATAGATCCGGTGATATGCTTCGGGAACGAACACTTTCCCGTCTTTGAAGACAGCTTCCACTGGTTTGCGGTGGACTTCGTCGGGATAGGTCGGTGCAATCTCGTTTTCCGCGAATTTTGCGGCACTGTCCAGCACCATATTTACGGTATCGACATCGTGGTCCGCGTACCGTCCTTTTCCGAGAAGCTCGTCACCAATCTTCAGAACTTCATGAAGCAGGAATTTTATGTCCCTTCCATCTACCCATTTACTTGCCATATAGCCTCCTTTACTGGTGGATTTTCCTGTTAAGTACCGCACTCGCCCCTATAGTCTTTCCCTTTCATTTTGTCAATGAAACTTTGACCGCCGGTCATATTCTGAGTGACGGTCCGGACAACCGGCAGGGACGGCTGAAATAATGCCTCGCCATTAGGGAAAAAGATGGTATATAAAAGGTTATAATTCATGAAGAGGAGGACAACTTCATGGCGGGGAAAAATATGATAAAGCAGGCGATAACGGTAATACGGGGGCTCACGCACGTATCCGACGAGCGCAGGATAAGGGACCGCGTCCCGGGTTGCGTACTTCTCCTTCCCGTGATTCTCACGGCGCTTCTCCTTTCATCCTGCACCTACACCGCGCTGATGACCGAAGCCGGGAAAGGCAACCGTGCCGCCGTCGAGGAGCTTCTCAGCCAGGGCGCACGCGTGAACGCTCGGAATATCGACGGGTGGACGGCACTCATTGTCGCATCCTATAACGGACAGACCGAAATCGCACAGCTTCTCGTGGAGAAGGGCGCCGACGTCAATGTGAAGTCATGTGCCGGTTTCACGCCGCTCATGGCGGCATCCATGACGAATCACCCCGACACGGTACGATATCTCATTGCGCAGGGCGCCGAGGTGAACGCGAAAGACGGAAAAGCAAACTCATCCCTCATGTACGCGAGGGAACGCAAATATCGGGAAGTGGTGGAGATACTCGTTGCCGCCGGTGCGAAGGAATAGCGGGGAATTTCTTCAATGACCCCGCGGTGAAGTCAGCGCGGGGAAATCCCCTTTATATGGATATAAAAAGGGGAGGTACGGGCATGAAAAAGTTTGTCGTTCTTATTCTCTTGAGTTTCGCCATTGCCACCATCGCGTCGGCCGCCGATATGCTCGAGTTTTCGGCCGATGTGGTGAACAAATCGAAAAGCGGGGTGATGACCTCGAAGCTCTACATGAAAGACAAGAAGATGCGCATGGATATGCCGGGCCAGGATATGTACAACATAACCAGGCAGGATAAAAAACTCACCTGGACCGTCATGCCGTCACAGAAGATATATATGGAAATGGCCTTTCAGGAGCCCCGCGATATCCCGGAGAGAAAGGTGACGGGGGAAGTGAGCAGGAAGCTCGTCGGCAGGGAAACTATCGACGGCCACCCGGCGGAGAAATACGAGGTCACCTACACCGATGCCGATAAACAGCAGCGGATGTACCAGTGGATGGCCACGGATATCAACTTCCCCGTCAAGATGGCGGCCATCGACGGAAGCTGGAGCATGGAATACAAGAACATCAAAATGGGACCGCCCGCTGATACCCTCTTTGAAATACCCTCCGGGTTTAAGAAGATGACGTTACCGTCATTGCCCGGCGCCGGCTATGGGAAAGGCATGGCCCGCGGGTAAATGCCGCTGCCGGTCGTCGATGAATAGGGGGATCCATCCAGGACATAAGAAATCATAGGGAAAATCAGATACGCTCCTCATAAAGGCTGTCTCGAATGGAAGAAACGCACTTAGGCCCCCTGTGGTTCATCCCCGGCAAAAGTCACGGGAGATACCCTCACTGCCATTCTCTATACATTGAGGGCGCGGGTGTTTTAATAGATCCCTCTTCCGACAGGAAACGCCTGGAGGATCTGCGCCGCAGTCCGGGCGTGAACACGGTGTGGCTCAGCCACTGGCATGAGGATCATCTCATGCACCTCGACCTTTTCGACGACCTTCCCCTGTGGACCTCCGCCGCCGATGCGGTGCCGATCTCCGGCATGGATCACTTTCTTGATGCGTACGATCTTTCCGACGGATTGAGGGACATGTACCGCACCTACATGGAAAGCCAGTTCCATTTCAGGCCGCGCACACCGGCACGGCACCTGCAGAACGGGGATGTTATTGATCTGGGCAGTCTCACCGTTGAAATCATCCATACCCCCGGACATACACCCGGGAATCTTTCCTTTTTATTCAGGGAGCCGGAGATTCTCTTCCTGGGAGACTATGATCTCACGGACTTCGGCCCCTGGTACGGTGATCTCTTCTCAAGTATCGAGGGGACGATACAATCCGTGCGCCGCCTGCAGACTATTCCCGCAAAGATGTGGCTCACCTCTCACGAGCAGGGAATATACGAGCACATTCCGGAAGATCGCTGGGACCGGTACCTTGCAGTGATTGATGAGAGGGAGGCACGGCTCCTCGATTTTCTTGCACACCCCCGCACCCTCGATGAAATCGGCCGCGCCTGGATTATTTACGGGAAGCCAAAGGAACCGCTGGACTTCTGGCTTTTCGGCGAGCGGGCAACCATGCAGAAACACCTCACGCGGCTCGCATCGAAAGGCATGGTGACGAAAAAAGGGGATACCTACGTCAGGGTGTAGCGTGGGCCGGCATGGAAAGCCGCACGGTCATGGAACTGTGGCATAAGAGAGCTCGTTTCAGATATGGTGTTAGAATGCACATAAGGGGGAACATATGAAACTGAAAGACAACGAGGTGGTACTCGACGGCAGGGGCGGGAAGATTCACATTCAAAGAAACAGATACGGGATTCCGGAAATAAAGGCGGCAACCCCGGAGGATCTGTGGCTCGGCCTCGGCTGGGTACACGCCTGCGACCGGCAGCTCCAGATGCTTCTTACGCGGATACTCCTCCAAGGGAAGGCCGCCCAGAATCTCAAGGGCGACCCCGCGCTGATTGAAATCGACAAGTACATGCGGCGGATGAACTTTCTTCCCAACGCCGATGAAGAAATCGCAAAGCTCAGCCCCGATGACCGGCGGCAGCTTGAGGCCTATGCCGCGGGATGCAACCTCTATCTTTCAAAAAATAAGCCCGTCTATGAATTCAGGCTCCTCGGGTATACACCGGAGCCCTGGCACATCAAAGACAGCATGCTGATAGGCAAGATATTCGGCTACATCGGCCTCGCCGATTCCCAGGGCACCATGGAAAAATTCCTCGCTCAGATGATTCAGCATGGCGTGCAAGAGGATAAATTGAAGGAGCTCTTCCCCTACCTCACCGAGGAGATTGACTACGAACTTATCGGAAAAGTGAAGCTCGATCCCCCCCTCGTTCCCGAAGCCGTGCAATGGCTCCGCGCGCTGCCCGTGATGACGGCGAGCAACAACTGGGCTGTATCAGGGGCACGGACCGCCTCAGGGAAACCGATACTCTGCGGAGATCCCCATCTCGAAGTGAACCGCCTGCCTGCGGTCTGGCAGGAGATAGTATTGCGGCTGCCGGGCAATACCATGACCGGGGCCACCATACCCGGCGTCCCCGGCATCATCATCGGAAGAACCGCCGCCATCGCCTGGAGTGCCACCTACGCCTTCATGGACATGCTTGACTACCGTATCGAGCATTGCCGCGACGGGAAGTACCGGAGGGCCGACGGATGGAAGGATTTCAAGGTGCGGCGCGAGGTCATCAAAGTGAAAAAGGGGAAGCCCATCACACTCGATGTCTATGAAAACGAGCACGGCCTCCTCGAAGGCGACCCGACACAAGAAGGATATTATCTTGTGCTTTCATGGTCCGCGAAAGCCGGGTGCGGCGCCAATGACTTCAATACGATTTTTTCCCTGCCCGGGGCGAAGAATGTTCGTGAAGCGATGGGACTCTTCAAACAGATTGACGCGGCGGCGATGAACTGGGTCGTGGCGGATAAAGAC
>JAPLJO010000014.1 GCA_026388515.1 Deltaproteobacteria bacterium | reverse complement strand
CTTTGCCTCTTTTGAAAGACCGGCGATTACGAAGTATTTCTTCTCGAATTCCAGTCCTTCCTTGAGGGAAACCTTGAGGCCGTCCTGCATGGACTTGAGGGCCATCATGGGGCCGGGAATCTCGCGGCCTTTCGTTGCCTTGAGCACGCCCTGGCGGGCCATTTCGATAATGTCGTCGAGCTGCGAAAAGTCTTGAACGGGTCGCTTGAGGTCCGCCTTTCCCGCGACAATCTCCGCGAGGAATTTCTTCGCCTCATCGATTCCCCGCAGGATGAGCTCGATTGCGCCGTAGCCGATGAGCCGGGGAAGGCGCTGGGTGCCGCCCGCAGCGGGGAAGATGCCCACTTTGCATTCGGGAAGGCCGATCAGCGTGGTCTCCGACTCCCGGGCGATACGTGCCGTGCAGGCCAGCGACAACTCCAGTCCGCCTCCCAGGCAGTGGCCGTTGATAGCCGCGATCGTCGGGAAGGGGAGCGCAGAGAGCCTGTTGAAGGGAGCATGCAGGGCATTGAGCGCCCTCATGATTCCCTCTTCAGAATTGAACTCTGCGATAATCTTCAGATTGGCGCCGGCCAGGAAGTTGTTGGGTTTTCCCGAAATGAGTATGGCCCCCTTGATCGATGAATCCTTTTCGAGAGCGCTGATGCAGCCGGTGAAGCTCACGATAGCTTCTTCCGTCCATGTGTTCATCGGTTCGTTGACCATGTTGAAGGTCACGATGCCGATTCCGTTTTCCTTTGTAAGCTGAAATATTTCCCCGGTACTCATACGGCTTCAGTATCTCCTTTCAATGTGGTGAGTATGAATGACATGCCCGTCACTCATAGTGTACAGGGCGGGTGATGTCAAGGGATTATCGGCACATGATGCCATCGCGGAAGTCCGCGGAGGACAAAGGGTTTCGGCTTGACAAGAGGGGCTCTTTTATCTATGCTCCGAACCTGCGGCGAGCCAGGCCGCGCATAATTCCGCAGTGATATTTAAAAAAAGGAGGTTCTTGTATGGGCAAGAAAATTATGTACGTGATTGCGGCAGCCCTCGTGGTGCTTGTGTGCGCCATGAGCCCGGCATCGTACGCCGCGGATCAAAAAGTGTATGTGAACGGAATCGATGCTAATTTCCCGCCCTTTGCCTATGTGGACCAGAACGGGAAACCCGACGGCTTTGACGTGAAGGCCCTCGAATGGATCGCCAAGGAAATGGGATTCAAGGTTGTCCACAAACCCATGGACTGGGACGGTATCGTGGTGAGCCTCACTTCCAAGAAGATCGACATGATTGCCTCGGGCATGAGCATCAACGAAAAGAGAAAACAGGTCGTCAATTTCACTACCCCCTACTGGAAAATTGCACAGGTGCTGGTAGCCCCGAAGGATTCAAAGCTCACCGCTGACCAGATTCTTTCAGGCGGCAACAAGGTGGGTGTGCAGCGGGGAACCACGGAAGCCAACTGGATGAAGGAAAATCTCATCAAGAAGGGAAAGAACTTCGAACTGGTTGAGTACGATTCGGCGCCGCTCGCCGTGGAAGATGTGTTAAACGGTCGTATCGTCGCTGCCGCCATGGATGATGCGCCTGCGAAGGACGCGCTGCGCAAGAAGCCCGTGAAGATCGTGGGGACCTTCGGCATGGAGGATGAGGAGTTCGGGTACGCCGTCCGCAAGGAGGATAAGGAACTGCTTGCCAAGCTGAACGAAGGACTGAAGAAACTCATGGCGTCTCCCTACTGGGAGGAACTGAAGACAAAATATAAACCCTGAGCGGCAACCCGCACGGGGTATTCATGTGGTGATTCTGGAAGGCATCGGAGCGTTCCGATGCCTTCCATATTTTTTACCCTCGGATGCCCGAATGATTGAGAGCCTTGTCATTCTCTATGGAGCCCTTCCGTACCTGTTTCGGGGCGTCCTCGTTACCGTGAGCCTCGTGGTGGGCGCCATGGGGCTGGGGCTCCTTTCCGGTATTGCCCTCGCTGTCGGACAGGTATACGGCACTCCCTGGACACGTCGTCTCATCGGCTTCTACGTGTGGTTTTTTCGAGGTGTTCCCCTTATTGTCCTCCTTTTTCTCTTTTACTTCGGGCTTTTCACGATGCTGGGCATCAACCTCTCGGCCTTTACCGCATCAATCATCGTCCTGGGGCTCATCAGTGCAGCCTACCAGTCGCAGATTTTCAGGGGTGCCATTCTCTCGCTCCCCACGGGGCAGCTCAAGGCGGCCCGCGCACTGGGCATGAGCGATTCAAGAGCGATCATCTCCATAATCCTGCCCCAGGCGCTCCGCCTCTCCGTACCCGGGTGGTCGAACGAATATTCCATTGTCCTCAAGGATTCCGCCGTCACGTATGCCGTGGGCGTCACGGAAGTCATGGCGCGGGCTCATTTCGTGGCCTCGCGGACCTACGAGCATCTTCCGCTTTACTTCGCGGCGGGCGTCATTTTTCTCATGCTCACATTCCTGGGAACAAAAGGGCTGAGGTTACTTGAGGACCGGGTCCGCATTCCCGGCTATGTGCGGTAAGGATTGAATTCATGAGCAAACCTCCCGTTCTGAGGGCAGAGAATATTACAAAGCGCTACGGTAAAAAGGTGGTGCTGAACAATGCATCGCTCTCCATCTGTGAGCGGGAGCTGAAGATTCTCATCGGTCCCTCGGGCAGCGGGAAAAGCACGTTCCTCCAGTGCATCAATTTTCTCGTCACACCCGACAGGGGACGTGTGTGGCTGGACGGCAGGGAAATACTGCGCACCCATAAGCGCGATCTCAATGCCTATCGCCAGAAAGTGGGGATGATATTTCAGGATTTCAATCTCTTCGACCACCTGACCGCGCTGGCAAACGTCGAAATCGGGCTCACCAGGGTTCGCAAAATGGGTAAGGAAGAGGCGTGCGAGAAGGCAATGCAGGAACTTGATAAGGTGGGCCTGCGGGACCACATCGCCAAATATCCCGCGCAGCTCTCGGGCGGCCAGAAACAGCGCGTGTCCATCGCGCGGGCGCTGGCCATGGACCCCGAGGTGATGCTTCTCGATGAGCCGACTTCCGCGCTCGATCCGGAGCTCATCACTGAAGTGCTCGCCGTCATCAAGGATCTCAGGGCCAACGGGATGACCATGATCATGTCAACCCACCAGCTCAATTTTGCGAGCGAGGTGGCTGATGAAATTATTTTTCTTGAAGACGGTATAATCGTCGAGGTGGGACCCCCCGATAAAATCCTCTACGAGCCTGAATGCGAGCGCACCATCCAGTTTTGTTCGAAGATGCGCGAACTGTACGGGAATTCTCGGTAACATGGGAGAGATGGATTTCATACAGAACGAGGTCCTGCCGTCATTATTTGAGGGTCTCGGCACCAGTATCCTTCTTATCATTCCTTCGGCGGTCTTCGGTCTTGTCATCGGCGTCGCCATCGGTGTTTTCAGGGTCTTCGGCAATCCGCTCACGGAAAAACTGGCCAGCACCTACGTGGCGATTTTCAGGGGATTCCCCCTCGTGGTGCAGCTCTTTATCTGGTATTTCGGACTGCCCCACCTGGGAATTTATTTCTCGCCCTACACGGCGTCGATAATCGGTTTCTCGCTCTGCAGCGGCGCCTATCATTCGGAATACGTGCGGGGCGCGCTGCTCTCCATTAAAAGGGGGCAGCTTCTGGCGGCCCAGGCCCTGGGCTTTACCAGGACCGGCACGATAGTATCGGTCATACTGCCCCAGGCGCTCCGCCGCGCACTGCCGGGCTGCGGCAATGAACTCATCTATCTTATCAAGTACTCATCACTGGCGTACATGATTACCTGTATCGAGCTGACCGGAAAAGGCAAAATCATTGCTTCCGAGACATTCAAATTCACCGAGATATTTATGATTATCGGTATCTTCTATCTGGTCATGACGACCATTGCCGGACGACTGCTTCAGTACGTTGAATTCCGTCTCGAGATTCCGGGATTCGAACACTACGGGGCATGAAAACCCCCGCCGGAAACGGGTGCTGTACGAGCCGGTTTCCGCCGCCTTCACAGAAGGTTCATACCATGCCAGCCTACACACCCCTCACGCCGGAGATCATATCGAGAATCGAGCAGGCGGTGAATCCCTCACGCGTGATGAAGGATCACGACCGGCGCTGTGAATACGGGAAAGATGCCGGCGAGGTATCGGCGCTTCCCGAACTCATCGTCGAGGCGGAATCCGCCGCGCAGGTGGAGGCGCTGCTTGCGCTCGCCAACGAATACCGCTTCCCCGTGACACCGCGCGGCCTCGGTACGGGAGTTGCGGGCGGCGCCGTGCCGCTTTTCGGGGGCGTGGTCCTTTCTCTTGCGCGGATGAACAGAATTCTCTCCATCGAGCGCGAGAACCTCATCGCCGTGGTCGAGCCGGGCGTCGTGAACATGGACCTCAGGGAAGCGGTCCGGCGGGAGGGACTGTTCTACCCGCCCGATCCGGCGAGCCTCGATACCTGTTCCATCGGCGGCAACGCGGCGACCAATGCGGGCGGCCCGTCATGTCTCAAATACGGCACCACCAGAGATTACATCCTCGGCGTCGAGGCGGTTTTACCGACGGGTGAAAAAATCAACGCCGGCGTGCAGACAAGAAAGGGCGTCGTGGGATATGATCTGCTGCGTCTTCTTGTGGGGTCTGAAGGCACGCTGGGGGTGATCACGAAGCTCATCCTGAAGCTCATTCCGCAACCGCAGGCGGTGACGACCATGGTGGCCGTGTATGACGGCTTGGAAGATGCCATGAGGGCCGTGACGGGCGTGCTCACCGGCGGGCATATTCCCTGTTCGATGGAGTTCCTTGACCGGCGATGTCTTGAGCTTTCGGGTGACATCATGCCTTTTCCCGAGGCGCGGGACGGCGGCGCCTTCCTTATCATCGAGTGTGACGGCATCCAGGCGCACATCGAGCGCGAGATTGAAGAAATCGGGGTCATCTGCGCGGACTTTGGTGCGCTCACCGTCGCCATGGCGCCGGACTCGCAGCGACGCACTAAAATGTGGGATATCCGGCGCGAGGTGGCGCTCCGCATCGAGGAGGGCGCGGTGGTATACATTCCCGCCGATATCGTGGTACCCTTAGGCCGCATCGCCGAGTTCGTCATGTTCCTTCCCGACCTCGAACGGCGGTTCGGCATCCGGATTTTTACCTTCGGCCATGCGGGGGACGGCAACATCCACGTCAACGTCACCGCATCGGCTCCGGAAATGAGGATGCGCGCCGAAGAGGGTGTGGAGTGTATTATCGACAGGGTGCTCTCGATGGGGGGAACCATGTCGGGAGAGCACGGTGTGGGAATCGCCAAGAAACGTTTCATACATAAGGAGCTCTCCCCCGCGAGTATTCGCCTCCAGAGGGGAATCAAGCGCCTGTTCGATCCCCGGTTGATTCTGAATCCCGGAAAAATATTTGACGACGAATGACCGGTGGCACTGAAAGCGCACTTTTTGCGTTGCCATCACTTTTCACTTTTCAACATTTCAATAATAATCTATATCCATTCACATGGCGCCCCCGGAATCCCATGAGGTGCGCCGGATAAGGTGCGACTATGAAGCCGCTTCTCGTCGTCTCGGAGAAAAAAGAGGCCCATATCCAGATCAGGAACAGTTTCAGGGGCAAATATCGCGTGGAAACCACCTCGCAGGTCCAGAAGGGACTTGAGATGCTCCGGAGCAAGCACTATGACTTTGTCTTCGTCGATGTGGAGTTTCTTGACGAACTCAGCGGAGGGCAGGGATATAAAGAAGCGCTGAAGCCTTTCTGGATCGCCTTCCCCGATGTGGAAGTAATCGTCATGGCTCCGCAGGAACAGATACGGGATGCCGTCATGGCCGTGAAGGCCGGTGCCGGCAATTACATCACCTACCCGCTCGATAACGCGGAGGTCCGGTACGTTACGGAGACCCTCTACGAGTCGAGTGTCATGCAGTGGGAGCTCAACTACCTCCGTGATGCCGTGAGGGAAAGCGACAGCGTTGATTTTCTGAGAACGAGAAGCCCCCTCATGAAGAAGGTCTATGAACAAGCACAGGCCGTCGCACCGACGAGAAGCACCGTGCTCATCGTCGGGGAAACCGGCACAGGCAAGGGTGTCCTGGCAAAACTCCTATACCGGTACAGCAAGCGCCGCGACCGCCCGTTCATCAGCGTGCACTGCGGCGTCATTCCCGATACACTCCTCGAAAGCGAGCTCTTCGGCCATGAAAAAGGCGCCTTCACCGGGGCGGTGCGGAGGCAGCTCGGCAAGTTCGAGGTTGCCAAAGGGGGCACCATCTTTCTCGATGAGATCGGAACCATAACCCCCTCGGCCCAGATAAAGCTCCTCCAGATATTGCAGGACGGCATCTTTCAGCGCATCGGCGGGGAGGAAACGATCGAGGCGGATGTCAGGGTGATCGCCGCCACCAACACGGACCTCAGGGAAATGTGTGATGCCGGTACATTCAGGACGGACCTGTACTACCGCTTGAATGTCTTCCCGATAGAAATTCCCCCGCTCCGGGAGAGAGCGGAGGACATGGAGCAGCTCATCGAGGTGTTTCTCGCAAGGCTCAACAAATTCTCCCCCAGGAATATCCGTGCGGTGCATCCCGAAGTCCTCGAGGCCTTCAAGAAATACCACTGGCCCGGCAACATCAGGGAACTGCAGAACCTGATCGAGCGGGCGTACATCATCGAAAAATCTCCGGTGCTCACCAAGGAGAGTTTCCCCGGCGAGCTCTTCGATGCCAGCGTGAGCCACGCCCCCGTGGCACCGCTCGACATCACGCTCACCCTTGCGGAAGTGAGACGAAATGCGCTCGACGATATCGAACGTTCGTATCTGAAGCAGCTCCTCACCGCACACCGAGGGCGCATCAAGGACACCGCGCGCAGGGCCGGAGTCAGCAACAGGCAGCTCTTCACGCTGATGAAGCGCCTGGGGCTGCGCAAGGAAGAATTCAAGTAAATGGCTTCGTAAAAAGTCCACCATCTCCGTAGCGCCTCACTCCCCGTCATTGTGGCGTACGTTCACCGTTGCTCATTTCCGTCGCTCGCGCGCCTTAAACCCGAGCTTTTTACGTCGCCATTCCAATCCCGACTCTTTGTAAAACCGTCACGAGGAGTGAAGAAGCGGATTCCGGGACCTTCGTCCTCAGGGCCTGATTAAGAATTACAGGAAGTTTAGCTTCCTGTAATTGAATATTCGGAATTAGAAGTTCTGTTTTCTATTAAAGTATTTTATATCAATAAGTTGAATCGGAACTAATTTTCTGAACCAACTATTTTGTAATGAAACAGGAACTCATAATTCCTTTTTAAATACCCCTCATTTTCGATCCCCTAATAAACATCCATTAAATCAATATGTTGCAATGAGTGGCATGTATATTGCTCTAATTACCATAACTTGCATGATATGCAGGTTTTTGCGGCCTTCGGGAGGAATTGATGAAGAAACGGGGTGCGAATGAGATTACAACCACGGGCGTGGTGGTTCCCGTGAACTGGGACGAACATGGCATTGTCACCGCAGTGGCGATCTCAACGCATGATGAGGAGATGATATACATCGAACCCCGCGGCAAGGGAACGGCCCTCTTTAATCTGGTCCGCGCCGAAATAGAAGTGACCGGGAAGGTGAGAATGAAAGCCGGGGCAAAAAGAATGACGGTGACCGACTATCAGCTCAAAAAAACCTGGGACTGAATGCAGATGAGGGGGAAACGGGCATGACACGACGGGAAAAATTTCAATGTGCCGTACTTGGTATTGTACTACTCGGTATCGTGTTTGTATTTACCGCCCTTGTCATGGCCGAAGAGACAACAACCATTACGGGGACGGTAAGCAATCTTCATCAGATCGTCGGGGATGATGGAAAAGTATATCAGATAGGCGAGGGGATTGTCGGTGCCGAACTGGGCAGGCTGGTCGGCACGAAAGTGAAAGTAACGGGAGGAATCGAAGAGGCGGAGGGAGAAAAGATTCTGACCGTGAAGTCCTACGAAATGATCGGGCAGTAGGGTAAAACTATTACGACGGAGGTTTGGGAGGACTATGCCATACAAGGGGGAAGGAATGATGGCACAGAGCGGAACGATAATGGTAGAGGAAACGGAACCTCCGGGTACGGCGGGAAGCCGCCGCTTCCCGGACCATGACAACGAAAGGATGATACCGGTCCCCGGCAGGCGCCGGAACACACGGACGACACGGAAACCGTCTGCATCCCGCGCGCGGGAGCAGCGTGTGTCCTGCCCGGTGGCGCCGACCATCGAATTCAGGAAACGGCATTTCCCCTCGGTCTCGGACCGGCAGTGGAATTCGTGGCAGTGGCAGGTGAAGAACCGCATAAGAAAACTCGAGGACCTGGAGCGGATTGTCTCGCTCACCGAGGACGAGCGTGATGCCTGCACGAAAAACGGCGGTACGCTGCCTCTGGCGATCACGCCCTATTACGCGAGCCTCATAGACCCGAAGGACCCGTACCATCCTCTCAGGAAAACGGTGATTCCCGTCACCGAAGAATTTATCACTTCCAAGGGTGAAGCAGTTGATCCCCTCCACGAAGAGGAGGACAGCCCCCTGGAAGGGCTGGTGCACCGCTACCCCGACAGGGTTCTTTTTCTCGTCACCGATTTCTGCTCCACCTACTGCCGGTACTGCACCAGGTCACGCATGGTGGGAAGGCGCCAGCATCGGTTCAGCCTGGAGGAGAGGTGGGAGCGCTGCATTGATTACATCGCACAGAATCCTTCCGTGCGGGATGTACTCATCTCGGGCGGCGATCCCCTGACGCTTCCCGACGAGCGGCTCGACTGGCTGCTCTCGCATCTTCGCCGGATTCCCCACGTGGAGGTGCTGAGAATCGGCACGAAGGCCCCCGTGGTGCTGCCGCAGCGAATCACGCCGTCACTCGTCCGGATACTCCGCCGCAATCATCCCCTGTGGATGAGCGTGCACTTCACCCATCCCGACGAACTCACCCCTGAAGTGGCGGCGGCGTGCAGGCGTCTGGCCGATGCGGGGATACCCCTTCTCAGTCAGACGGTGCTCCTCTCCGAGGTCAACGATTCGGCGGACACCATCATGCGCCTCTGTCACGGTCTCGTCAGGATGCGCGTCCGTCCCTACTATCTGTATCAGTGCGATCCCATCCAGGGTTCCGCCCATTTCCGCGCACCCGTGGAGAAGGGCATCGATATCATGAACAGGCTGCAGGGATTCACGAGCGGTTTTGCCATTCCCATGTACGTGATTGATGCGCCCGGCGGCGGCGGAAAGATTCCCATGCTGCCCCAGTACGTTGCCGGCCGTGACGGGGATGACCTGATCTGCAGAAACTACCGGGGAGATATGTATCGCTATCACGATCCCATCGGGAACACCGAGGCGGGCGAGGAGGATGTGGCGAGACCCGTAGAGAGACGGTATGAACATCGGGATTACCTATGACCTTCGCGACGACTACCTCCTGAAGGGATACACAGAGGAAGAGACGGCGGAGTTCGACAAGCGGGACACCATCGAGGCGATTGAAGAGAGCATCCAGTCGCTGGGTCATGGCACCGACCTCATCGGGAACATTCAAAGCCTCACTGCGCGTCTTGCGGCGGGCGACCGATGGGAAATGGTCTTCAATATCGCCGAAGGGTTGAGAGGGTTCGGCCGGGAAGCGCAGGTCCCCGCACTGCTCGACGCCTACGATATTCCCTATACCTTTTCCGACCCCCTTGTCCTCTCACTCACGCTCCACAAGGGAATGACGAAACACGTCATCCGCGACCTCGGCATACCCACGCCTGATTTCTTTGTCGTCGAGAGTGAATCCGATATTTCCGGTGTCGACCTTTCCCTTCCCCTCTTTGCCAAGCCCGTGGCGGAGGGAACGGGGAAGGGAATCAATGCCGCCTCCCGGATAGTGGACCGGCACGAACTCAAAACCGCCTGCCTGCATCTGCTTCGTGCGTTCGGCCAGCCCGTCCTTGTCGAGGAGTTTCTCCCCGGCCGTGAATTCACTGTGGGTATTGTCGGCACCGGAAAGAACGCGCACGCCATCGGCGTCATGGAGGTGGTACTGAAACGCTCCGCTGAACCCGGTGCGTACTCTTACTGGAACAAGGAAAATTACGAGAATCACGTGGAGTATCATCTGGTTTCCGATTCAATGGCCCGGAAGGCCGTTGACGTTGCCCTCGCCTCGTGGCGGGGGCTGGGCTGCCGTGACGCGGGGAGGATAGACCTGAGAGCCGATACCTTCGGCGTGCCGAATTTCATCGAGGTCAATCCACTTGCCGGTCTCAATCCGGTCCACTCGGATCTGTGCATCATCGCCGCCAGAAAAGGCATGTCGTACCGTTCCCTCATCGAGGCCATCCTCTCCTCCGCCTTCGCGCGGTGCGGGCTCCGGGCTTCGGAAAGCGCCGCCGGGGCCGGGGGCGAGTGATATGGTCTTCGGCATTGTCTACAACGAACCGGTGACGGGTTCTTACGCGTTTTCCCAATCATCGGCGGATGTACTTGACCAGGTGAAGGCCGTGGAAGAGGCGCTTGTCACCCTCGGCCACGAGGCGGTGCGGATTCCCTTCACGAGAGATCTCGCCCGTTTCACCGGCAGCATCAGAGAAAAGCGCATTGAAGCGGTATTCAACCTGTGCGAAACCGTGGATGAGGACCCGACGCTGGCGGGACACCCCGCCGCGGTCCTGGAGGTTGCCGGCATTGTCTTTACGGGCTCGCCGTCCCATGCAATCACCACCACCACCGATAAGGTGACGGCGAAGCGTCTCCTGCGGGCGGTGGGGCTCTCGACACCGGATTACATGATTTACCCGGGCAGCGGGCATTTCAACGTGAGCTGCCTCAGGTTCCCCGTTATTATCAAGCCCCGGTTTGAAGACGCGAGTATCGGTATCGACCAGGAGTCCGTGTGTACGAGCGAGACGGAACTGAAAGGGGCCGTCGGCGATTTTTTCGCACGGTTCGGGACACTGCTCATCGAAGAATATATCGAGGGAAGGGAGTTCAATGTGTCGCTCTTCGGCTATTCCGACCTTGCCGTGCTTCCCCCAGCCGAAATAGATTTTTCACGTCTCCCCGGCCATCTTCACCGTATCGTGGGCTACCGGGCGAAGTGGGATACCACGTCGATCGAGTATGAGGCGACGCCGCGGGTATTTCCGAAAAATCTTCCCGCCGGCCTCGCGGGTGAGCTTGCAGCCGTGGCCCGCCAGTGCGCTCATCTTTTCGGGCTCAGGGATTATGGCAGGGTGGATGTGCGGGTGGATGACCGGGGGAGGGTCTACGTGCTCGAAGTCAACGCCAATCCCTGCCTCACGCCTGATGCCGGTTTCGCATCGGCCTGCGGGGAAGCGGATATGCCCTATGCCGCCGTGGTAGACGGGCTGGTACAATTTGTGTGTTCACGGATGGATACGAATGATACGGCCTCTTGCCCCGCAGGACAGGGATAATATCCACAGGCTTCTCCTTGAAACCCACACCTTCAATGAGATGGAAATCAGTGTGGCCATGGAGGTCCTCGATACGTGTATCGGGAGCGGGGACGAAAGCGGCTACATGATACTCTGTCATGACGATGCCGCCGGGGAACTTGCGGGCTACATCTGTTTCGGCGCCGTCCCGCTTACCGATTACAGCTATGATATTTACTGGATTGCCGTCGCGCCGGCGTCGTCACGAAAGGGCCTGGGTGCGGCGCTTCTTTCAGAGGTGGAAAAAATCGTGGCCGCGCGGGGAGGTACGCGCATCTATCTCGATACCTCATCGACCTCCCCCTATGAGAAGGCGAGATGCTTCTACGAAAAATTCGGGTATCGCCGGCTCTCCGTCCTCCCGGACTTCTACCGGAAGGGCGACGATAAAATCATCTACGTGAAGGAAATCGTTCCATGAGGTGTACCGGAAGTCTCCTGGTCGGGTCGATGGCGTCCGCACTGCCCGTTTACTTCACCTTGTGCGTCATCTTGACCGCGAAATCCCTCGCATCGGCGAGATCCGCATCATCGGGGTGTCCCTGCGCGCCCCGCGCCTCCTCACACCACGCCTTGTTTTCGGGTTTTTTAAGAAGGGCCTCGATGATGGCATCCTCCACCTGGCCGCGGCAGGAGAACGTGCCGATGACGGTCGCCTTTTTGGCGAGGCTCGATGCGTGCTCGATCGCCGTTTTCGCAAAGGCGTTATGGCGGAGCGACCCGTGGGTTGAAAAGAGGGCGAGCTTCTTGCCTTCCGGCAGGTTCTTGATAAAAGATGAGATCTTTCCCGGCACGCTGTGGGCGTGGACGGGGAATCCGCAGAATATCACGTCGTAACCGGTTGTGGGAGGTGCATCGTCAACGGGCGCGATGGTTTTTTCAATCGTTACGGCGTCGTAGATCGCCTGGGCGACTTTTTTTGTGTTTCCGGTGCGGGAAAAATAGGTTACCAGGGCTTTCATCAGTTCCTCCATGGGAATTCATATACGGCGACTCCTTACAGCAAATCATGCTGAATTTCAAGGCGGAATGAAGCGCAACGGATATGGTGGACTTTTTTTACAAAGCCATCAATTTTCACGATTGATATTTAAAGGAAAGTCCTGTAATCACACACCATGGCTGCGCGCGAGATGGACAGTGCAAGGGCGTATGAGGGGAAGGCGCTCATCGCCGATCCGATATACCAGTATATTCTTTTTACCGTTCCCGTTCCCGGCCGGCCCGCCGAAAGGACCGAGAAAGACCTTATCGATTCCCCCTGGCTTCAGCGACTGAGAAGAATATACCAGCTCCAGAGCGCGCGATGGGTCTATCCCTCGGCGGAACACACCAGGTTTCAGCACTCCCTCGGCACAATGCACATGGCCGGCGAGTTTGGAAAATCCCTCTATCCCAGCCTGCACGAGGTCTTTCCAGGCCTGCCTTCGATGAACTACATAGAGGAACTCCTCCGGGTTGCCGGTCTTCTTCACGATGTGGGGCATGGTCCCTTCGGCCATTTTTTTGATGATAACTTCCTCGATGAATATAATCTCACCCACGAAACGATCGGCCAGGAAATAATTCTCCGCGAACTCGGCCCGGCAATAAGAAAGCTGCGAAGAAGCCCCATGGGGAATTTCGGGCGAGGTGAGTCACTGTCACCCCGCGATATCGCCTTTCTCATCAAGAAGCCTGTTGAGGGAGATTCAAAGGGGCGGCCTTCCTGGATGCTGTTTCTCAGGCAGCTCTTCACGGGAATCTATACCGTGGACAATCTTGACTACGTCCAGCGTGACGCCTACGTGACGGGATATTCCATGGATATCGTGGACATTCACCGTCTGTGCTTCTACAGCTTCTTCACCGCCGAGGGGCTCACGCTTCATCAGGCCGGCACCTCGGCGCTTACCCGGTTTCTCAACGCCCGTCTCACCCTGTACTCGAATGTTTACTTTCACCGCACGACACGGGCCCTGGACCTCCACCTCCAGGAAATATTCCGGGACACGATGAAAATCCTCTATCCTCTGAACCCCGTGAGGTCTCTTGACCGTTATCTCGACCTGGATGACGGAAGCCTCTTTCAGGAAGTGAAATCATGGGCAGCCTCGAAGGATCACAGAAAGAAGCGCTTGGGGCGGGAATGGGCGAAGATTCATGGCCGGGAGGTAAAGTGGAAGATGTCCTTCGCGGCGGAGTTGTCCATCGATGAGTTACAAAGAGGTCTGTCCTTTGCACCAGCGCCAGATTACATTAAAAAGATTAAGGGAAGTCTATCGCCTGAGTTAAAGAACTTAGAATTCAAAGTTGACTTGGCTACACAGGATCCTCGACCTGACAATCCGATTGATGTGATAGACAAAAAGGTAGCGATTTTCAATCCATCGACTAAGGCAATTTCACGAGAACCCCTTCGTGAGATTTATCGTTATATTCCAGTCCGTATCGTCCATTTCAGGGTGTTCTCCCTCACCCATGACTACGACAGGGAACTGACGCGTGCCGCCGAAAAGGTCCTGGGGTCGCTGGAGGAAGTGGAGAAAACCAACATCTGAAATATGAGTCGCGGGTGTCGAGACATAAAGGGACATACCCGTGTGTACACCCGGTGTGTATAGTCCGTACATCAGAAGACTGATTGGCCGACCAATGGGTCGGCCCCTTGCAGAACGTTCCAGTTTCCGAATCCCGATTCCAGATTACAGGAGTTTTGTTCATGCCGTCCCGTGAAACCACCGACCTCACGCTCTTTGTCCGGTCATCGAAAGAAGACATCACGGAATGGAACAGGCAGCGCATCGTCGATGCCCTGATGCGTGAGACAAGCGTGGACCTTGCCACGGCCGATGAAATCAGCCGGGAGGTAGAGCGTCAGATCAAACTCTCCGGCATGGATATCCTCACGGCGCCGCTTGTCCGCGAGCTGGTCAATGCGAAACTGATGGAGCGGGGCCTCGAGAAGGCGACGAAGATGCACGCCCGGCTCGGGTTTCCGCTCTATGACGTGGAGGAGCTTATCCTCTACCGCAACAGGGAAAACGCCAATATCCCCCACAGCCCCGAGGGTACCAACCTCACTCTTGCCGAGGGGATCAAAAAGGAATACGCACTGCTCAGGGTCTTTTCCGACGAGGTGGGGCTGGCTCACGCCCGCGGCGACATGCACATTCACAACCTAGGATATATCGATCGCCTCTACTGCTGCTGCCAGTCGCTGGAGTATATAAAAAAATACGGCCTCGCCCTTCCCAGTTCGCTTGCCGTCGCCTCGCCGGCAAAGCATCCGGAGACGCTTCTCGCCCATATGGTCCGGTTCGCGGCGGCGCTCCAGGGAGTATTTGCCGGGGCCATCGGATGGGACGGCGTCAACATCCTCTTTGCACCCTATCTTGCCGGCCGCACCGACGACGAAGTGTGCCAGCTCGCACAGATGATGATTTACGAGTTCGCCCAGCAGGCCGTGGGGCGAGGGGGGCAGACCATATTTACGGATATCCATATTTACTGGGACGTGCCGCGCCACCTCAGGGACGCCCCCGCCCTCGGTCCGGGAGGCGTGATGACGGGCGGGACTTACGGCAACTGGGCCGGTGAGGCCCGGCGGTTCGCCGTAGCGCTCTTCAGGATATTTCTGAAAGGCGATGCCGGGGGGAGGCCCTTTGTGTTTCCCAGGCCCTTCATCCATCTCTCGGAGGAATGTTTCCGTGAGCCGGACTTTGAGGGTTTTCTCCATCTCATCTGTGATGTTGCCATTGAAAGGGGAAACACCCACTTCATATTCGACAAGGACGGCAGTTCCCTTTCCGAATGCGGGCGATATTCATTCGGCGATGATGATGCAGGATGTCTTCACGACCCTGTGAACATCCGCCTCGCCGCGGTGCAGAACGTATCGCTCAATTTACCCCGCATGGGCCTGCGCGCGGACGGTGACGAGAAGACGCTCCATGAACTCCTGGAGACGATGGCGGCGCTCGCCGTCAGGGCCCACGTGGAAAAGAGGCGGTTCATCGAGCGGCTGCTCGCCCTCGGCAGCGAAGGACCGCTGGGGCTTCTTGCCATGAAAAGGGAAGGCGCTCCCTATCTCTTAATGGAGGAGGCCCGCTACCTTCTCGGCCTCGTGGGATTGAATGAACTCGCAAAAATCTCAACGGGCGCGGAGCTCCACGAATCGGCGGCGGCGAGGGAATTCGGCGTGAAGGTGGTGTCGTTCCTGAAAGAGCGGGTCGAGGCGATGGGGGAAAAAGAGGGTATACGTGTCATGCTCCAGCAGACGCCTGCGGAAACCACGGCGTACCGCTTCGCCCGGCTCGACCTCAAGCATTTTTCGCCCCGGTCCGGTCATATCGTGAAGGGAAACATCGCCCGCGGCGAGGTCTATTATACCAACTCCACGCGTCTCGCCGCGTCATCGCCGACGGCGCCATTCGAGAGGACGCTCCATGAAGGGGTCTGCCACACCCTCATCGGGGGTGACGCCATCACCTACCTGTGGCTCGATGAGTCGAGGCCTTCTTCCGCCTCGCTCGCCTTATTCATAACCCGCGTGTTCAGGGAAACGCAGAACAAACACGTCATAGTCTCCCCGGAGTTCACTTCCTGTCTCGACTGCCACCATGTGGGCAGGGGAATCACGGACCGCTGCGGGCACTGCGGCTCCGGAAACGTGGACGGCATTGCACGCATTACGGGATACTACTCCCGTGTCTCGGGCTGGAACCGGGGTAAGCTCGCCGAATTGAGGGAGAGAAAAAGGGAACACACTTTTGACGAGTAACCGGAAGAATGAGGGAGCCGTCATGAGACGCACCATCATGTGCACCTGCAAGAGGGAGCCATGGAGTTTATCGTAACGCTTGCGGTATCGCTGATAAAGGATATGAGCGTCGTTATCATGGTTGCCTACGTGGTCACGCGCTCCCGGTCCTTCTCGGAGATACTGGAAGGGAAAATTACCTTTAAGAACCGGGGATTCATGATAGTGATCTTCGGTCTCTTTTCCATCTTCGGCACCCTCAGCGGCATTCAGATTAAAGACGCCATCGCCAATATCAGGGACCTCGGCCCGGCAATCGCCGGTCTCATCGGCGGTCCGTTGGTGGGCTTCGGTGCCGGTCTCATCGGCGCCCTCCACCGCTACAGCCTGGGCGGTATCACGTGCTTCGCCTGCTCGCTTTCGACGCTCGTCGCCGGCTGTCTCGGCGGTATCATATATCATTTCAATAAGGGAGAATTCATCGGGGTATTCCGGGCCGTCCTCTTCATGGCGTTCGTGGAAGCGCTCCACATGGCACTCAACCTCGTGCTCAGCACACCCTATGACGTGGTGCGGGATGTAGTGGCATCGGTAAGCGTTCCCATGATTCTCGCCAATTCGATGGGAATGGCGATCTTCGCTTTCATTGTCACGAATCTCATACACGAGCGGCGCACTCGTGCGGAAAAGGAGATGATGGAGGGAGAACTCAGGGTTGCCCACGACATCCAGATGGGCATTGTTCCCAGGGGTTACCCGGCCTTCCCGGGCCGCAAAGAGTTCGACGTGTATGGTTTCATGAAACCCGCACGACAGGTGGGGGGCGATTTTTATGATTATTTTCTTCTTGATGACGGCAGGCTCTGTTTCGTCATCGGGGACGTATCGGGTAAAGGTGTGCCGGCGGCGCTCTTCATGGCAATGACAAAGACACTCATCAAAGCCGATGCCGGCAGGCTCAGGTCGCCCGATGAAATTCTCACCTCGGTGAATAATGAAACAGGAAAGGACAATGAATCCTGCATGTTTATCACTGTTTTTATTGGTATTCTGGACTGCCGGACCGGTGTCGTGGAGTACGGCAATGCCGGTCATAACCTTCCCTATGTCATGAGGGTGGACGGCCGCGTAGAGCAGCTTCCGAGGACCGGTGGAGTCGCCATTGGCGCGCTGGAATCGGTGCGTTACACGAAAAACCGCCTTACCCTCGGTGCCGGCGACTGCCTGGTGCTTTTCACCGACGGCATCCCTGAGGCCATGGACCGCCGCGGCGATCTTTTTTCGGAAAGCCGCCTGGAGGGGCTTTTAAAGACCGCAGTGGATACGACCCCCGTGGGAATACGCACAATAATTCTCGATGGAGTCCATTCATTTGCCGGAGAGACCGAGCAGTCCGACGATATCACGCTTCTCATTGTGAAATATTTCGGAGGAGCGATATCCCGCACATCCACGGATGCAGCCCCCGGGAGGGCTCCCGTTGAATAATTCCCGCCGCCCGCCGCTTTCCTCGTAAATCGAGAAAAATACGCCCCTTTCCTTGACATACGGGGGGGCGATAAATATATTAGCACCCGAAACGGGGGGTACCCAACATAATGGAATATATTGAAGATATTATAATAAGGATATTCAAAGAGAGCACGAACCTCATGGAGGTATTCGTCAACGAAAACCTCCCGAGGATAGTGAAGGTGGTGGATGTGGTATCCGAGTCACTCAAGTCCGGGAAAAAGATAGTATTATTCGGCAATGGCGGAAGCGCCGCCGACGCACAGCATATCGCGGCGGAATTCATCAACAGGTTCGGCATAGAACGGCCGCCCCTTCCGGCGATTGCGCTCACCACCGACACCTCGGTTATAACAAGCATCTCCAATGATTATGATTTTTCAGAAATATTCGCGAAGCAGGTTCGGGCGCTCGGCCAAGAGGGCGACATCGCCTGGGCAATCAGCACCAGCGGTTCATCACCCAACATAGTGAAAGCAGTCGAAGCGGCGAAGAAACAGGGGCTGGTCACCATTTCCTTTACCGGGAAAGACGGCGGAAAGGTTGCCGCACTCGCCGATTACAATATCCATGTTCCTTCGAACAGCGTGCCCCGGATTCAGGAGATGCATATAATGGCCGGCCATGTGATTTGTGAACTCGTTGATTACCGTTTATTCAGGCAGCCAAACTGAATGGTCGGCACGAAAAATGAAAGGTCCTCCGTTCCGGATGAGGAGGGAGCAGCAATAGAAAATGATAAAGAAACCGGCAAAGAAGGCAGTTGAAGAAACTGTGATACCCATGAATGAGCTGAAGAAGAACGCCACGATGGCGGCTGAGAGCCCTGCAGATGAGGATCCCGGTACGGTTCCCCGGGAGGAGGGGACATCGGAACTTGAAAAGTGCCGCGGGGAGGCAAAGGACAACCACGAAAAATATCTCAGGCTTGCCGCAGATTTTGACAACTACCGGAAGAGGGTGATTCGAGAGAAGGAGGAACTCACCAAATACGCCAATGAAAAACTCATAAGGGACATCCTTCCCATCGTTGACAATCTCGAAAGGGCGCTCGATCACGCGTCGAATTCCGTTGATTTCAATGCATTTGTGGAAGGACTGAAGTTGATAGACGGCCAGCTGCGTGCAGCGCTCACGAAACACGGTGTGGAGAGGATCGAGGTTGCGGGAAGCGATTTTGACCCGAACTTCCACGAGGCGGTCATGCAGGTGGAGAGCCCGGCGCATGACTATAATAAGGTGGTGGAAGAATACGAACACGGCTACCTCTTGAACGGAAGGCTTCTGAGGCCGTCGAAGGTATCCGTGGCAGCACAGAAGAAGGAAACAAACGAGCAATAATAACCATAGGATATTAGTGAAGGAGGAAAGTAAAAATGGGGAAAGTAATCGGGATTGACTTAGGAACGACAAACTCGTGCGTTGCCGTAATGGAAGGCGGGAGCCCCGTGGTCATAACGAATGCGGAGGGAAGCAGAACGACGCCCTCTGTAGTCGCATTTACGGATAACAACGAGCGCCTCGTCGGGCAGATAGCACGACGGCAGGCGATTACCAATGCGGAAAGCACGGTCTACGCCGTGAAAAGACTTATCGGGAGGAAGTTTGGCACGAAAGAAGTGCAGTACGATGTGAAAGTTACCCCCTATAAGATTACTGAAGCTAAAAACGGCGATGCCCAAGTCACGGTGCGGGGGAAAGATTTCAGCCCCGCCGAGATATCGGCGATGGTACTCACCAAGATGAAGCAGACCGCCGAGGATTATCTCGGGGAAAAGGTCACCGATGCGGTCGTCACCGTGCCGGCCTATTTCAACGACTCTCAGCGCCAGGCGACGAAAGATGCGGGGAGAGTCGCGGGACTGAATGTACTGCGCATCATCAACGAGCCCACGGCGGCATCGCTCGCCTACGGGCTGGACAAGAAAAAGGACGAAAAGATCGCCGTCTTCGATCTCGGGGGAGGCACCTTTGATATCTCCATTCTCGAGCTGGGTGAAGGTGTATTTGAGGTGAAGGCAACCAACGGCGACACCCACCTTGGCGGCGAGGATTTCGATCAGAAACTGATTGATTATATCTGCGACGAATTCAGGAAGGACCAGGGTATTGACCTGAGAAAGGACAAGATGGCCCTCCAGAGAATCAAGGAAGCGGGGGAGAAGGCCAAGATGGAACTCTCCACCTCGCTGGAGACTGACATCAACCTGCCCTTCGTTACGGCCGACGCCTCAGGCCCCAAGCACCTCAATATGAAGCTCACCAGGGCAAAACTTGAGATGCTCGTGAACGACCTCGTTGAGAAAGTCGAAGGGCCATGCAGGACCGCCATGAAGGACGCGGGGCTTTCTCCCAAGGATATCGACGAAGTCATCCTCGTGGGCGGCATGACCCGCATGCCGCTGGTCCAGCAGAAGGTGAAGGAAATATTCGGCAAGGAACCAAACAGGAGCGTGAACCCTGATGAAGTCGTGGCGGTCGGTGCGGCAATCCAGGCCGGCGTGCTTGCCGGTGACGTGAAGGACGTCTTGCTTCTCGACGTGACACCGCTTTCGCTGGGCATCGAGACGCTGGGCGGAGTGATGACGAAGCTGATTGAGAAGAACACCACGATTCCCACGAAAAAGAGCCAGATATTCTCGACGGCGGCGGACAACCAGCCGGCGGTGAGCATACACGTCCTCCAGGGTGAGCGGCCCATGGCCGCCGATAACCGGACGCTGGGCAGATTCGAACTGATGGGTATCCCAACTGCGCCGCGAGGGGTTCCCCAGATCGAGGTTTCCTTCGATATCGATGCCAACGGTATCGTCCATGTGAACGCGAAAGATCTCGGTACGGGCAAGGAACAGAGCATCCGGATTACCTCATCGAGCGGGCTCACCGAGAGTGAAATACAGAAGCTCGTCAAGGAAGCGGAACTTCACGCCGAGGACGACAAGAGAAAGAAGGACCTCATAGAGGCAAGAAACCAGGCGGATGCCCTTGCCTACAGCGTGGAGAAGAACCTGAAGGAAATGGGCGACAAGGTGGACGCCGCGGAAAAATCGAAGATTGAAGAAGCCATTGCAAATCTCAAGAAGGCAATCGAAGGCGACAGCGCGAGCGAAATCAGGTCCGCCCAGGAGCAGTTGACCAGCATATCCCACAAACTCGCCGAGGCCATGTATGCCAAGGCATCGGCGCAGCATGGCGGTGAACAGGCCGACGCTCACGCGGGTGCGGGTGGCGCCTCGGCGGATGCAGGCCGTTCAGCAAAATCTTCCGATGACGAGGTGGTTGACGCCGACTTCGAGGAAGTGAACAAGTAAGATAAAACCGAAACCCGGGCATCCCGGGGTGAAAAGTGAAAAGGGGAGCGACCGTGAGATTCACGGTGTCTCCCCTTTTTTTTAAATGATTTTATCACAATATAATTATATAACGGAATGCATTAAACGACAAGTGTTACAAATTGCCGGTCACTAATTATCGTCTTTTATCTTCCGATTTACGATTCGGATGAAGTTGAGAGGCTCTCAAATATCCGTCACCCATTTTCATATCGACACCCTCCGGCAAATCATATAGTATCCTGCCTCAGATAAAGGTCTGACATGATTCACGGACAAAAGAATCATCTACGCAATCTGCTTTTTCTTTTCCTGCTCGCCTTGACAGGAAGCGTACT
>JAPLJO010000085.1 GCA_026388515.1 Deltaproteobacteria bacterium | reverse complement strand
GATGAAAGGCCCGTTTTCATCGCGGACCTCGGGGTGACCGCGGCATCTCTCTGCGGTCTTACGCTCAACAGCACCACTGTCGGCAGGGATCTGAGTCGCACAGAAAACCATGCTTTATTGATTGACAAGTCAATTAGTTTTCACTATGCACGGCCGTGCGATGGACCTCATGCGGGGTGAGGGGCTCTACGCACACGCACTATATATAAAGGAGTACGACATGGATTTTGATTTCACTGAAGAACAACGAATGCTGAAGGAAACGGTCCGGCGATTCGCCGAAAAGGAAATCGCGCCCTACGTGGAAGAAATGGATCGTGAAGAAAAATTCATCGAGGCCCTCTGGGAAAAGTCAAAGCCGCTGGGATTTCTCGGCATGGGCGTCCCGGTGGAATACGGCGGAATGCTCACGGACTATCTTTCCTTCGGTCTCATGGGAGAGGAACTGGGGAAGGTGGATGCCGGTGTGGCGACAACCTACGGCGCCCACGGACTTCTCTGTGCCAACAACATTGCCCGGAATGCGACGGAATATCAGAGGAAGACGTACCTCCCCGCACTCGCGAGCGGCGAGAAAAAGGGCTGCATGGGGCTCACGGAACCGGGTGCAGGCTCCGACGCGCTTTCGCTCAGAACTACGGCGAAGAAAGTCGGGAACGAGTACATCCTGAACGGAACGAAGACATTTATTTCGAACGCCCCCATCGCGGATATTGCCCTCATCTATGCGCAGGGGCCGGGCGGTCTCTGTACGTTTATCGTCGAGAAGAATTTTCCGGGCTACGAGGCGGGGAAAAAGCTCTCAAAAATGGGGCTCCGCTCGTCACCGACGGGAGAGATAATCCTGCAGGACTGCCGGGTGCCGGAGGAGAATCTCCTTGGCGGCGTCGAGGGGCAGGGACTCAAGCAGATGTTTTCCGGGCTCGATGTGGAACGGTTCATGTGGAGCTGCCTCGCCATCGGCATCGCCCAGGCCGCCTTTGAAGCGGCGCTCAAATACTCCAAGGAACGGGAACAGTTCGGGCAACCCATTTTCAATTTCGAAATGATTCAGGACAAGCTTGCCACCATGTCGGTAGAGCTCGAGGCGGCGAAGCTACTCACCTACAAGGGGCTGACCTGCTGGGACAAAAAAAATTATAAAGAGGCGCGGATGCTCGCGGCGCAGTCCAAGATGTATGCCTGCGAGATGGCGGTGAGGGTTACCGGCTGGGCCGTTCATATTTTCGGCGGATACGGCTATATGAAGGAATATCCCGTTGAGCGCTATATGCGCGACGCGAAGGTGTTTCCCATCGGTGCAGGAACCACGGAGGTGCAGAAGCTCATCATCGCCCATTATCTCAGGTAAAAAAGAGCGGCAGAGGGACAAAAGAGGGCGCGGCATGCCCTGTCTCCACCGGCTCTGAACCCGTGGGACTTTTTTAAGAATGCCGGATACATGCAGCTGATAAAAAAAGGGGTGTCACTGCGACACCCCTTTTTTTATCGTGGTGAACTGATTTAGAAACTGAAACCTTCCGGCAGGTTGGTCTCTTTTGTTCCCACCGGTACCCATGAGAGGTCGAGGATCGTATAGGTGGGATTCGTGGTTCTGAATATTGGAATCACTTTCATCCCGATTTTGGGATCACCGATAGAGAGGTAGCTCATCAGTATCGTAGGAACCCCGTCGAACTCGATATTGATGAATTTGATAGGTTTGTCGAGAATACTGAAGGCGCCCGACCGTTCGCAGACCATGAAGGTGTGAATTTTTGCAGATTTCTTTGCGAGCTTCGTCATGTCGATGACGGTATTTTTCCCGAGGCAGCTCATGCAGTGGATTCTGAAAGGCTGGTAGATGGTTCCCTTCATATCGCATTTCCGGTTGTCACAGCGCGTGGCCATGAGTTTTCCCTTGCCCAGCGATTCGAAGAAGATTGCTTCACCGCCGTACGAATGCATGTAGGTCATGTCGCGTGGATTCGTGACTCCCATTAACTTCCATCCATCATCGGCGTTGCGAATCGGCTGATTCGGCGTCATGTGGTGAAAGTTTCCCTTGATTTTATACTGATTGTTTTTCACATATACCTGTCCGAACATACTCATAGTTTTATTCCTCCTTTTAGGCGTCTTCTTTGAGAAGATGGTCGGGATCCATCAGGATTGTTGCCGTCACATGGGAGCCGACGCCGGCGTGGCTGATTGCCAGGGCCCTCTTCGCACCCTTGACTTGCAGGTTGGTCCAGTCGGCCGGTTTTTGCCTGTTGAATTTCTTCCATATCTTTGGATCGCCGTGGATTTCGGCCCACCGGTTCCAGAAATGAGTGGCGCTTTCGAAAGTCTGCATGATACCCGTCGCACCCACGGCAAGCAAACATCCGATGAGACCTCCCGACAAGTTCGAGGGGAGCCGACCCGGTTTGCCGGTATGGGGGTTCTTATGATAGCAGTCGCCGGATTCTACGTAATCTCTGCCTTCGCCGTAAGGACGGAGGCCGACATCTTCATATGACTGGACATCGCTGATGGTAAATGCGTCATGTAATTCTATCACATCAAGATCTTCCATCGGATCGACGATGCCCGCCATGCGATAGCCGTACCATGCGGCCATCCGGGCGCCGAGGAAGCCGGTGAAACCGGGATAACGCTCTCCTCCGGGGAAACGCTTGCCCAGGTCCTTATACTGCTTCGCTGTCTCATTGGGAAGCAGCGGGATTTCCATATGCAGTCTGTCGGCAGGACGCAACGTGTGCGACCCGGCGGCAACCCAGATCCGAAGCGGTTTATTCTTTGTGCCTTTGGTCAGCTCAACAGCCGTTTTTTCGTCGCAGAGTATGGCGCAGGCGGCGCCGACGCTCATCAGGCAGCAATCCAACGCGCGCAGCGGGTAGGCGACAACCGGGGAATTCAATACGTCTTCCACGGTGATTTTCATGGGTCCCTGTGCATAGGGGTTGAAGCGGGCGTAGCCACGGTGCTTGACGGCGATTTCCGCCAACGTTCTCCTGAACGACGGTTGCTCCTTGCCGAATACCTTCCAGTATTTCTGGGCCATGACGGCGTAATATCCGGTATAGACATGGCCGAGGGGGCTTTCCCAGTCCTTGTCGGCGGCGCAGGAGATGAGGAAGTTACCCTCATCAGTGGGAACTTCATCCATACGTTCCCACCCCATTGCCAGCACGCAGTCGGAATACCCTGAGGCCACGGCTTTCATTCCTTCCCAAAGCGTCGAACCCCCGGTAGCGCCACCCGTCTTGATGCCGGCATTTCCAAGTGGGTCAAGACCGAGACGGTCGTGTATGACCGCTTCGCCGAGAAGCTGATCGCCGAAATGATCCGCGAAGTGACCGTAGTAACAAGTGTGAATGTAACGCTTCAATTCGGCAGGTGTCTTGTTGATGAGTTCTGCCGCCTGTGTGAAGGCATCGATACAGAGCTCCTCCGTCCGTTTGTCCGGCATGGCCCGGTCAAACTTCGACTGTCCCGCCGTCACCAGATACACCGGCCGTGCAAGCTTGGGGACTCTCAGTTGACGTTCACTGAATTTAATCATCCATTAAACTCCTTTCTTTTGATATTTTTTCTATGGTTTCTCTTTTTATCAGAGTGTACCCACCCACAGTACAACGGCTAACCCCTGCGACCTGTTCGAGATGACCTCGCGCTGCTGAATTGACCAGTAGTGAACGGAATCACCTTCGAACAACTGGTAGGACTCTCCTCCGTGCAGGAGCTCGACGGAACCCTTAAGTACGCAGAGCACTTCCTGGGTATTCTTCACGTTTTTGCGGGCAGGGATACTTTTTTCCGGCTCGATGGCAATAATCGAGCTGTCTATAATCTTCCTGTTTTCAGGTGAAAAGAAACGCCGGGTCGAAAAACCGGACGCGGGAAGCTCCACCTCTTCCCAGTCAGACTTGCGAATTACCACCAGCCGCTCCTGTTTTTCCGCTTCCTTGAAGACTTCGCCTGCTTCAATGCCTACGGCGTTGCAGATATTAACAAGCGTGTCCACGGAGGGTGAACTTACGTCGTTTTCCACTTGCGAAAGAAACCCTTCTGAAATGCCGGCCTTTTCCGCAATGGTTTTAAGAGTCAGCTTTTGGTCTTTTCTTTTCTGGCGAAGTATTGAACCTAAATTCATCGTAATATCAGTAAATTATCTCACATAATATTTTGTAATGGTAAAAATATATCATTACTTAATATTTGTTGTCAATTAATTATTGACAAATAAATCAATATTTGTTGATATACTGTCATAAAGGTATGAACTGGTAATACCGTCTTTATTTTACTGGTAAGGAGAATGTGTATGCGGGGACTCAACAACGAAGAACGGATGCTGGCGGAAACGATGTACAGGTGGGCGCTTGCCGAAATCGCTCCGATTCAGGAAAAGGTGGACGAGGAAGACTGGCTTCCCGATGACTTCTTCAAAAAGCTCGGGGATCTTGGCATGCTGGGAATCACGATTGATGAACAATACGGCGGTGCCGGTCAGGGAATCATGATGCAGGTGCTGGCGGTGGAGCAGTTGAGCCGGTTTTCGCCGGCACTCGGCATGACCTACGGCGCCCATTCGAATCTCTGCGCCAATAACATCCACAAAAACGGCAACGATGCACAGAAGCGCAAATACCTGCCTTCCATGTGCACAGGCGAACACGTGGGCGCACTCTGTCTTACCGAGCCGAACGCGGGTTCCGACGCGCTCGGTGGAATGCGGACCACGGCAAAGAAGAAGGAAGGCGCCTACATCCTGAACGGCACCAAGATGTTCGTCACCAACGGTGCCATTGCCCATACGCTTCTCGTCTACGCAAAAACCGCCCCTGAAAAGGGACCGCACGGGATCAGCGCATTCATCGTTCAGGCTGATTCTCCCGGCGTGACCGTTTCCAAAAAGCTGAAGAAGTGCGGAATGCGAGGATCGCCGACATGCGAACTGAGTTTTGAAGACGTGGAAGTGCCGGCGGAGAACCTGCTCCTCGAAGAGAACAGGGGCGTGCATATCGTCACCTCCGGCCTTGCCTATGAGCGCATTGTGCTGGCCGGCAGCTCGCTGGGTATCGCCGAGCAGGCGCTGGAATACTCGATTCAGTATGCCAAAGAGCGCGAGCAGTTCGGACGGCCTATCAAGGATTTCCAGATGATCCAGCAGAAGATCGCCGATATGTACTGTCTTGTCGAGGCCTCGCGGGGGCTCGTCTACCGGGCGGCCCGTTTCGCCGACGGACCTGAGGGCAAGAAGGGAGGAAAGGGCACTGAACTCGACAAGGTAGCGGCGGCGGCGATACTCTTCACGGCTGAGGCGGCGACGAAAGTTGCCTGTGACGGCATCCAGATTCACGGGGGATATGGCTACTGCCTGGAGTATCCGATTCAGAAACTGTGGCGTGATGCGAAGCTCTATGAAATCGGCGCGGGAACGTCCGAAATCAGGCGGCTCATCGTTGCGCGGGAACTCTTCCGTTAACAACGTCTGTACAAGGCATAGAGGAGATACGGAAACACGCGGGTGGAGCAGTACTGCTCTCCCGCGTTTCTTTTTTTTGCATAAGTTATTTCCGGTAAATAATAACTGAAGGATTCAGGGATTAATGGATTTTATAAGGTTCAGATTGACCGGGATCGCGTTTCATTTCCTGATGAAGATATCTTTGTCACGGTCCTGAAAATAGACGTAATCATATTTTCCGGACTCTGTCGTCTCAAAGAACTGCTCTCCTTTTGTTCTGCACTTCGGGCAGCTCCGTCCCGGAACGATCACCGCGAAAATCCTGCGCCCCGTATCGGCTTTTGAATCAATGGTGAAGACTCCGCCGCAATCACTGCATACACGAATAGTCTCCGCCTGTTCCTCGTTGATGCCGTCCGTGTCGTAGTAAATGCTCCGCTGCCGCCTCAGATAGCCGGCGTTTTCAATGAGCTTGGCCCGCTCTTCGTCCCGCGATTTCCAGAGATCGTGGATTTCAGACGACAGCTGCCGGATATAGCGGGTGGTCTCCGCTGATTGCCGGATCGATGCCGGGTCGTAGTCGGGCTCTCTCACGTTTCCGTAATCGATTCCCGCCATTGCCAGTATGATTCCCACGTTGATGTAGGGAAGGGCGCTTTCGATGGAGTAACCTCCTTCGAGCACGGCAATATCAGGTGCGAGCCTGTCGTTCAGCGTCGCGTATCCCTGGGCGGTGAAATTCATATTGGTGATGGGATCGGTATAATGGTTGTCCTGGCCGGCGGAATTGATGATGAGGTCAGGCTTGAAGTCGGCAAGGATGGGGAGAATCAGACTGTCGAGCACATAGAGAAATCCTTCCTCCGAGGTGTGGGGGGGAAGGGGAATGTTGATTGTGTACCCGTAGGCATTGGGGCCGCCGAACTCATCGGGGAATCCGGAACCGGGGTAGAGCGTGCGGCCGTCCTGGTGTACCGATATATAGAGCGTGTCCGGATCGTGCCAGAAAATATCCTGTGTGCCGTCGCCGTGGTGGCAGTCGGTGTCCACGATGGCAATTCTCTTGTGGCCGAAGTGTGTCCGTATGTACTCCACCATGATGGCTTCAATATTGATGTTGCAGAAACCGCGGGCGCCGTGCACCACTTTCATGGCATGATGGCCCGGCGGCCGGACGAGGGCAAAGGCGTTGTCCACTTCTTTTGTGAGGACTTTGTCGGCGGCGGTAATGGCGCCTCCCGCGGAAATCAGGTGCGATTCGGTAATCACGTGTTGTGCGTCGGGAACGCAGATATGTACGCGGTCAATGTCGCGGATTGTGGCGAGTCCCGGCTTGAACTCGATGACGTTATCGAAATCGAAGAGGCCTTCCTCCATGACCTGGTCCTGGGTGTAGAGAAGCCGTTCTTCCCGTTCCGGATGGGTGGGCGAAATCGCCCAGTCAAAGGCGGGAAAGAAAATGAGCCCCGTCTTTTTTTTCGCCGTCATGCCGTCGCTACCTCCGCGCCCCATGTATAAGGCCCGGTTTGACCTGTCCCTTGATGCGGATGTTCCTGCCCGCGATACAGGAATTCCGGACCATGGTAAAGGACTGGTCTTCCGTGATTTCTATTTCAATATCGTCTTCCCATGCGCCCATGGCGAGCACCCGCGCCCGCAGCTTTTCCCTGCAGAGAGTCACTGCGTCGTCACGGGTAAAGCTGCGCTCCACCCGTTGCTGTATACCCTCTTCGACGATGGTCAGTCTTCCCTTTTCAGTATCGGCGAGCACTGTCAGTTCAGTGGTCGTCCGGGCAAGGGCCGCCCCTATGGCATTGGCGACTTCGGCGTCCCCGGGTATGTGCACGGGGACTTCGAAGAGTTCCCCGAGGCGTGGCGCCATGGCTCCCGATGGTCCGCCGACCACATACATCGCCTTCGGTTCGATTTTTGCACCTTCGAGGAGTTCATGAACCGTGTACACGGGTTTGTTGTTGATATCCTCGATCATGGCCCTTACATGGGTGATGATTTCCCGTGAGGCGTGCTCCATGATCAGGTGCGCCGTTTCCTCGAGGGGGCGTGACAGTGCCGACGCGATGTCTTCTATCGCCCGCACGGCCCGTTCCCGGTTTCCGATGGAAGCGAGCCCCAGTACGACCATGGCGTCGGTCGGTGTCGGGCATGGTCCTCCGAGGGACGCCGCGGGACCTTCCCGCATGGGTCCCACCGAGAGGCGTCCGTTCACGCAGGCGACCCGGCTGTCTCCGCCGATGCCGATGGATCGCGTTCGGAGCCCCCGTACCAGCGTTTTATGTCCCTGAATGGTGATTCCCAGCGGTTCAAGAAGGGGGACACCGCCGGCGAAGATTGCAATGTCCGTTGTGGTGCCACCGATATCGAGCGCGACGGCGTCTTCGACACAGTCGACGAGACTCAGTATGCCCATGATGCTGGCGGCGGGACCGGAGAGTATGGTCTGCACGGGACAGGCCGTTGACTGCCCGATTTCAATTGTGCCGCCGTCCGCCTTCAGAATGTAGACCGGGATATGGGCGTCGAACTGTGCGACGAACTGGGTGATGCTCCTGATGAAGGTGTGGTAAGTTTCCCAGATGGCGGCGTTCAGGTAGGTGGTGGCGATGCGCCGGGGGAAGTTGAGATTTCCCGACATCTGATGGCCCAGGGATACATGTGTAAAGCGGCTGCGTACCAATCGCTCGATATCGAGCTCTATTTTGGGATCGCGCGTCGAAAATTTTCCCACGATACCCACATGATCAATTCCCTCATCCCGGAGGGTGCGGACGATGTGTGCGATTTCTCCCGCGTCTATCGCCGCCACTTCTTCGCCGCGGTGATTAACGTAGCCGGAGACGATATGGCTGTGTTCATTTATTCTGAGAAGCGACGGAGGCAGCCCGGGTCCGCTCGCCAGTATCATGCCCACGGGGCTTATCCTGCCCTGTACGATGGCGTTGGTGGACATGGTCGTAGAGAGGACCACCCGCTTCAGGTTGCCGGGAGAAATATCGCCGAGGACTTTTTCGGTGACCTCAAGGAGTGAATGGAGGAGATTTTCCGGATCGGTGATCACCTTTTTCTTGCGCACCACTTTGAATCGTTCAAGCAGAACCGCATCAGTGTGGGTTCCCCCCACATCAATACCGAGGATCATGTGTCGCTCCGGAAACTTCCGCCCAATGGCGTGTCGCGTGGTGCCTATCACAGTGCCTACCGTGAGTCAAACGAACAATTCCGCAGACAATGCATGAAGCATCCGCATGGCTGATAATGTATCCCGCCGTCGTGTCCTTCGGATATACAAAAAGAGTTTACACCCGGTGATTTTTTGGCGAGAATAGGGACATTGAATACTGCCGTGGAGGTGGTCGGGTGCCAAGGATGACGTTCAGTAAACGGGGCGGGAGGATACGGTCATCAGTGTCCGCCGTAAAACCGAAGGAAGTAAAAACGGTCGAGGAAGTCGTATCCACAATCAAGGATGCGGTAAAGGCAGGAGCTGAAGAGTACCGTGATCGATCCCTTGCGATTCACGGCATGATATGCGCGCGATGCGGAAGGGAATTTAATCACGCGATGCGGCATCTTCTCACGGTCCACCACCGGGACGGCAATCATGACAACAATCCGCCCGATGGAAGCAACTGGGAAAATCTTTGCGTCTACTGCCACGACGATATTCACAGCCGCGGGATTTTAGGCGAGTATCTGGATGGCACGGCCGGCGGAAGGGAAAGCGTGATCGTGTATTCGGAAGAGTCTGCACGGAATGATTCGCCAAATACCCTTGGGACGCTGGGTCGGAAACTGCGTGAGGGTATGAGGAAAAAGCAGGAGAAGTCATGAGGAGAAAGAGAGCCACGCTTCGTCACAAGTATCACCCGCCTGCGCCGGGCCCCGCCCCCGGTCCATTTATTGATTGACAAGTCAATTTTATTTTATTAAGTACGACTGCCGAAACGGCGCATGCCGGTAACCGGCGTTCGGGAAGTGCAGACACGCATGTGTCAAGACCGTTCATGCGGGCCGGGATGAAGAATTTATAATGGGCGTGATGACGGCAGCGGCGTTTCCAGGGCGTGTGCGACTGGTACCGGAACGGTCTTACTATAGTATAAAGGAGGAGATGAGCGGTGGATGTGTTAGAACAGGGTGTTGGACGGCTTTTCACGGACCCCGAGTATAAAGGAGGAGATGAGCGGTGGATGTGTTAGAACAGGGTGTTGGACGGCTTTTCACGGACCCCGATGCTGATAAGGCGCGAGCCTTTTTCAGAACCAAGTCACGAAAGCTTGAATCGAAGCTCATGACCGTGAAAGACGCAGTCGGGAAATTTGCCCATGACGGGGACTATCTTGCCATCGGCGGGTTTGGAGCGAACAGAATTCCCACTGCCGTATGCCACGAACTGGTGCGACAGGGCAGGAAGAACATGGGTTTTGCCGGTCATACCTCGACTCACGATTTTCAGATTTTATGCGCCGGCAAGATATTCAACCGCTGTGACATTGCGTACATCATCGGCCTCGAGGCGCGGGGTCTCTCACCGAACGCCCGCCGCTATATGGAAAGCGGTGACGTCGAGGTATGCGAGTGGAGCAATTACAGCTTATCCGCCCGCCTGAAAGCGGCGGCCATGGGCGTATCTTTCGTTCCCACGAGGAACATCATGGGCACCGACACATTCAAATTCAGCGGTGCCAAGGTGATACAGTGCCCCTATACGGGAACCAGGTATGTGGCGATGCCCGCCCTGTTCCCCGATATATCCGCCATCCACGTCCATGAGGCCGATATATACGGCAACTGCAGGGTGCGGGGTATCACGGTATCGGACCTTGATCTTGCGCGGGCCTCCAAGCGGCTGATAATCACAGCGGAGCGCATCGTGCACAATGATGTCATCCGTTCCGAGCCGTCCTACACGGTCATTCCGTTCTATCTCGTTGATGCCGTCTGTGAGGTGCCCTACGGCAGTTATCCCGGAAACATGTACAGCGAGTATTTCTCCGATGAAGAGCATCTCAGGGAATGGCTCAAGGCGGAGCGGGAACCGGAAGAGTTCAAGAAGTTTCTCGATACTCATATATATAACTGCAATGACCACTTCGACTACCTCGAGGTAAATGGCGGATTCGCGAAGATGCAGCAGTTGAGACAGAAAGAGCTCATGCTTCTCAACAACAAGCGGTAGAAAAGGAGGAATGAACGCGAATGGCTGAATATAATACAATGGAACTCATGATCTGTGTGGCGTCGCGGGAACTGGAAGACGGGGCCAGCGTGGGCGTCGGAACCGGTGCGCCCTGCGCGGCGGTCATGCTTGCCCAGAAGACCGCCGCCCCCAATCTCCTTATCATGTTCGAGGCCGGCGGCGTCTCTCCCATTCTTCCCGAAATGCCCATTTCCGTCGGCGACTCGAGAACCACCTGGAAGGCAATCATGGCGAGCGGCATGTGCGAGATCATGGAAACGGCCTGCAGGGGGATGCTGGATTACACGTTTCTCGGCGGTGCGCAGATTGACATGTACGGCAACCTCAACTCAACCCGCATCGGCGCCGATCACCAGAAACCGAAGGTGAGACTTCCCGGAAGCGGCGGCGCCAATGATTTTGGCTCCTTCGCGTGGCGGATGATGGTAATGACGCCGCAGGACAGCAAGCGGTTTGTCGAGAAATGCAGTTATGTGACGACGCCTGGGTGGATTTCCGGTGGTGATTCGAGGACCAGATCGGGACTTGCCCCCGGGGCGGGACCATACAAGATCATCACGAATATGGCGGTCATGGATTTCGAGCCCTCCTCGAAGAGGATGAGAATCGTTTCGATCAATCCCGGATATGTTGAGAAGGACGTCCACGACAACTGCGGCTTTGAGCTTCTGCGGGCTCAGAAAATTTCGGAAACCAGGGCGCCTTCCGACGAGGAGCTGAGGATTCTCCGCGAGGAAGTGGACCCCTACCGTTACATTATCGGACGATAACGGCGGCTTCAAAAGTATGAAAAGCCATGGGTGCGTATTAGTACCCATGGCTTTTTCTTTGGTGCGCCAGGCCGTTATTCCGGGTGTTTCAGGAGAGACACCGGCATTCAAAGACACAGAATCTCGTCGAGCGTGAGGTCTTCCACCTTGACGGGATCGACCCCTTGATATGGGCCGCGAGTTCTCTACTCCTCCTGCTTATTTTATGAATTGCCTCAGATTGTTTTTCTGACGGTCCAGCTTATCCCCCACCGATGTTCCACAGAGCGCGCAGGTGTAGTCGTATTTGTCGCCCTCGGTGAGAACGAGAAGAAGCCGTTTTCTCACGGGAGTCGCCCGCCGGCAGTGGGGACAGTAGAGTTCGGTGGCATCGAATTCTTCGTACGCAGGTTGTTTCATGGTTTATTCGTCGCTGTCCGGTATTGTGTCTGCATTCTCGAGCCACACCGTTGCCTCGCTGTCGCTCGGTGCGCGGTAATCCCCCCGCGGGGAGAGCGAACCACCGGAGCCGATCTTCGGTGCGTTGGGAACGCAGGAACGCTTGTACTGGCTGGTTTTGAAAAAGCGATACAGATAGACCATGAGCCAGCGTTTGATTGCACCTATCGTATACTCGTTTCGGCGGGCCAGAGGCACATCGGGCCAGAGGCCATTTTTCTTATCATGCCAGGCGCAGTAGGACATGAAGGCCACCTTGGTCGGAAGGTATCCGTAACGGGTAATGTAGTAAGTGTTGAAGTCCTGAAGCTCATAGGGTCCTATGGTTGCTTCCGTTTTCTGCGCGGGTTCATCGCTCGCGCCGCCGGGTATCAACTCGGGGCTTATTTCCGTCTCCACTATTTCGGTGAGTACGCGGCTGGTTTCCCCGTCGAACTGATGCGACCGGACGACCCACCGGATGAGATGCTGTATCAGGGTTTTGGGAACGCTGGCGTTGACGTTGTAGTGGGACATGTGATCACCGACCCCGTAAGTGCTCCAGCCAAGTGCCAGTTCGCTGAGATCCCCCGTGCCGACCACAAGCGCCTTTCTCATGTTGGCGAGACGGAAAAGGTGCGATGTGCGCTCGCCGGCCTGTACATTTTCGAAGGTAATGTCATAGACGGGCTTCCCCTCGGCGAAGGGGTGGCCGATATCCCGGAACATCTGCATGCAGCTCGTCTTGATATCTATCTCGTTGGCCTCGACGCCGAGGGCTTCCATCAGCGAGAGCGCGTTGCGGTATGTTTTCTGAGACGTGGCGAATCCAGGCATGGTGTATGCCAAGATATGCGATCGCGGCAGTCCCAGAAGGTCCATGGTGCGTGCGGCAACGATAAGGGCATGGGTAGAATCGAGCCCCCCCGATATGCCGATGACAATATATTCGATTCCCGACGACTGGAGTCTTTTCGCAAGTCCCTGGACCTGGATATTGTAAATTTCGAAGCAGCGGATATCGCGCTTTTCCTGATCGCCGGGTATATAGGGAAACCGGGAATATTCGCGGGAGAGGAGTATTTTCTTCGAGGTGATATCGACCGCAACGGGGACACTGCGGAACTTCGGGAGCACTCCCCTGCACGCCCGGGCGTTCTGGCTGAAGCTGGTGATCCGCATCCTGTCCTGGGCAATGCGGTCGAGGTCAACATCTCCGTAGATCACCTGCGGTTGCCGGGAAAACCGGACCGATTCGGCGAGCAGCGTTCCGTTTTCGTAAATCATCGCATGGCCGTCCCAGGCGAGGTCTGTCGTGGATTCGCCATATCCTGACGCGGTGTAGAGGTAGGCCGCGATGCAGCGCGCCGACTGGGAGAGTACCAAGTTATGCCGGTACTCGGATTTGCCCACCACAATGTTGGATGCCGAGAGGTTGCCGATTACCGTGGCACCGGCAAGGGCGGCCAGACTCGACGGCGGCACGGGGACCCACACGTCTTCGCAGATTTCGATATAGAATTTGAAGTGCCGCGCCGTGGTGACGTCGAAAATAATGTCAGCTCCGAAAGGTATCTGTGACTGACCGCAGAGGGACACCGTTTCTGAGAAGGTTTCGTCGGCCGGCGTGAACTGGCGAAGCTCGTAAAATTCGCGGTAATTGGGAAGGTAGGACTTCACGGCGATACCCAGGATAACGCCCCGGTGGAGCACGACGGCGCAGTTATAGAGAAAGGTGTCGAATCGAAGCGGAGCTCCCACGACAAGGATCATTGAAAGATCCTTTGTTTCCTCCCTGATGGTATCGAGTGCCGTCAGGACGCCTCCAAGAAGGGCATCCTGCTGGAAGAGGTCTTCATTGGAGTATGCCGAGAGGCCCATTTCGGGAAAAAGCGCCAGCACGGCGTTCCCGGCGGTGGCTTCCCGTACGAGTGCGATGGTGCTCTCCGCATTGAAGGCGGGGTCCGACACCCTGACCTCGGGCGTGCACACGGCGACCCTCACAAATCCGTGGTTATAAAGATTGAAGAATTCATTTCCGGACATGTATTTGATATCCCGTCTCACGTGAAGAACGAGCCCGCGCTGCCCGATACTCTTTTGATTTTACGTACATTGCCACGGCACGTTCACCCGCCTCCTGCATGGTGTTTCCCAGTGCAATGAATCCGTGATCCCTCAGGATGAAACACGAGAGGTCGTCGAGAATCTCCGAGACACTGTCGATGAGTTCCGGTGATCCATAGGGATCTTCCCGCGGCGTCACCGGTAATGAAAGCCCTTCAGCCGATGACAGAATGAGTTCAGAGTGACCATGAAAGATCGCGTTCACCTCCGGCCGCCTGTGGTATATATGATCGTGCAGCATGCTTTCCGATGAGGGATTTCTTGTTCCTTCCGCGCACACGACACATCGTTCCATATCGCACTCATGCACAGTCACAAAGGCATCATCGGCAAGATCGTCTTTCATCCCCGTTTCGGAGGCGGTGATTATGAATGATGGCGCACCCTTTTTCAACCTGAAACTCAGATTTCCCAGTGAAGAACCGGCAAAAAGCGGTGCCAGCCCGAGGCGATGAAAGAGGGCGCACCATTCCCTGAGTTCCTGAATCCCCTGGTCATCGGGCACGTTTCTTTCTCTGAATGTCACGCTGAAACGTATTCTCATTTTACCTTCAATATCCAACTTCCACGAGTTGCGGATTGAGCACTTTAATCACATCACGGGGGTCCATTTCAATGAGAAAACCCTTGCGGCCGCCGTTTATAAAAATGGTGGAGAGATCCAGGATGGATTTCTCCATATAGACCGGAAGCGCTCTTCTGGTGCCGAAGGGGGATGTTCCTCCCACCAGGTATCCCGTATGACGGTGAACCGCTTCGGGTGTGCACGGGATCACCGACCTGGCGCCGATTCGCCTTGCCAGTGCCTTCGTTGATACCTGCCGGTCACCGTGCATGAGTATGATGAGGGGTGTTCCCCCTTCATCTTCCATGACCAGGGTTTTCACCGCCCGGTGTTCCTCTACATGAAGCTCACGTGAGGCAACCCGCGTGCCTCCATGGTCGATGTATCGGTAAGGCCGTGGCGCAAAATGAACACCCCTTTCCCTGAGCATCCGGATTGCCGGAGTGGCATGGATCTTTTCCTTCATCATGACGGGCACCCTCCCGGTTCCCGCGGCAGCGCGAAAAGTCTACCACAGGCGGACCCGCGACTCAATGGAAAGACCCCGCGGCATCTTTACTTGCATTGTGAGGGTGGTTTCTGGTACAAACCACTTCCATGGATGCAGGTGTAAAGGATGCAGGTGTAATGGCGGATTCATGAAGGGGAAAAGTGCTGTTGCCGTATCGGTGCTGCTTTGCCTTGCTGTTGCGTGGATCGTCTGTCCGGTGCCGTTGTCCCGTGCCGGTGAGGTGCCGCCGGAGATAGGCGCCGTTATAGATTATGACGGGATGAAGAAATATCCCCAGGATGCCGGTGCCAGGGATGACTACGTGGCGCAGCAGAAAGCGGCATACCTCCAGGTGCGGGATTACCATGACCCTGAGGTGCCGCCGCAGGTCCTGGCATGCGTAAGAGAAAAGGCGGCACAGGGATTCCCCGCGAATTATACGGCGCAGAAATTCTTCATTGATACGCAGGTGCGGGACTGGCGTTATCTCCGCGTCTATTCCATGCCGTCGGTGCCTGTCGGGGAAATCGAGAGGGTCAAAAAAGAAGCCGCTACCGAATTTCCCGATGATTTCAGTACGCAGAAACTGATTGTAGAGACGAAGGTGGAGGCGATTATTCACCAGTAGTAATTTCTCATAGTACTTTCACACTCGTACGAGAGAACATAAGGATTCACCTGCCTTTACAACCACCGATGCTTTCAGAGCCCCTTTTTTCTTCCGATGCGGCTCCATGTGCCCGCGGGGCAACGCGGGGCATATCTTTGATGTTGATTTTCTCTTGAAATTGATTTACGTAATTACCGGAAGGCACAAAAGGCATGAAAAAACTCCCATATATCGCCCTTCTTGTCGTATTCGTTCTGTGGGCGCCCCTTGCGGGTTGTCACAAAGAGCAGGCACTCCGGCCCATTGACGACCGTACCATCACATTGACGACCGCCGATGATTACAACAATATGGGTATCGAGTGGCGTAAAAAGGGCGACCTGGACCAGGCAATAGCTTTTTACAATAAAGCGCTGGAGTTGAGTCCCCGCTATGCGAGAGCGTTCAATAACAGGGGGGTGGCGTGGAAGATGAAAGGCGACCTCAACCAGGCTCTCGCTGATTATAACGAAGCAATCCAGATCGATCCGCTTCTTGCCGCCGCGTATAACAACCGGGGCGTCATTTTCTGGATGAGCGACGATTACAGTCAGGCGGTGGCATCATACAACAAGGCACTTTCCCTGAATGTATACGATGCCGACACGTATAACAACCGCGGAGTGGCCAAGGAAACGAAAGGTCATATTGACCAGGCGATTGAAAACTATAAAAAGGCGATTGAACTCGATCCCAAGCACACAAGCGCCCACAATAATCTTGGTGTGGCACTGCGTGTAGGGGGCGATATTGACGGCGCCATCGCGCACTACAACCGGGCGCTTGAGATTGACCCGGGCTTTGCCGATGTCTATTTCAACAGGGGAATCGCCTGGAAAATCAAAGGTGATCTCAGGCAGGCCGTGTCCGACATGAAGAAAGCGCTCAGTCTCAGGCCCCAGGATAAGAAATTTCAGGGTCTCCTGGCTTACCTTGAGTCGATACTCTAACGGCTTCTTGAAAAGTCCATCTTCTTCGCGGCGCGTCATTTCTTGTGACTGCGGCGTACCTCAAAAGCACGCCTGTTCCCCGGCATTTGCACGCTTTAAAGTTCGAGTGATGTGCTTCGCCATCGCCGGCGTACATTTTTTGCAGGCTGCCCTTACTGCAGTCGCAATGCTCCGCCGCACTACTGCGGTGGATGGAACATTCATGGTGGGACGCCTCCGGTGCGGAGTGTGAACGGGGCGTCATGTGTTCGTAATATCTTCCCGGGGAGATTGAACTGATGAGAAATAAATACGGTGTGACGCTGATGAATATCCTGTGCATGCTTATGATGTTCGTCAGTACAGGGTTATTCCTCTCCTGCCAGGCGGATCCTTTTACAAAACTGAAAAGCGATAACCCGGTGATATGGTCAGAAGCAGCACGGGAGCTGGTAGTCCAGAAAGATCCGCGCGTCACTGATCCCCTCATCGACGGACTCGTAAACGGTAACAGGCATGTACGGAAGGAATCGGCGGCACTGCTCGGCGAGTTCGGCGACCGGCGCGGCGTCACGCCGCTCATCGGTGCACTCAGGGATGAATTCTGGGAAGTGAGAAAAAGGGCTGCACATTCCCTGGGGCTCATCGGTGATCCCGCTTCCATTGAGCCGCTGATCCAGGTTCTTGCTGACGAAGATTGCGATGTACGGAACAGCGCCATAGGAGCACTCACGCGCATGGGAAGCATGGTTCGGGAGCCCCTTATCGAGGCATTGTCTTCGGGAAATGTCAATGTGCGCGAAGGGGCGGCCGGCGTCCTGGCATCAATGGGATGGCAGGCTTCCGGCGAGAAGGATTCCCTCAAGTACCTTCTCGCAAAGCGCGACTGGGATGCGCTTCGTTCCATGGGCGCCCCGGCGGCGGAAGTGCTGGTGGATGCTCTCAGATACAGTGATGAAGTGGCCCGGGATCAGATTAAAAAAACCCTCAAGGCGATGGGGAGCGCCGCTACGGGTCCTCTGACAGCGGCCTTGGAAAACAACGACAGCCGCGTGCGTGAGGGCGCTGCCGGTGTGCTTGCATCCGTGGGGTGGCAGCCGGCGAACCAGAAGGAAAAGATAAACTACCTCGTGGCGGGGAAAGACTGGGAAAGTCTTGTTCCTGTGGGTCCGGCGGCGGGTCCGGCACTTGTCCGGATGCTCTCTGATAAGGACTACCGCATAAGGGAATCCGCCGCGAAGACATTAACCGCCATCGGCTGGCGTCCCGGCAATGAGGATGATGAAATTGCCTCTCTCATCGCCGCACGATCATGGGAGCGGCTGGCGGGGAAAAAAAGCACCGCGGTCCCCCGGCTTATCGAACTTCTTTCCGATGCAAGCGACGATGTCCGTATGCAGGCGGCCACAACGCTGGGGGAGATACACGACATGAAAGCCGTACTGCCGCTGTTGGACGCCCTTGGTGACGGTAACTGCGACGTGAGAAAGAAAGTCGTCGTGACGCTGGGTGCCCTTGGTGATCCGCGGGCCGTGCCTTTGCTCCTTGAGCGCATGAAGGAGCAGAAATGCGATATCCGCGAAGAGGCGGCACAGGCCCTTGAAAAGACCGGTGCCATTCCCGAGGGCCCGCTCATTGAGGCATTATCAGAGAAAAACCAGTTTATCCGTGAGGGTGCGGCCATGGTGCTCGCACGCCGCAGCTTCCATGGTGCCGTCGATCCTCTTATCGCCGCACTTGCCGATGAAAGTTCGAAAGTCCGCGCACGGGCGGCCCATGCACTGGGAAAAGCGGCTGATACCCGTGCCGTAAAACCTCTTATCGATGCTCTGAAAGACACTGACCAGGCGGTCCGTGAAGAAGCGGCGCGCGCCCTGGGTGCACTCCGCACCCGTGAAGCAACTGATGCCCTCGTGGAAGCGCTGGAGGATAAGAAGAATAACCGCTATGTCTGCGAGGAGGCGGTGGCGGCACTTGGTGAGACGGGAGACCCCGCAGCGGTCAAACCCCTCGTCGTATCGCTGAAAGATGGGAGCCGTTATATACGGGAAAAGGCCGCCGAGGCCCTAGGGAAGACGGGGGACTCCTCAGCCATTGAACCGCTCACGGGCGCGCTCGATGATGAGGTATTCAAGGTGAGAGCAAACGCGGCATATTCCCTCGACACACTGGGATGGAAACCGCTGAATGACCATGGGAAGATATCCTATGCATTTGCCAAAAAAGATTGGAAAGTACTCGAAACCACCGGTGCCCCGGCGGTGGAATTACTTATCTCGGCGCTTACCGCCCGTGACGATGAACCCGATCTGCAGGAAAACGCGGGGCGCATCCTCGAAGGGATAGGGGTTCCATCGGTCATTCCGCTCATTGCCGTGGCGGCCCCGCTTGCGGCGGCGCTTACCGACTGGTGGATCAATACCGAAGCGGCCGACATCATCACACGGTGGGGGTGGAAACCGTCGAAAGACGCCGACGTCATTCACCTGCTTGTGGCGCGACGTGATTACACGGGTCTGCGGCGTGAGTGGGCTCGTGCGTCATCAGTGCTTATCCGTGATGCCGCCGATGATGACTTCAGGGTGGTAGAGAATTCGCTCTATGCGTTCAAGAACATGGAAAGCAAAGACGTAATTCCGGTTCTCGTTGCAGCGATGGAACAGAAGGGAAACAAGACCATGGCGGAGGCGTACCTCAATTCGGGTCTTCCGGAACTGGCCCAGGCGGCGAAAAAATGGGCCGCCGTCCACGGGTTCGATATCAAGTAAAAAGGATTGATCCTCTCATTCTTTATCTTATAGCGTGCTGAAAAACGAGCGGATGACATCAGTGATCTCACCCGGTTTTTCCATCGGTATGAGATGTCCCGCCCCTTCCACAAGCCTGTATGCCCCCCGTGGGAAGAGTGACGCGGCCTTTTTCAGGTCAATGAAACTTCTGTTTTCGCTCAATTCCCCTTCAAGGATGAGCACGGGACAGTTCACCTTTGAAAGCACGGGCCAGGGATCGAACTTCATACCCCCCATGAAAAGCGATGCCTCCCTTTGAGGTGAACAGACGAGCTGGAGACCTCCCGTGTCGCCGGTACTCATACCGTACCGGAGATACAGGTCAAGCATTTCGTCATCCCAGTTTTTGAAAAGCGGGCGCGACTTGAGGTAGGCGGCGGCCTCCTGCCGGTCTTCCCAGTAGTTCTTCCGCCTGATGGATTTGGAAGCGAGGGGGTGGTCTTCCACGCGAAGTTCAATCCGGTAGAAATCCTCGGGCAGAAAGATGGGTTCAATGAGAATCATGGCACGGGGTCGCACATTGAAGGCGGCACTTGCAATGGTGAGAACCGTGGCTCCCATGGAATGACCCCTTGTCTGGATCAATGATGCGATGGTTGCAGAAATAGGGTGCGATGCACCGGAATGCCGGGGCGAGGTTCCGGGCAATGGGATGCCACATCCAGGGGAGAAATCCCGTGGCATGGAGAAACACGATTGCATCGGGTCCTCCCTCGTATGAAAGATAGGAGAGTGTGGCATCTCCCAGTGAATATTCCTCTGCCTGTGGGAAAGGGGCAGGGTTCTGCATGGTGTCGTCTCCTCCTTTGCGTGCTCAGGCCGCGGCCATTGGTGGTACCGTGGTTTTTTCCGATGCCGCGGGTATAATAACCAGTGCGTCAGTGCTCTTTCAGCGGTCCGGTGTTGCGCCCGAAGATACCACGATGAGATGAGTTGTCAATAAGTTGATTGTTATCAGGATTATTTTTTTCAGCAGGGGATCATCAGGTGCCGTTACTGCTCTGATGCCCCACGGAGCCACGCCTCATTTTAGCAGCCACGCTTTGAAGCGTGGCAGTTCTTCTTTCTCCCAACGTGGTGAGAGCCTTTTTTCGAGATAGAGCTCGACGAGCCGGTCCATGGTATGAATCGCGGTTTTGGCGAAGTGGATTCTTTCGAGGAGACGTCCTTCGCGGTCTTCCTCGTGCGATTCTTCCTTGATGGCGGCGGTGGTCCTGAGGGACTGAAAGAGAAACTCGTCCGCCTTCAGGGTGCATTCAAGCAGGTCGCTGCCCGCCTGCATTCGCAATCGGGCTTCCGTAATTTTCTTTTCCTTCAGGAGCGCCGCTTTTCCCTCTCTGAGGTCGGCATGCAGGCCCCTGCAGACCACGCTTTCGGAATATTCACCTTTGCCTGATTCAAGGACCAGGCGGGTAAGGAATACAAGCTCTATATCCCCGGTGCCGGGGAGCCTGATGCTCCCGTTCCGTTCCTCGCTCTTGAACCAGAGCCATGTGAGAAATTCCCTGCCTGTTGTTCCCGTACTCCCGGGAGAGGCAGCCGCCGCGGACACCTTTTCCGCCAGAGCGGACGGGAGATGACGCGGATCCCATGGAAGGTACGGTGTCAGTTTCAGGTTGAAGGAGTTTTTAAAACATTCTTCGAAGGCCTCCCGCGGGCCCTGTGAAAGATTTCCGAAGAGAAGCCACTGTTCCTCCGGGCACCAGCAGATTTCATATACCGCCGGAACGGGCGGGAGGAGCTTCGCGAGCTCGAGGCGGACCCGCTCCCGTATGTTTTTTTTCTCGTCTTCCCTGAGTTTCGGCGTGCCCTTTTCCAAGGCAATCCGTTTTTCCTCGGTGAGCGCCCTGATTTTAAGGAGTGCAGGGGCTATCACTTTCCTGTCCATGCGGAATGAAAAGACGACGAAACTTCCGAACGTGTATGACGCGTAGGAGAAATCAGTATCCAGGGCGTTTTCAAGTGCCGTCCATCCCATGGATTTCTCGCCTCCCGGGCGGACGTCGCGGAATGCGTATTTTTTCAGCCCTTCATCGATGAAGCCGGAGGCGTTGTCCGGCAATGTGCCCTCAACTCCGTATCGTGTGAATGAGATGGCTCCCTTTGCAAATCCCATGGCGAGGTGTTCCTTTCTGTGAGGGCGGCACCCTATCGTGCCCTCTGCCGGTTGTCAAGATAATTGAACCGTTCCCGGCAATTACACGTGGACAGCCTCCGCCTTTTATGGTAGGTGTGCACAGGTTCTCGTTCCGGACCGGAATCGTGCAAATTCGAGGTGTTGGATGCCAGGGAAAACCCGGTCAGGGGGAAAGCTGCCCGCCAGAATAAAAACCATCGGAATCATAGCCAACTGCGACAAGGAACACGCCGTCGAGTATTCCAGCAGGCTCAGTGAGTGGCTTGAGAAACGCGGCGTGAAAGTGCTCTTCGATGAGGAGATTGCCGCAAAGATGGGGCTCTCTTCAGGTGTCGCGAGAGCCGGAATTGCCCGGCGTGCCGACATTGTCGTCGTCTTCGGCGGCGACGGCACACTCCTCACGGCGGCGCGGGCCGTCAGCGGGTATGAAGTGCCGCTCGTCGGCGTCAACCTCGGCGGATTCGGTTTTATGACGGTCATCAACCTCGGCGGGATGATACGGGCCATGGAAGAGATCCTCAGGGGGGAGTTCACCGTATCACGGAGAATGATGCTCGAGGCATCGAAGGGCAGGGTAATCCACCGGGCCCTCAATGACGTGGTCATCACCAGGAGCAGCCTCACAAAAATGGTGACGCTTGAGGCATCCGTCAACGGCGCCAACCTTACCACCTACAAGGCCGACGGACTCATCATTTCGACGCCGACCGGTTCAACGGCATATTCTCTGTCGGCGGGCGGGCCTATCGTCATGCCGGAGCACTACTCCATCATCATCAGCCCCCTGTGTCCCCATACGCTCACCATGAGACCCATTATCCTTCCGCCCGATGTCACCATCGATGTCACGGTCGTCTCGCCGGCACGCGGAATCACCGCCTCCATCGACGGGCAGGAGGTCTTTTCGCTCATGGCGGGCGATACCATCCGCGTCAGGAAATCCGATCGCGATATCAGGCTCGTGAATTCCCCCTCGCATGATTACTGGGATATACTGCGCACCAAGCTCGGATGGGGGCAGTTGCCGTAGCGTATGCTTTCCGAACTGAGAATAAAAAATCTCGCCATCATTGACGAGCTCACCGCGACCTTTACGGAAGGACTCAATATCATTTCCGGGGAGACCGGTGCGGGAAAATCAATTATCATCGGTGCGGTGAATCTTCTGCTCGGTGACCGCGCATCGGCCGATCTCATTCGATCCAGCGAAGAGGCGGCGGAAGTCGAAGCCCTCTTCGATATCAGCGGCAGCGATGCCGTGAAGGAAAAGCTTGCGCAGATGGGAATTAACGGGGGTGACGAGATCATTCTGAAGCGCGTGGTGTCCCGCACGGGCAAGAACAAAGCGTATATCAACGGAAGCATGGCGACACTCTCCATGCTCTCGGTGCTCAGCGAATACCTGGTTAATATCTGCGGACAGCATGAACACCAGATCATGCTGAATCCCGAATACCATATTGACATCATTGATGAATTCGGAGGATTGTGTGAGGAGAGGTCCTCCTATGCGGCGCTCTTCGAGACGTACCGGGAAATGAAGAGCCGGCGGGATGAAATGGAGAGATTGAACAGGGAAAAGTCCGAAAAAGAGGAATTGCTCCGGTTCCAGCTTCATGAAATAGACGATGCGCGGCTTACCGTCGGTGAAGACCATTCTCTCCAGGAGGAAAAACGGATTCTCGCGAGCGCCAGGAAGCTCGAAGAGCATGCCGCATCTTCCTATGAAATACTCTATGGTGCAGAGGAATCGGTGCTCGCTCGCATCAACAGGGTTGCATCCCTGGTAAGGGAAATAAGAAAAATCGATCCTTCGCTCGCCGTCTCTGAGCACGACATGGCCTCGACGCTCGCGAATCTCGAAGATACGGCCCTTTCGCTCAGGGATTATATGAAACGCATCGTCTATGATCCTGCGAGACTTGAAGAAGTTGATCACCGCCTCGAGTTCATAGGGCGCATGAAGCGGAAATACGGCGGGTCCATAGAAGAGATACTCGGAAAAAGGAACGAGATGGACAAGGCCCTGCAGCACATTTCATCGCTCGATGAAGCGATACGTCAGCTCACCCGCGAGATTGACAGGACCGCGGACATGCTCCTGCAGAGGGCGTCGGCACTTTCCCGTGCACGGCATGCGGCAGCGACGAAGCTCGAAGGAGCGATTGTGAAGGAAGTGCGTTCCATGAAGATGCAGCACGCGGCATTTGCCGTGCACTTTGCCGGCATATCAGGCGGCACGGGTACGCCGGCGCTCCATGCGAAGGGAATCGATGACGTCGAATTCTACATGAGCACCAATGTGGGCGAGGAAATGAAACCCATGAGCCGTATCGCCTCCGGAGGGGAACTGTCGCGTATCATGCTTGCCGTGAAAAAAGTGCTGGCCCGCACCGGTTCGGTGGGTACCGTGGTCTTTGACGAGGTCGACAGCGGCATCGGCGGCGCCGTGGCGGAGGTGATCGGCAGAAAATTGAAAGACATCGCCTCCCACCACCAGGTACTCTGCATCACCCATCTGCCGCAGATCGCCTGTTTCGGTGATACCCATTTCCTGGTGTCGAAGGAAGTGGCGGCGAGGAGGACAAAGGCGCAGATACGTCCGCTCGCACAACAGGAGCGACTTGGCGAGATCACACGAATGCTGGGCGGGGTGACCATTACGGACGCGACAAGGGAGCATGCCGCGGAAATGTTGAAATCCTCACGGCGAAAAAAGGAGTGAGTCCCTCGGACCGGACGGTGCCTGTCTCCCGGGGTCTTATTCGAATACATTGACGGGTCGGTGAAGAAATGCTGAGAAAAGCGAAAGTGCGCGACGTGAAAATGATTCACCGGATCATCAATGATTCGGCGGCGACAGGCGAGATGCTCCCCCGGTCGCTTGCGGATCTGTACGGGAGTCTCAGGGATTTCTATGTCTGGTGCGACGATGCGGACGGGCCCGTTGTCGGCGTCTGCGCGATGCACATATTCTGGGAGAATATTGCCGAGGTCCGGTCGCTCTATGTGACGGAGGCGTATCGGAAAAAGGGGATCGGAAGAGAGCTTGTCGAAGCCTGTATTTCCGAGGCCATCATGCTCGACCTCATGAGGATTTTCGCCCTTACCTACCAGACAGGTTTTTTCCACAGTCTGCATTTTCAGGAGGTGTCGCGATCGACGCTCCCGGAAAAAGTCTGGTCCGACTGCTTCAAGTGTCCCAAGTATCCGGACTACTGCGATGAAGTGGCGATGATTCTTGAAGTATAGGAAACATGCACGCCGGTACGCACCCGTGTGCGTCTCTGATGCAATGGTGCCACGATACCATGAAGTTCACCACCGTAAAAGTTGTTGCCGTCATACTGCTGCTGTCCGGCTGTGCCGGGATATCCGCCACGGATATCTCTGTGCCGCCGTATCCTCTCGTCAAATGCGAAGAGCATGAGTATTCCTTTCTCGCCGATGACCTCGACGATGATTCCCTGGTAAGGGCGATTGACTTCAGTCTCGAGTACTACACCCGCCTGCCGGATGATATGGCAGTGAAATTCGGCGGTGAACGGTACACCGTTGCAGACCTCAAGGAGTCGCTCGATACATTCCGGGCGATTGTCACGGCGGGTGAAGAACCCGGGGAGAGGCGGCGGCGTATTGAGGATTCGTTTGATTTCTACCGCGCCTCCGGCCGCACCGGGAAGGGCGACGTCCTGATTACCGGCTATTACGCCCCGGTACTGGAGGGGTCCCTCACACAGACACCGGAATACCGGTACCCGATTTTCCGGAGACCCGATGACCATATCATGATTGATCTCGGAAAATTCGACCGGTCCTGTACGGGTGAGCGCCTGACGGCGCGGGTTGAAAACGGGGCAGCGGTTCCCTACTACACCCGCCGGAATATCGACGCCGAGGGTTGTCTTGACGGCAGGGGTTATGAAATCGCGTGGCTCGCCGATCCCGTTGATGTGTTCTTTCTCCACATTCAGGGTTCGGGGATCATCCGCCTTCCCGACGGACCTTCGATGTATGTCAGTTACGCCTGTGCGAACGGGCGTCCCTACCGCAGCATCGGCAAGCTCCTCATCGATGCGGGCAAGCTCACTTCACAGGAAACAACGATGCAGCGTATCAAGCAATACCTGCGGGAACATCCCGATGAAATGGAGGATGTTCTTGCCCACAACGAGAGTTACGTGTTTTTCCGTATTGTAGGGGATGGCCCGCGGGGAAGCCTCGATGTTCCCGTGACGGAAGGACGGTCCATCGCCACCGATGCCTCCCTGTTCCCCCGCGGCGCCCTGGCGTTCATAGAGGCGCGCAAACCGGTCGTCGACGACGCGGGTAACATCGTGTCATGGATTCCCTTCTCGCGGTTCGTGCTGAACCAGGACGCGGGCGGCGCAATCAAAGGGGCCGGCAGGGTCGATCTTTTCTGCGGTGACGGAGACTATGCCGAACTCATGGCGGGTAACCTGAAAGAGAGCGGCACGCTTTACTTTCTCGTCATGAAAAAACCCCGCAGCAGTGACTGACCGGTTTCCGATGACGCAGTGTCCGGACGCACGGCGCGAACCCCCGGAACCCTTACGGGTTCTGATATTTTTGCTTGATTGTTGTTTTTCTTTATGCTACGTATGTGCGCAATGCGGTATCCGGCACGGGAAGCGGGAGGCTGGCACGCACCGGAGGCGCAGGAGGTGGGATCTTTGAAACGGGTCGTACTGAAAAGTATAGTACCATGAAATGGTACGAGTGAGTGATATATACTACGGTGGAGAAAGCGACACGAGGAGGTTTCATTTCGGGTACTGACTTAACAAAAAAATAAAGGAGGAAAGAAGCATGACGAAGGCTGAATTGATCGCAGCGTTGGCAAAGGATACGGGCGTAACGAAAGCCCAGGCTGCAAAGTTGTTGGACTCATATTTTAACAATGTAACCAAGGAACTGAAGAAGAGCGGGAAGATCGGGATCGTCGGATTCGGTACGTTCGCGGTGGCAAAGAGAAAAGCACGTATCGGAAGAAATCCCCAGACCGGCGCGAAGATTCAGATCAAGGCGAAGAAGGTCATTAAATTCAAGGCAGGGAAAGAGCTTGCCGCAAAGATGTAAGACCGATTGACTCATTCACAAGCCCCTGATTGCATGAACCAGTCAGGGGCTTTTTTTATGGCACGGGAGGGAATCGTATGCCCGTGTCCTTCGGTGGATGACGTGCCGAAAAGAAGGTCCCTGCCGTGCCGCCGTGATGAAAATTGACAGGGGGATTTCGTTTCTGTTATACATCGGTCCGCCTGAATCGGATACTATCGTGTGAGGGAATGTGTTCGTGGAAATGAAACGAATTGTGAGCGGCATGCGGCCGACGGGGAGACTGCATCTCGGTAATCTGCACGGCGCACTTGTCAAGTGGATTGAGCTGCAGGACCGGGGAGACTATGACTGTTTTTATTTTGTCGCCGACTGGCATGCGCTGACCAGTGAATATAGGGACACGGGACAGATACGGGATTTTGCGCATGATATGGTCATCGACTGGTTGAGTGCCGGGCTCAATCCGGCAAAGAGCACCCTCTTTGTCCAGTCTGCGGTGCGGGAACATGTCGAGCTCTTCTATATTCTTTCGATGATTACGCCGCTGGCATGGCTCGAAAGAAACCCCACGTACAAGGAAATGAAGACCGAGATTACCGATCGCGATCTCTCGACCTTCGGGTTTCTCGGGTACCCGGTCCTTCAGGCGGCCGACATCATCATGTACAAGGCCTATGGCGTCCCCGTGGGAGTCGATCAGCTTCCCCACATTGAACTGACACGCGAGATCGCGCGGCGCTTCAACTTCCTCTATCGCGGTATTTTCCCCGAGCCCGAGCCTGTGCTTACCGAAGTGCCGAAACTTCTCGGCATCGACGGCAGGAAGATGAGCAAATCCTACGATAACGCCATTTATCTCAGGGACCGCGGTGGGGAACTGAAGACAAAGGTATTGTCCATGTTTACCGATCCCCAGCGGGAGCGGAAGAACGATCCCGGACGACCCGAGATATGCAATGTCTTCACGTTCCACGGCATCTACACCGATGCCGGCAGAGTGGAGGAAATCGACCGTGAATGCCGTCGCGCCGGGATCGGCTGCGTCGACTGCAAGAAGATTCTCCTGGCGAGTCTGGAAAGGGGCCTGGCACCCCTCCATGAGCGGCAGGACTATTACCTCGCCCGTCCCGGTGAAGTGGCGGCCGTGCTTGAATCGGGAAATGCCGCCGCGGCGAGGATAGCCCGGGAAACCATGCAGGAGGTCCATAATGCCCTCGGGTTTTAGGATGGAATTTTTCTGCACCGCCGGAGATGCACTCGCCCTCACGGAATGGACGGATGAAATGAGAGGATAGCCGTGGCTGAATCGGTGGACTATGCGGTGAAACTCAATGTGTTTGAGGGTCCTCTGGATCTGCTCCTCTTTCTCATCAAGAAAAACGAAATCGATATTTACGACATACCCATCGCCCTCATCACGGAACAGTACATGGCATATGTGGAGGCCATGAAGTCCCTCAATCTGGACATGGCGGGAGAATACCTCGTCCTCGCATCAACACTGGTGCACATAAAGTCAAAGATGCTGCTGCCTCCCGCCGAAGAGGGCGAGGAGCAGGAAGAGGATCCGCGGGACGAACTGGTGCGCCAGCTTCTGGAATATAAGGCATACAAGGAAGCGGCGCTCAATCTCGGCATGCTCCATCTTCTGGGCCGCGACGTCTTCGGGAGGGACGTGCCCCATGGCGAGATTACAGACGGGGGCGAGACCGAATTCAGGGAAATCGGCATCTTCGAGCTCGTGGAAGTGTTCCGGAAGCTGATTGTCGATCGGGGGCATGATGAGCTCATGGAAATTGACGTGGAAAAGATGTCGCTTGCCGACAGAATTTCCGAGATCATGGATGAACTCAACGAGAAAAAATTTCTCACCTTCGAGGATCTCATGGGGGAGGCGGGCGGCCGTACCCGGGTAATTTATACATTTCTTGCCGTCCTCGAGCTCATGAAACTGCGTCTCGTCAGGGTGTACCAGTCGGTTCCCTACGGAACAATACGACTATTCGCTGCGGCGGGGGAGTAAATGGAACAGTACAAGGCCATCATAGAGGCAATGCTTTTCGTGTCCGGGACTCCCGTGACGATAAAGAGAATGAAGGAAGTCCTTGAGGAGACTGGGGACATGGACATCAGGAGCGCCGTTGATGAACTCATGAGGGAATACGGGGAACGGAAGGGAGGCGTGAGGCTCGTCGAAGTCGCCGGAGGATTCCAGTTCAGGACGGACGAGACCCTTGCATCGTGGCTGAAAAAGTTCGCCGGAGTGAAACCGGCCACCCTCTCGCAGGCCGCCATGGAAACGCTCGCGGTCGTGGCTTACCGGCAGCCGATAATGAAATCGGAAATCGACAGGATACGGGGTGTTGATGCGAGCACTTCCCTGCGGAGCCTCCTTGAGAGAAATCTCATCCGGATCGTGGGGAGGAAAGATGTGCCGGGGAGGCCGATTCTGTATGGGACAAGCAGGCATTTCCTCGAAGTATTCAGCCTGAGAGACCTCACGGAGCTTCCCACCCTGGAGGAGCTCAAAGAACTCGGCGAATGAAAGAACGGCTGCAGAAAATAATATCCCGTTCCGGCGTGGCATCGCGTCGTGCCGCGGAGAAGCTCATTCGTGAGGGGAGCGTCAGCGTGAACGGCGTGGTGATTGACGTACCGGGATCAAAGGCGGACTCCGTGCGGGACGAGATCAGGGTGAGCGGGCGCCGTATATCGACGGAGGGATACCGCGTCTACGTCGCGCTCTATAAGCCGCGCGGGTATATCTCAACCCTCAGTGACCCCGAGGGAAGGCCTCTCGTGACGGACCTTCTGAAAAAAATTCCCGAACGCCTGTACCCCGTGGGGAGGCTGGATTACGACTCCGAGGGACTCATTCTCCTGACCAATGACGGCTCATTTGCGCACCGCATCCAGCATCCGAGCCATGAGATTCCCAAGACCTACGCGGTGAAGATACGTGGAGAGATGGCGCCGGGCGAGATAGACAGGCTCCGCCGGGGCATTACCCTTGCGGACGGGCGTTTCATTCCCCGCAGTGTGCGCATCACCAGAAAAAACAGTAAAAGTTCCTGGATCGAAATCACGGTGACGGAAGGTCGTAACAGGATACTGCGCAGATCTCTTGAATTGCTCGGGAAAGAAGTAACGAGGCTGGTGAGGCTGGGAATCGGCACTGTTGAGCTTGGCACACTCAAGCCCGGTGAATACCGCCGGCTCACGCACCAGGAGGTGGAGAAGCTTCGTGCCCGTAAAAGTAGTAAAAAAACGGAAAAAAATCTTGACTTTAGTAACAAAATAAACAAAATGTAGAAAATCTTCCGACGGGTGTTGCGGAAAAATCTGTCCGACATGTAATTATTCGAGGAGAGTGACATAAAGGGGGCTCTATGAACAAGTCTGATTTGATTGATGCAGTAAGTAAAAAAGAGAATTTGACGGAGCGGCAGGCCACGGATATTGTTAACCTTATCTTTAAAAGCTTCGGCGAACTGCTGAAGAAGGGGGGCAGAATTGAGATCCGTGGCTTCGGCAGTTTTGTCGTTCGCAATTACGGTTCATACGCGGGAAGAAACCCGAAAACGGGCGGCACCATCCAGGTTACCCCCAAGAAATTGCCATTCTTCAAGGTCGGGAAGGAACTGAAGGAGCGTGTCAATACGGTAAAGTGAGGGGAGAGACCTGACAGGCCTCCCTGTCGGACATACCGGAGGAAACAGGCGACACGCATTGACTGTCACAAGGGGGCAACGCCCCCTTTTTTATTTGTGCGGTTTTGCCATACCTCATCCGAGTGACGGACCCGCTTCCCCTTCACCGCTGCCGGCTTTTCTTTCGTGAGTGATCGGGGTGTCGTTCCACCGTTTCTGAAAGTCATGAAATTCTCATTCTTCAATGTATGTTCCTGAGGATACGCTTTTTCTGCATTCCGAAAGGCGGGACCAGCCACGGTTTTTCAATCGGCCTTCGCGTCACTCCAGAATTTCATTGACTGCGGTGGTTACCTGTATTAGTTTTCAAAACGAGGAGAGTGTGGAACAGAGAATCATGAAATATCTGTATATTCAGACATTTGGCTGCCAGATGAATTTCCATGATTCCGATCAGATGGCGGCGCTGCTCGAAAGGTCAGGATACCGTATCACCGATGACCTCGCCGCATCGGATCTTGTCATCATCAACACCTGCAGCGTCAGGGAAAAGGCCGAGCAGAAGGCACATAGTTTTATGGGGCGCCTGGGAAAGTTAAAGAGGGAAAGGCGCGTCATTATCGGGATCGCGGGTTGTCTCGCCCAGCAATGGGGAAAGGAATTTCTGGCCAGAATTCCCCACCTCGATTTCGTGCTCGGTACGCATAATATTCATCGGCTTCCCGAGATCGTGGAGGAAATCGAAAAATCCGGTACGCGTGTAGCTGAGACATCGTTTCATGAGAAAGTAAAATCGCTGGAAATTTACACCCCGTCGAGGAATGGACATGTCACGTCCTGCGTCACGATCATGCAGGGCTGCAACAATTTCTGTTCATTCTGTATCGTTCCCCATCTGAGGGGCAGGGAAGAAAGCAGACCAAGCGGTCACATCGTCGACGAGATAAGGCGGCTCGCCGCGTCGGGAATCAGGGAGGTCATGCTCCTCGGACAGAATGTGAATTCCTACGGTAATACCCTGGCCGGCAGCCCCGGGTTCCCGGAACTCCTGGCAATGATAAACGACATCGAGGGAGTCGAAAGAATACGCTTTACCACGTCGCATCCCAAGGACCTCTCGGAAGATCTTATGAAATGCTTCGGGTCCCTTGAAAAGCTCTGTGAACATATTCACCTTCCCGTTCAGTCGGGGTCGGACAGGGTACTCACGCGGATGAACAGGCGTTACACTTCCGAAGAGTACCTCGAAAAAGTCCGTACGTTAAGGGCGTACTGCCCCGGGATAAGCATCTCGTCGGATATCATCGTCGGGTTTCCGGGGGAAGAAGAAGAGGATTTTCAAAAAACTATTGACCTAATGGAAAAAGTAATATTTGATACATCCTTTTCGTTCAAATATTCGGCGAGACCGGGTATCGTTGCCCAGGAGTTCGAAGGCCGCGTGGATGAAAAAACGAAATCAAGGCGGCTTTCACTTCTGCAGGCGGTTCAGGAGCGGCACACATTACAGGTGAACCGGTCACTGGTCGGCGGTATCGTTGATGTGCTGGTGGAGAGTGTAAGCAGAAACGATGCGTTCGAGATAACGGGGCGGTCACGATCACACAAAATCGTGAACTTTTCGGGAGACTCGTCGTCCATCGGCCGTATCGTGCCGGTCAGGATTACCGCCGCCTTCGCTCATTCGCTGCGGGGCGAAAGGGAGTCCGGCAGGGAGGTGACACAATGCTGATACAGATGAAGGTATTCGGGCTCGCCATCGATCCCGTCACGAATACGCCCATAGTCATTCTGAAGGACCTCCAGGAAAAGCGGGCGCTCCCGATATGGATCGGTCTTTTTGAGGCAAGCGCCATCGCGACGCAGCTTGAAAAGATCGATCTTTCGCGGCCCATGACGCATGACCTCCTGCATGACATATTGAAGGCCCTGGATGTGAACGTCACCAAGATTGTCATCAACGATTTGAAAAACAACACATTCTTTGCCGTCATTCATATACTGAGCAGCGGGAATACCATCGTCGTCGATTCCCGGCCGAGCGATGCCATTGCACTCGCGCTTCGCGCCAACGCGCCGATATTCGTTGATGAGAAGGTGATTGAAAAGTCGACATCGATCAGTTCTCAGAAACAGGCATCGGATCTGAGCAAGTACTCCTCGGATGAACTGAAGGATTTCCTCGAAGGCATGTCTAGGGAGGATTTCGGCAAATATAAGATGTAACAAAACTGGTATGCAGTAACCACACATGAGTATGTCAGTCCATGAAAGAAGAGGTGAGGAGGCTGTATCTCAAGGCGGGTGACCAGGTGATGCACCTTCGGTACCCGGAGTGGGGATTCGGGATTGTGATTGAGGAAAGGAATTCCGAAGTGCTCGGCGGTATGTCCTATGTAAAAATCACCTTCAGAGACGGCCGGACGAGGGTATTTGACAACAACTTTGCCAATTCGTGCTGCTGTTACTATGCAGGAGTGAGACGCTGTTCCGAATGACGCAAGGTGGGCGGTGCATGCCATCCGGAGGAAAGAGTGACGGTTCGTGATGCAATGAATATCGACGCCGCGATTGAATCGTTTGGACATTACCTCGGAGTTGAAAAGGACTTCTCCGGACACACGAAGAGAAATTATCTCTCCGATGTGCGTCAGTTCAGGGAATTTCTCGCGGCGCGTCACATCATCACACTCGACGACATCGACCGGAATGTGGTGAGGGCCTTTTTTGCGCATCTCTACCGGGGCAACATAAAAAAGACAAGTATTGTACGGAAAGTGGCAAGCGTGAGAGCCTTTTTCAAATACCTGGTAAGAAAGGGCAGACTGAGGCAGAACCCTGCGGAGATGATCCAGGCACCGAAGGCGGAAAAATATCTCCCCACGTTTCTCAGTGTTGACGAGATATTCACCCTTCTCGATGCCTCGTTCACTCCCGACGTGCGGGGTGACCGGGACCGGGCAATGCTCGAACTTTTTTATTCGGCCGGTATCCGTGTCGGAGAACTGACGGCACTGAATATCGGCGACGTGGATTGTACCGCCTGTCTTGTCAAGGTACAGGGCAAGGGCAGAAAAGAGCGGATTGTGCCCATGGGAATGCATGCCGTGACGGCGATAGAATCGTATCTGGGTTCACGGGGAGTGCCGGCGGGGGCATCCGGCGCGCGGTCCCGTGAGGCGCCGCTTTTCCTGAACAGAGCAGGGTCCCGCCTCACCGCGAGGAGCGTCGCGAGGATACTCGACGGGTACTGCGGGAAGAGCGGGCTGGGGAGGAAGATCTCTCCCCACGTGCTCAGGCACAGTTTTGCCACGCACCTCATGGATGCGGGAGCTGATCTCCGGGCGATCCAGGAACTGCTCGGTCACGAAAGTTTATCGACCACACAGAAATACACCTCGATGAGCGTCCAGCGGCTCATGGAGGTATACGACAAAAGCCACCCCCGGGCGCGTGGCAGGTGAAAGGAATGCAGGCGAAAGGAACGACCATACTGACGGTACGCCGCGACGGCAAAGTCGCCGTGGCGGGGGACGGCCAGGTCACGCTCGACGTGACTGTGCTGAAACACGGCGCCAGGAAGGTGCGGAGGCTCCATAACAACAAGGTCATCGTCGGCTTCGCCGGCGCCACGGCCGATGCCTTCACCCTCTTTGACCGGTTCGATCAGAAACTGGAGCAGTACAATGGAAATCTCCTCAGGGCCGCCGTGGAATTGACCAAGGACTGGAGAACCGACAGGGTGCTGCGCCACCTGGAGGCGCTCATGATCGCCGTGAACAGGGACTACTCGCTGATCATATCGGGGAACGGTGACGTGGTGGAATCGGATGACAACGTGATGGCAATCGGCTCGGGCGGCCCCTATGCGCTGGCCGCGGCGCGGGCGCTCCTGCGGCATACCGACATGGATGCGACGGCGATTGCGCTTGAAGCGATGAAGATTACCGCCGAGATCTGCATCTACACGAATGACAGAATCACGATTGAAGAACTCGATGTGAACGGCAAAGACGACCGCGAGAAGACCGGGATGAACTGACGGTCTTCGGCGGATGGGACGTACGGGAAGCCATCACTACGCGGTGCGTATCAATGGCTCATTCTATAATATGGAAGTACATGACAGTAAGGGAAACGTATATGACATCGAGCAGCTTGACACCGCGTGAAATCGTATCCGAACTTGATAAATATATCATAGGCCAGGAGGGCGCGAAGCGCGCCGTCGCGATTGCACTCAGAAACCGCTGGCGGCGGCAGAAGGTTTCAGAGGAACTGCGCGAGGAGATTGCGCCGAAGAACATCATCATGATCGGACCCACCGGTGTCGGAAAGACGGAAATCGCACGCCGCCTTGCGAAACTCGATAATTCACCCTTCCTGAAGGTTGAAGCGTCGAAATTCACCGAGGTCGGATATGTCGGCAGGGACGTGGAATCCATGGTGCGGGACCTCATGGAACTGGCCGTGAACATGGTGAAGTCGGAAGAACGGGAACATGTGAAAATAAAAGCCATGGAAATCGCCGAGGAGAAGATGCTGGATATCCTTCTGCCGAGGAGGCCCTCGAAGATCGCCCTCGGCGAACGCGACGAGGGCGCAGACCACCCCGAGGACGGGGTGTTTCCCGCGCAGGATGTGACCCGGGAAAAGATGCGGCGGTTCCTGAGGGACGGGAAACTCGACGACCGTATCGTTGAGATCGAAGTGACGGACAGCAAGGGCGGTCCCATGATTGAAATTCTGTCCGCCTCAGGCGCCGAGGATATGGGGGTCAACATTAAGGAGATATTCGGAAACCTGTTTCCAAAGAAAAAGAAAACCCGCAATGTGAAGGTGCCCGAGGCGCTGAATCTCCTTGCCGAGGAGGAATCCCAGAAGCTCATCGACATGGAAAATGTGACCAGGACCGCGTTGGAGCGGGTGGAACAGTCGGGCATTATATTTCTCGATGAAATCGACAAGATTGTGGGCAGCGAATCCACGCACGGACCCGATGTGTCGAGAGAGGGTGTCCAGCGGGATCTGCTTCCCATTGTGGAGGGATCAACGGTAAACACCAAGTACGGCATGATAAAGACGGATCATGTTCTCTTTATCGCCGCCGGCGCTTTCAGCAATTCCCGGCCGTCGGACCTCATTCCCGAACTCCAGGGACGTTTCCCCATCAGGGTTGAACTTGATCCGCTCGGCAAGGAAGAGTTCATCCGTATACTGACGGAACCGCACAATGCCCTTGTCAGACAGTACAAGGAAATGCTTGCCACGGAGGGTGTCGAGATCACCTATGAGGATGAGGCCGTCGCAGAGATTGCGGAAGTAGCTGCCATTGTCAACGATCGGACGGAAAATATCGGTGCACGGCGGCTCTATACCGTCATGGAGACGCTCTTTGATGAAATTTCATTTGATGCACCCGACATGGTGGAAAAGAAGGTGACCATATCGGCGGAGTACGTGAGGGAAAAGCTTCAGGAAATCGTGGAAGACGAGGATCTTAGCAGGTATATCCTGTAGGGAAGGACGGTGTGGCGGCGGGTGCCGTGCACTCACGGTGAGATGAAATGGATACAACGAACAACCTGAAAAAACCGATCGAGAAGGCCGATGTGCTTCTGGAATTTCTGCCGTATATCCGGCGTTTCTATGACAAGACGATCGTCATCAAGTACGGCGGCCACGCCATGGTTGACGAGAAGCTGAAGATGACATTCGCAATGGACATCGTGATGATGAAGTACGTAGGCATCAATCCCGTGGTGGTCCACGGCGGCGGGCCGCAGATCGGGGGCTTTCTGGCGAAACTGGGCAAGGACTCCACCTTTGTCCGGGGCATGAGGGTGACCGACAAGGAAACCATGGACATTGTTGAAATGGTGCTCGTGGGCAGTGTGAACAAGGAAATCGTGGGCCTTATAAACCACCACGGCGGGAAAGCCGTCGGCCTGAGCGGCAAGGACGGCAACCTCATCCGCGCGGAAAAATACACCCTCGGCGAGGAGAAGGAAAAGGACACCCCTCCCGAAATTATCGATCTCGGTCTGGTGGGAAAGGTGAAAGAGCTTAACGCATCGCTCATCACATCGCTGGTACGGGACGGATTCATCCCCGTCATCGCGCCCACCGGTGTCGGCGACGGCGGGGAGACCTACAACATCAATGCCGATATCGTGGCGGGTGAGGTGGCAGCGGCGCTTTCGGCCGAGAAACTGATTCTCCTCACCGATGTGCAGGGCATTCTTGACGGTGACGGCCGCTTGATTGATTCCATCGACCGGGCCGGGATGGACGATCTCATCGCGAGGGGCGTCATCTCGGGGGGTATGTATCCCAAGGTGAAATGCTGCCTCAAGGCCCTCCGGGGCGGCGTGGGCAAGGCCCACATAATAGACGGACGCGTGAATCACGCGATCCTTCTGGAAATGTTCACGGACCGCGGCATCGGGACGGAGGTCACCGCGGCATGAGACGTTCCGTTCACTCCACCGTAAAGGCGGGTGTGTATGACCACTGAAGAATTACTCTCCCGCTCACGACAGTGCCTCATGAATACCTATGCGCGGCAGCCCCTGGTGCTCGTGCGGGGCGAGGGCGTCACCGTGTGGGATTCCGACGGAAAGGAATACCTCGATTTTCTCGCCGGCGTCGCCGTGTGCGCCCTCGGGCATTCGCACCCGAAGGTGGTCGATGCCATCTGTGCGCAGGCCGGGAAACTCATGCACGTGTCGAACATCTTTCATATTGAGCCGCAAATCCGCATGGCGGAGCTCCTGGTGGCGCATTCTTTCGCCGACAGGGTGTTTTTCTGCAACAGCGGCGCCGAAGCCAATGAGGCGGCGATAAAACTGGCGCGCAAATACACCCATGAGACCCTTTCATCGCCGGCCTACGAAATCATCACCATGGAACAGTCCTTTCACGGACGGACGCTCGCCACCATCGCCGCCACGGGTCAGCAGAAGTTTCATCGCGGCTTCGAGCCGCTCGTCGAGGGATTCCGCTACGTCCCCTTCGATGACGTACGGGCACTGGCGGATGCAATAACCGGAAACACCTGCGCCGTCATGGTGGAGCCGATCCAGGGGGAAGGCGGCGTGCGGGTGCCGTCGGCGGACTACCTGAGGGAAGTGAGGGAACTCTGCAATGACAGGGGAATACTGCTCATCCTCGATGAGGTCCAGACGGGCATGGGAAGGACGGGAGACCTCTTCGCCTATGAAAGGGCGGGTATCATCCCCGACATCATGACCCTCGCGAAAGGCCTTGGAAACGGATTTCCCGTCGGTGCCATGCTCGCCACTGAAGGCGTCGCATCCGCCTTCGTGCCGGGGAGTCATGCAACGACCTTCGGGGGCAATCCGCTGGCCATGGCGGCGGCGCTCGCTGTGTTCGAAACGATGAGAGATGACGGCATTTTCGAACACTGCCGGCGCATGGGAGCGTACTTTATCGGGCGGCTTGGCGAGGTGAAGTCGCACTGCCCCGTCATACGCGAGGTGAGGGGCAGGGGTCTTTTGATAGGTGTGGAGCTTTCCATGGAGGGGACGGGGTTCGTCGGTGAATTTCTGAAGAGGGGGATTCTGATGAACTGCACGGCGGGCAACGTGCTTCGTTTCGTGCCGCCCCTCATCGTCACGGAGGAACAGATAGACAGGGCAACCGGTGTCCTGGAAGAGGTGCTTGCACATCCATGAAAAAAGACCTGCTCACGCTCTATGACCTCTCACGGCAGGATTTTGAAGTAATCCTGGATAAAGCCGGGAGGCTGAAAAAAATGCTGTACGGGGGCGTTCCTCATGAATCGCTCCGCGGAAAGGTCCTGGGGCTTCTCTTCGACAAATCATCCACCCGGACCAGGCTCTCCTTCGAAGCGGGCATCTGCCAGCTCGGCGGGGTCGCCACGTTTCTCAGCCGCCGGGACATCCAGCTCGGACGGGGGGAAACAATCGCCGATACGGCCCGGGTCATGTCCCGGTATCTGAACGGTATCGTCATCCGGACCTTCGGACAGGAGCTCGTCGAGGAATTTGCCCGGTGGGCGACGATCCCGGTGATCAACGGGCTTACCGATCTTGTACACCCCTGCCAGATACTGAGCGATCTTTTTACCATACGGGAAAAAAAAGGCACCTTTGAAGGGCTGACGATAGCCTATGTGGGCGATGGAAACAATGTGGCCAATTCCTGGATCAATGCGGCGGCACGGCTGCCGTTGCGGCTTCACCTTGCCTGTCCCGAGGGATATGATCCCGACCGCCGGATACTTGAGCGCGCAATTAATGAAACGAAGGAAGGCATCAAACTCTTCCGCAGTGCCTCTGAGGCGGTCAGCGGCGCCGATGTCGTCTATACCGACGTATGGGCGAGCATGGGACAGGAGGACGAGCAGGAGGCGAGGGCGTCCGCCTTCAGGGCGTATCAGGTCAACGAGACACTGCTTGGATACGCCCGTCAGGATGCCATAGTGATGCACTGTCTCCCCGCGCACCGGGGCGATGAAATTACCGATTCGGTGATCGAGAGTCCGCGGTCGGTGGTGTTTGACCAGGCGGAAAACCGCCTGCACGTACAGAAAGCGATCATGGAAATTGTAATGGGAGGAAGCGAAAGAAGTGCAACCTGAAATAAGAAAAGTGGTGCTTGCCTATTCGGGCGGGCTCGACACATCGGTGATTCTGAAGTGGCTCATAGAAACCTTCGGGTGCGAGGTGATCGCCTATGTCGCCGATGTGGGACAGAAGGAGGAGCTGGACGGTCTCGAGGAGAAGGCGCTCTCTACGGGCGCATCGAAGGTCTTTATAGACGACGTGCGGGAGGAATTCGCCCGGAATTTCATATTCGCGGCGCTCCGGGCCAATGCCGTCTATGAGGGAACCTATCTTCTGGGTACCTCGCTTGCAAGGCCGCTCATCGCAAGGCGGCAGATCGAAATCGCACATGCTGAAGGCGCCGATGCGGTATGTCACGGTGCCACAGGGAAAGGAAACGACCAGGTCCGTTTCGAGATGACCTACATGGCCCTCGATCCAACCATAAGGATCATTTCCCCCTGGAAAGATGACCGGTGGCGGCTGCGGTCCCGCGACGCCATGATCGAATACGCTGCGGCGTATGGCATCCCCGTCTCTTCGACCAAGAGCAAGCCCTACAGCGAGGACAGAAACCTTCTCCATATATCCCATGAAGGCGGCATTCTGGAGGATCCCTGGGTAGAACCGCCCGAGGATGTCTATGTGCTTACCGTATCGCCGGAGGATGCACCCGACAGGCCAACCTATGTGGAAATTGAGTTTGAGCGGGGGAATCCCGTGGCCGTCAACGGAAAGCCCCTGAACCCCGGAGCGCTCGTTGACGAACTGAACGCCGTCGCAGGGAAGAACGGCATCGGCAGGATCGACATGGTGGAGAACCGTTTCGTAGGCATGAAATCCCGAGGTGTCTATGAAACTCCCGGGGGTACCGTGCTCTGGTCTGCCCACCGGGCGGTGGAGTCGATCACCATGGACCGCGAGGTGATGTGCATGAGGGATTCAATGGTGCCGAAATACGCCCAGCTCGTGTACAACGGATTCTGGTATTCGCCGGAAATGGAGGTGCTCCAGCAGTTCATCGACGGGACGCAGGCCGATGTCACCGGTACGGTCCGCGTCAAACTCTACAAGGGCAACACCACTGTGGTGGGACGGAAATCGCCCCGGTCGCTCTACCGCGGGGATTTTGCCACCTTCGACAGGGATGAGGTGTACAATCAGAAGGACGCGATCGGATTCATCAGACTGAACGCACTCCGGCTGAAAATCCGCGCCCTCCTGAAACGATTATAACTTCACGCAGGATGAACTCATGAAACGACAGAGAAAAGCCTGGGGGGGTCGGTTTGCGGAGTCCACCAACCGGCTCGTGGAGGAATTCACCGCATCGATCGGCTTCGACAGGCGGCTTTTCCGGTACGACATCGAAGGAAGCATGGCGCATTGCAGGATGCTCGCCAGGCAGCGCATTATCTCCCGGGCCGACGAAAAGGCGATTCTCGCAGGGCTCAAAAGCATCCTCGCCGACATGGAAGCGGGGCACTTCCGGTACTCGGAGGAGTGCGAGGACATCCACATGGCGATAGAGCAGGCGCTCATCACGCGGGCGGGGCATGCAGGAGGAAAGCTCCACACGGGCCGGAGCAGAAACGACCAGGTGTCGCTCGATGTGAGAATGTATCTCCGGGACGAAGCCCGGGAGATACTCGGATGCATCACCGGGCTGCAGTCGGTGATCATGGGGCTTGCCGAAGGCCACATCGATGTCATCGCACCGGGGTATACCCATCTTCAGAAAGCGCAGCCGGTAAGCCTGGCACACTATCTCCTGGCCTGGTGGGAGATGCTCTCCCGCGATGCGGCGCGGCTGCAGGAATGTCTTACGAGAATCAACGTCATGCCCCTGGGCGCGGCGGCACTTGCCGGCACGGGAATTCCCATCGACCGCACCTACACGGCGAAGCTCCTCGGATTCCCGGCGATTGCGAAAAACAGCATGGACGCCGTCTCGGACCGGGATTTCATTATTGAGTTCATTTCTGATGCAGCGATCCTCATGATGCATCTCAGCCGGCTCAGTGAGGATATCGTCATCTGGGCGAGCGGGGAATTCGGCTTCATCGAGATTGCCGACGCCTTCACGACGGGAAGCAGCATCATGCCGCAGAAGAAAAACCCCGATGTGGCGGAACTGGTGAGGGGAAAAACGGGAAGGGTCTACGGCAATCTCATGGCACTGCTGACCATCATGAAGGGTCTTCCCATGACTTACAACAGGGATCTCCAGGAGGATAAGGAGCCACTCTTTGATACGGTGGATACGGTAAAGGCGTGCCTCGCGGTGCTCTCGAAAATGCTCGCGCACACCACCTTCAGGGCCGATGTCCTTGCCCGCGCCGCAGAGGCGGGATTCACCACAGCGACGGATATGGCGGAGTTCCTGGCGGGCAAAGGTGTCCCGTTCAGGGACGCCCACCGGATAGTGGGTGCCGTCGTGGGATACTGCGTGAGAGAGAAGAAGGATTTGAAATCCCTTTCACTCGGTGAAATCCGCCGGTTCTACAGGGATGCAGGCGAGGATATATATGCCTGCATGGATGCGCGAAGATCCGTCGACATGAAAGTAAGTGCCGGCGGCACATCGAGGCGGAACGTTGCGGCGAGGATACGAGAAATTGCCCGTCAGAAAAAATAATATCAATCTCGTTGCCGCTGCCGCGATGGTGCTCGCCGTTGCGGTTATGATGCTCATCGCGGGATGCGGGAAAAAGGACGACCCGACCTGCCCGGCGGAACCGCCGCCCCTTACGGTATCCTCCGTCGCCGCGCAAGACGCCGGAGGGCGAATCCGTGTGAACTGGAACATCGGCGGCGATACGTCGATGCTTCACCGCATCCGGGTTTTCCGGAGCGCCGTGGCGGCGGAAGGAACGCAGTGCCCCGCTTGCCCCCGGGAGTTTCTGCCCATCGCCGATGTGCCGGCGGATGATGCGTCTCTGGTAAAGACCGGGAGCGGGGCATTTTCCATGATTGATGCATCAATGAAAGAGGGATTCATCTATTCATACAGGGTGGTGGCATGTGCCGGGGACGGGAGGTGTACCGCGGGCTCTGAAAGCGCGGAAATCCTCATCAGGCAGACCGGCGATAATCCGCAACCCCTGCCACAGGGGGAAACGAAATGAAGGGATACAGGCGGCGTGAATTATTTCCATTACATTGAAAATGAACTCTGGTGTGAAGAGGTTCCCGTCGAGCGGATCGTGGAGGCGGTGGGGACCCCGCTGTACCTCTACAGTTATCAGACCATCACCCGGCATTTTCAGGTCTTCGATGCGGCCTTTGCCGGTGTGCCCCATCTCATATGCTTTTCAGCAAAGGCCAATTCAAATATCGCGATTCTTAAAACAGTAGTTGCGGCGGGCGGCGGCGTGGATATCGTCTCGGGAGGCGAGCTTTTCCGTGCCCTGCGCGCGGGGGCGGATCCGAAAAAAATCGTCTATGCCGGCGTCGGCAAGACAGAGCAGGAGATAACCTCTGCCCTCGATGCGGGCATACTGATGTTCAACATCGAGTCTTCCCAGGAACTGCAGGTCATCAACAGTGTGGCCGGCCGCCTGGGGACGCGCGCCCCCATTTCGCTCCGCATCAATCCCGATGTCGATCCGCTTACGCACCCCCATATTTCCACGGGATTGAAGCAGAACAAGTTCGGCATCAACATTGAAAAATCGAGGGATGAGTACCGGCGGGCGAAGGAACTCGACCACATCGATATTGTCGGCGTCGACTGCCATATTGGATCGCAGATCACGGAACTTGGGCCGTTCATCGACGCACTGACACGGCTGAAGGACCTTATCGCCCGTCTCAGGGAAGACGGCATCGAAGTGCGCTATCTTGACCTGGGAGGAGGTCTGGGAATCTCCTACAACGAGGAAACACCTCCGCATCCCGATGAGTATGCACGGGCAATCATAGAAAGGGCGAAAGATCTTGACTGTACGTTCATCTTCGAGCCGGGAAGGGTGATTGTCGGCAATGCAGGCGTGCTCGTATCCCGGGTCCTCTATGTCAAGACGAATGCCGACAAAAACTTCGTGATCGTCGATGCCGGAATGAATGATCTCATACGGCCAAGCCTTTACGGATCGTACCACGGCATTGTCCCCGTCCGCGAAAAAGGCAAAGGGATACTGACGGCAGACGTGGTCGGCCCCATCTGTGAATCCGGGGATTTTCTCGCCAAAGCGCGGGAAATTACCGAGGTCGGTCGGGGGGATCTCATTGCGGTGAAAAGCGCGGGTGCCTACGGGTTTTCCATGTCGTCAAATTACAATTCACGGCCGCGGGCGGCTGAAGTGCTGGTCAGAAAAGACCGTTTTGAAATCATCAGGGAGCGCGAGACCTACGATGATCTGGTACGGGGTGAGCGAATCACTGATTTTGTAGAGGGGCTGAAATGAGGGAGGAATGAACGATATCAGGGAAGGAGGTTCGTATGTTCAAGGGATCTATTACGGCCATCGTCACACCGTTTAAAAACGGGGCGATTGATGAGAAGGCGTTGAGGGAACTGATTGAATTTCAGATTACCGCCGGTACCGACGGCATCGTTCCCTGCGGCACGACGGGAGAGTCCCCGGTGCTTTCCCACGAAGAACATGACCGGGTGATAGAGATTACCGTCGACGCGGTGCGGAAGCGTGTGCCGGTGATCGCCGGCACGGGGTCCAACAGCACGGAGGAGGCGCTGCGTCTGACGCGGCACGCCCATGAGGTGGGCGCCGACGGCGCCCTCATGGTATGTCCCTACTACAACAGGCCTTCGCAGGAAGGCATTTTCCAGCATTACAAGTATATTGCGGAGCAGGTGCCGATTCCGGTTATCGTCTATAACATTCCCGGCAGGTCCGGCGTCAACATCACGCCCGAGACCATGGCGCGGCTTTCGAAAATAAGAAACATCGTGGGCGTCAAGGAGGCCGCGGGCTCTCTGCGCCAGATGCAGGACATGATTACCTGCTGCGGTCCGGACTTCATCGTGCTCTCGGGGGACGACTTTTTCACCTATCCGCTTCTTTCCATCGGCGGGAACGGAATTATTTCAGTGGTTTCCAATGTCGTGCCGGGAGATGTGGCGGCGATGGTAGACGCCTTCTTCGCGGGGAATCATGCAAAGGCGCGGGAAATTCATTACCGGCTGACACCCCTGGTTGATGCCATGTTCATCGAAACAAACCCTGTGCCGGTGAAGACGGCGCTGGCGATGATGGGGAAAATAAGTGATGAAGTCAGGCTGCCGCTCTGCAAGCTCACAGAGGCGAATTCCGGAAAGCTGAAGAAAGCGTTGCAGAACTACGGACTCATTGCGTGACAGCCGGTATTCACACAGGCAAGAGCGACGTTCTCATAACAAGTCAAACCATGGATGGCACGGCAAATAGCTCCACATAGAAGGCGCGCACATTCCGGGGAATGAGGCGTACGTGATCATACACTGCAATGGCCGGAAATGAAGCGTGGCGCTGCGGGTGGACTTTTTTTACGAAGCCGTCAGGAAAGGAGAAACGCGGGATGGTGAAGGTAATCGTGCTTGGTGCCGGCGGGAAAATGGGGGGGCGAATCATAAGTCTGATATCCTCGACGGACGGTATCCGGGTCGCCGGTGCCGTGGAACGCAAAGGACATCCCCTC
>JAPLJO010000094.1 GCA_026388515.1 Deltaproteobacteria bacterium | reverse complement strand
CCGCCATCGCCCTCTTTTTGAAAGAGCAGGGCGCACCGAAGGTCCAACTCCTTCCCTATAATCCGCTCTGGCATGAAAAAACCGATAAAATCGGTGCCGCAAACAGCCTCAGGCGGAACACCGCCATGACGACCTGGCTCGACCGGGGCAGGATCGAGGCATGCAGGGAGATTTTCACGCGGCAGGGGATTGAAGTGGTGTGAAGGAAGTAAATAGAGTGGTTTATTTTTTCTCACACCGCGATTTCACCCGACATAAATCTGCCGCTCGCGCTTTGTTGCCAGACGTAGTCATAAACGCGGTCGGCAAGGTTCTCGGTTTCATTGTCCGTGAATGGCGGTCGCGGGAGGGTATTCCATAGATTATTTAGAATCAATACCTTTACATCCGCCTGCGTCTGAACAGTCTGCGTCCATGTCGGCATCGTTTTAATCAACTCTCGAAGTGACGCCAGCAGAGACTTACTTGCCTGTTTAAGTTTTTCGCGGTCGGCTTTGCTGATAGTATCTTTGAAAAGAAGATCAAACAAGGCAAGTTCATCATCTGTCAAACCTTCTTCGGCTGCCCGTTTCTGTTCTGCATCGAGGCTGTTTGCCAGTTCGACGACTTTCGCGAACGTTTCCTCAACCGACACGCGGTCCTTTTCCCGGTGATAGTCTGCAATTATTTCCTGATATTTCTTATAAAAGTCCATCCGCGAAGGATTTCTGGCAAGCTTGTTGACTCATAAATAAATGTTACCGAGAGGGGTATAGTAGTAAGGATCGTTGCCTCATAATACATGTTACTCAGAGGGAGAAGATTTTTTTAAGTTTTATGTCCATGGTTTTTCTTAGCAGGAACGGGTTTTGTTGTGCAAGTTGTTTAGCGAGAGCGTGTTTTACTGCATCCGGGATATGAGGTGATGTCGCGATTCTTTGGTAAGGGGTTTGAGGAGGGTCGTGGCGTTTGATGGTTTTTGAGCCGATTCGTTCTTTTTCAATCAGTTTGACGGACGGGAGGAAGAAGTTGTGGAAGAGCCTCCATTCCCGGCGGTAGAGGTCATTGAGGAGGGGGACGACCGTGGGATTGTCGAGTCGGTCATAGCCGAGCCACTGTCTGACGTGGGTCCAGTTTTTTTGTTCCACATGGGCGTTGTCCTGGCTATGGTATGCCCTGCTTCGGGTGAACTGGACGGGACGGGGGCGCTCCGCGAAGTGCCGGAGGAGGTGGTGATTGAGGAATTCGCTGCCGTTATCGCAGTCGAAGCCGCACAGGGGGAACGGGAGCATGGTTTCCATGTCTGTGAGCTGTTCCAAGACCCCTCGTTCGCCCTTGCCCCAGACGGCCCGCTGTTCGGTCCAGCCGGTGGCGATATCGACGCAATCGATGGTAAAGGCGAACATGCCCATCATGGAATTGCCGCAATGGGCGACGGTATCCGCCTCGATAAAGCCGGGCCGTGATTCATCCCACTGGTTGGTGCGGATGGGGATTCGTTTTCTCAGCAGGGTCCCGGGCTTGGTCGTGGCGCGACCCCGTTTCCGGTACTCGATTCTGCCGGGACGCAGTATTCTATCGATTGTGGCGGGTGATATCGCCTGCAATGCATGCACGACAGATGCGGGAAGATCGCCGTAGTGCTGGACATATCCCGGCAACCACAGGGGGAGCATGGCTTTCAGCCGCTTAGAGCACGGCAGGTTGGCGGCCAGCCAGATCTGCTTCAGGGGCGTGACGATTTCCTCCGGTCGATACCTGACGGGTGCGCCCCGCTTCTTTGCCGGGGGTTTCGTGAAGCGCTTGAAGCCTCGCAGGACTCTGATGGCATATTTGCGATGACACCCGCAGGTGGCACAGAACTCGTCCAGGATCCTGGTCCTCTCGTGACGGGTGGCCTCTTTGTAACGTAAATAGGTTATTTCCGTATACTCTTGCTTGGATCGAGGACTCATAAGCAACCTCCTTGAGGAAGTCGATGTTCGGTAACATCGAATTATGAGTCAACGATCCCTTATTCAGCACCCGTTGGGTAACATTTAATTTGAGTCAATTCGCGTACGCTTACAAAGTATCAACAATAGCACAATTCCTGTACCATTGAGCATTCTCTTGCACAGACAATAAAAAAAGGCACTTCATGGAATCCTTATCATCCAGAAGTGCCTTCTTTATGCCTCTCGGCCTGAATGGCGCTATGATGAACAAAAACATCTTCGCCGCCGTCCATTTCAATGAATCCAAAGCCTTTTTGCTCGTTAAACCATTTGACTTTACCTTCTGACATCGTTGGCATCCTCCTTTCCTTGATTTTTTAAAAGTCGGATTACCATTACGACAGAAAGAAAAAAAGCCACCAAGTCTTGATAAAGGGCATGGCGGCTTAATTATGCACTTCAAAATGTCTCTATCCAACTTCTGAATGTCTTATTTCATGCCCTCCGCTGAAAGTCAAGACATAAAACGATCTGACCCTCAATGCCGGTCAAGAGAAAATATCTATTCTGTATGAAGGCTAAACACTGAATATGAACATCTTCGTTATTATGGTTCTGCGTTCAAAGCTTGCCGGAATTGCTGATTGATGACTCTGATTGATATTTCACACAATATCCGTCGATCTGGCATTAAAATAATAATATGTCAAATTCTCACCGCACTTGCCTTATTTCCGCCATCAGGTTCGCCAGTTCGATGGGGTCCACCGGCGCGTCATAGGGTTCTCCCCGGAATTCACGATATGCCCGTGCAACATTGGAGACGATACGTTCCGGTTCCGTCCAGTTCGCGTAAGGACCAGGATCGATGGACTTTGCAGCCTCTGTCATCGTCATCTCTCGCTCGAAACATCTCTTCGCTTCACTGTGGACATACATGAAGTACTCACGCATCTCAACGACCCCTTCTATCCCGCACAGAGGTCCATGACCCGGTACAATCTTTTCGGGTCTGAGCTTCAGGATTCGATTCAGCGCAGCGATCCAGTTATCATAGGTGCCTTCCCAGCCGATGGGTGTGCAGAGACGAAAAATAATGTCCCCCGCATAAAGCACCTTTTCTTCCGGGAAAAACACGATGACGTCGGTGGAAGTGTGTGCCGGCCCCACATGAATCAGTTCCACCTCCCTATCGTCGAGATACAATGTTAGTTGATGGTCGAATACAAGGGTAGGCGGGGTAAGCTTGATTCCCGAAAAATCAAACGGGGCCATCGCTTTTTTCAACATTTCTGCGGCGGGAATATCAGATGGCAGGCTCCTTATGATTTGGGTCATTTCCGGCGGCATCTTTATCATTTCGGAACGAAACAGGCGGTGTCCGATAATCTCCGCTCCCGTCACCAGCTGGTTTCCCCAGAAGTGGTCACCGTTGTGGTGGGTATTTACAAGGCGCTTAATAGGTTTGCCCACCCGGCGCGCAATTTCGTCGAGCATCTTCCGGGTAAGAGGCAAGTCAAACAGAGTGTCGATCAGTATAGCCTCATCAGCGCCGACAATGACCCCTGCGTTGCTCCAGCCGAGCCCTTCATCCTTCTGCATATATCCATAAGACCGCTCCGAGAGCTTAACCAGACCCAGCTTTTGATCCATTTCGCCCATGTCCCTCTCCCTTTTTTTACGACACTATCGCCTCTCTTGTTAAAAACGTTTTGGCCACCTTGATTTTTCAAGCACACCAGGTTTTTCCGGAATGCGTTGATGCAATGTCCCCAGACCGTTAAAAGTGATTTCGACCAGTTCCCCGGGATTGATCCACTGATCATTATCCAATCCTGTACACTCCGGCACGGTGCCCATCCCCAGAACGATTCCCGGAACGAAAGGGAAAATGCTCTGGAAGTAATCCACCAGCTTTTCCGGGTGGAGTACATATTCAGAAGTGCTCCCTCGCCAGATAAAACGCGTGCCGACCTTCACCGTGACTTGCAGGGATAATGGATCGGGGATTTCATCGGGGGTCACCAGGAAAGGCCCCAACCCGTTTCCGTTGAAGAAATCCTTTGACCTCGAGGGTCCCAATCCTATCATTTCCGGAAACTGGATATCCCGGGCGGACGCATCATTGAAAATCAGATAGCCCGCAATCCTGCATTGGGCATTTCCCGTCAAAAGAGCAAGTTCCGGCTCGATATCAAGATAGGAAGTATAGGAAGGCCATCCGATTTCATCGTAGTCGCCGATGATGGTCAGGTGATTACCTTTGTAATAGGGTGGAGTCCCGGAACAGCACATTTCATAAAACCGTTTCTTCAGGAGGGGTGTAACTATTCGACTCATCAAGGAACCCCATTCATATTTCAGCATCGTCCTGGTTGAATTCAGCAGATGCCTTGGCGTGAGACCAAAATCCAGCAAGGCGATCGGTCGGGGAATGGGGGGAAGAACTCTGACCTCCGAAAGCGGGTATATGCCTTCTGCGTTCCGGTCTTTTATAAAATCAGGAGCCAGATCTTTCAACACGGATGCATGCTCGAAACTTTGCGGGAGATTTTCGAGATAGGCATAAATGTTATCCAGGTCGGGAAAATACTTATGATGTTGACTTTGAAGAGCAATAAAAGACACGGCATGGTCGCCGTTCGCTATTCCGAAAAAATTTTGTTCATTTACTTTGAAATTGAGCAATTTCATGGCTTGATATCTCTCATAAAAAATATATCATACTTTATATTGGAGTTCTGTTATTTTCTTTATTCATTCTTCGGATGACAGATCGGTTTATTGTTCATTTCAGTTTGAAAGGTTGTATGGAAGGGCGAAATCTCAAAACGTAGAAAACAGCGTCATGATAGGGATCTGTGGTTAATATTTTTGATCCGACAATGTCCGAAAATTCTTGCAGGTTCGCGGCATCACCCTGCATCTTAAGCATAACGTCGTCAAAGCAATTGATTGCAGATACCGTGGCCGACCAGATCATGTAGCCTAATCCGGTTGATGCTCGTTACCGCAATCTTTGCACTTCACACGGGGAAAGCTGTTGTGCAGATCTCCGTACCGTGATTTCTATCAAGGCTTTCTTTTTGGCTGCTTATCAAGCTTGTTTTTTGATTTTTGTTTCTGTTTTTCGTCGTGCTGTTTCTGCCCCTTTTCCTTATCTTTCTTACCGCCCTTGTCTCCCATTACGTCTCTCCTTTTTCTGTTGTCAAAAACATCTTCTCGCAGCGTGGTTTCCTGTTGCAACCACAGTAGGCCCATCATTAATCGTAATGTTGCATACTTTTCAAAATCAGTCAATTAACGCTTTCAGGAAGCTCTCCATTGGGCACCTGCAACTTTTTATTATAGTCCGTCGATGAACGTAGATTACATCAAGAAATGCCACGACAACATATCGGTTTAGCCATTGGTGGTATTTAATGCTGTAAGATGTTCGACCTGCCTGTCTTTCTCCTGCCAAAGTTGATTCACCCAATCCTGAAAATTCTTTTGAAAGACAGGATCAGTCGAGTAGTGATTAAGCAGAAACTCATCAGGGAT
>JAPLJO010000092.1 GCA_026388515.1 Deltaproteobacteria bacterium | reverse complement strand
AACGCAAGGGCCTATGCGGATAAGGGGGATGCTCCGCTCCCCCTTATAACCCCCTTGGCAAGGCATGCATTCATCCCCGCGGCAAGCCGCGGGGAATTCTGCAAAGGACTTCGTTAAATAACAAAAGCGTTCAAGTGAGTTGACCTTATATATAATGGCTGCTATATTTGCAAAACTTTTTTCAATGAGACTGCATAATGATATCAGGAAAGTGCGGACTGTCAGGTCATTATCGCCTACTTCGCAGAGCATATTCTGAAATTCTGGAGTTCACATGCATCCGCGCATGCCATGACAGCTTAAATTATGGAATATATAAGGGAATATAGAGCTTCTGTGCTTTACTTCTTTAACTTTTGGGGATATATTTTACGTGCAAATAGAAGTATTTTTTCATGCGGCGCATAGGAAGTGTCGGCGTATATGGTAGATGGAAAAAATATCGTACTGGGTATTACGGGGGGAATCGCCGCGTACAAGGCAGCCGAGCTGACCCGTGAACTGGTGAAACGGGGATGCGCGGTAACCGTCATGATGACGCTGAATGCGGCGAAATTCATTACACCGCTGACCTTGCAGACACTTTCGGGAAATCCCGTGTATACCGACACGTTTTCACTCACCGGTGACTGGAGGATAGGTCATATATCGCTTGCGGAACGAGCCGATATCATAGTGATTGCCCCGGCAACGGCGAATATCATCGGAAAAATTGCGTCAGGCATTGCCGATGACCTTCTGTCGACCACGGTCATGGCGGCGCATGTGCCGGTACTCATCTGTCCCGCCATGAATGCGAACATGTACAGGAATCCTTTCGTCGCTGAAAACATGAAACGGTGTGCCGATCGGGGATTCTTCATGATGGATGCAGATATCGGGGAGTTGGCCTGCAGGACTGAAGGACCGGGGAGATTACCGCCGGTCGGGGAGATTATAGAGGAAATGGAAGCGGTCATTACCGTAAAGGATCTTGCGGGTGTGCGGATTCTCGTCACTGCAGGTCCTACCCGGGAGGCCATTGACCCCGTCAGATTCATCTCGAATCACTCGTCGGGGAAGATGGGACACGCTTTGGCGAAGGCGGCCCGTATGAGAGGTGCAGAGGTGACGCTTATATGCGGCGCCACAGCACAGGCGGCTCCGGGAGGGGTGCGGTACGTGAAGGTGATAAGCGCACGGGAAATGAGGGATGCAGTCATGGCGTCTCTGGATGCGGTCGATGTGGTTATAAAAGCGGCCGCGGTGGCGGATTACAGGCCATCGAAACATGAGACCTCAAAGATAAAGAAAAAGGATGAGACGCTTACCATCACCCTTCTGCGAAATCCAGATATTATCGCCGAAGTGGGAAAGGTTAAGGGAAGCCGTATTCTCGTCGGCTTTGCCATGGAGACGGAAGATATTGAGAAGAATGCCCGGGAAAAAATGATGGCGAAGAATATGGATTTTATTGTCGCCAATGACCTCACAAGGGAAGGTGCAGGATTTCAGCACGATACGAACGTGGTGAAAATTCTTGACCGCAATGGAACGATCGAGGAACTGCCGCTAATGGAGAAGAGTGCGGTGGCGCACAGGATTCTCGACAGGGTAAGGGACATTCGAAATGGATGAAGCACGTCCTGATTCACGGGAAGAACTACGGTCTCTCGTCCGGGCGTTTAGAAGACATTTGGCGGCTTTACAGGAATCGCAGAGGGATTTTCGTGCGGGGAAATACACTTTACGCGCCTCTCACCGCGATGCAGGGGAGTCACAGAGTGCAGAAGACCACGTGCCTATGAACGTCACGACTCACGTGCGTACCCTCGATGACGTTCGCGAAGATCTCGGTGACTGCCGGAGATGTCATCTCCACGGCACGAGAAATAACCTGGTATTCGGAGACGGGGATCCTCACGCCGCCCTTGTATTTGTCGGCGAAGCGCCTGGTGAGCAGGAAGACATCCAGGGAAGACCATTTGTCGGAAGGGCGGGGCAGTTGCTTACTGATATAATAAAGGCAATGAATCTCACGAGGACTCAGGTGTATATATGCAATATACTGAAATGCAGGCCGCCGGGTAATAGGAATCCGAATCCCGACGAGATCGCCTTGTGTGAGCCTTTTCTGATACAGCAGCTTGAAGCGATACGGCCGAAAGTGATATGCGCCCTGGGAACATTTGCCGCCAAGACGCTTCTCAAAACGGAAACACCCATTTCAAAGCTCCGGGGTAGATTTCATATGTACCAGGGCATTCCTCTCATGCCGACCTTTCATCCTGCATATTTATTGAGAAATCCGGCGGAGAAGAAACAGGTATGGCAAGATGTTAAGATGATAATGGAACATCTGTGAATACCATATCGGGTGCCGGTATGATGTTCCGACACACCGATAAGTGATGAATACCATGAACACGAATACCTTGATACGACGAATCGCAGTCCTCTCAATGGCATTCATTATTATTCTGTGTGCGACAGGTGCAACTGCATCTGCCGGCGCAGCATTCGATGTAATCACCGTGAATTCCGCAATCACCCCAGCCGTCGCCCGGTACATAGAAAAGAGCATACTTGATTCGTACGAGCGTAATGCCGGGGGATTGATAATTATGCTTGATACTCCGGGAGGGCTTGATCTTGCCATGCGTGACATAGTCAAGAGCATTCTCGGATCTCCGATTCCCATATTTGTATATGTCGCCCCTTCCGGCGCGAGGGCAGCATCAGCGGGTGTCATGATTACCATGGCTGCCCATGTAGCCGCCATGGCGCCGGGAACGAATATCGGCGCGGCACACCCCGTCGCACTCGGGGTGGGCGGTACAATGGACGAGACGATGGCAAAAAAAGTTGAAAATGACGCCGTTGCCTACGTGGTGAGCATCGCCGAGAAAAGAGGCCGGAACACGAAGTGGGTGGAAGACGCGGTGCGGAAAAGCGCCTCCGTGACGGCTGAAAAGGCGCTTTCTCTGAAGGTGATTGATATGATGGCCGAATCGGTGGATTCGCTGCTTGCACAGTCACACGGAAAGCGCATCGTGCTTCCTGCCGGAGAAGTGACACTTGATACGAAGAATGCTCTCATACACGAGAAAAAGATGGGAATACGGGATAGAATTCTGACGACGCTGAGCGATCCCAATATCGCGTATCTGCTCCTTCTCGTGGGCCTCGCCGGTCTCTATTTCGAATTCGCACATCCCGGTGCAGTACTCCCGGGAGTGGTAGGCGGGATCTCCCTGATACTCGCATTCTTTGCCATGCAGACACTGCCCGTGAATTACGCCGGCGTGGCACTCATCATTTTCGCTATTATCCTTTTCATCGCAGAAATCAAGATCATCAGTCACGGAATGCTGACCGTGGCGGGAATCATATCGCTGATACTGGGTTCTCTGATGCTTTTCGAATCACCCGTTCCGGCGCTCAAAGTGTCATTCAAGGTCATGATTCCCACCATTATTGCCATATCACTGTTTTTTATTGCTGTCATTTCGCTTTCCGTGAGAGCGCAACTGAGAAAACCCAACACCGGAATTGAAGCGATGGGCGGTGAGGAAGGAAAAGCAGTGACGGATATTTACGCGGAAGGAAAGGTGGAAATCGGAGGCGAACTCTGGAATGCATCGAGTTCGGGACCCATTGCAAAAGGAGAACTCGTGAAGGTGACGGGAATTAAAGGTCTCGCACTGGTTGTCGAAAAAATAGAAAGGCGGTAAGTCACATGTATATTGATGGAGGAGGACACATGTACGGAATCGTTGCAATAGTAATATTGGTGGTTATGTTTTTAGCGTCGGCTATACGAATACTCAACGAATACGAGAGAGGCGTCATATTCAGACTCGGACGCGTGATTGATACAAAAGGTCCGGGGCTTATCCTGCTGATACCCGCCGTGGACAGGATGGTAAGGGTGGATATGCGCATCATCACCATGGACGTACCGCCTCAGGATGTTATCACGCGTGACAACGTCTCTATCAAGGTGAACGCGGTGGTCTATTTCAGGGTTATGCTGGCAAACGATGCGGTCACCAAGGTAGAAAATTATCTCTACGCCACCTCGCAGCTTGCCCAGACGACGCTGAGGAGTGTCTGCGGCCAGGTGGAGCTCGATGAGCTCTTGTCGGCACGCGATAAAATTAATGCACATCTGCAGGATATACTCGATCGAAGCACTGAACCGTGGGGTATAAAAGTTGCCACCGTCCAGGTGAAAAATATCGATTTGCCCCAGGAGATGCAGAGGGCCATGGCCAAGCAGGCGGAAGCGGAAAGAGAGCGGCGCGCGAAGGTTATCAATGCGGAAGGTGAATTCCAGGCGGCGCAAAAGCTTTCCGAGGCAGGCGATGTGATTGCGAGATCACCCGTCGCACTTCAGCTCAGGTATCTCCAGACGCTCGCGCTGGTCGCAGCGGAAAATAATTCGACCATACTGTTCCCTGTTCCCATAGATCTGATCAAGCCTTTTCTTTCTCTGGCGGAAAGAGACGCGAAGTAAGTAGAGCACCACGGTCAATGGGATGAAAAAGCGGAGTAGGGTGGAGACTGCCAAAAACTCCTATGCTGAATTTATAAAGGGTACCATGGAAAAACCTGCAGTCCGTACACTCGTACTCTGCGATTTTGACGGCACCATTGCGACAAATGACATGGGGTATGACGTCATCAGTCATTTTGCCGGCGAGGGTTGGGGGGAAATCAACCGTGCCTACTGCGCCGATGAAATCGGTTCAATGGAGGCATATCGGAAGACGGCGTCACTGTTCAAGGTGTCCCGGGAGGAAATTACCCGATATGTCCTCGATCACGTGACCGTTGACGATCATTTCGGGGAATTTGCGTCATTCTGCCGCGACTCAGGCTATGAAATCAAGATAGTATCCGACGGTCTTGATTTTTATATAGATGCAGTGCTGAAGAACATCGGTCTTGATGATATAGAATTTTACTCAAATGTACTTATCTTCGAAGATGAACGCAGAGTCTCCGTGGAATTTCCCGGTCTTAACAGTGAGTGCCTGAAGTGCGGCAACTGCAAGAGTTCGATACTTGAAGGATACCGTTCATCCTATGACATGATTATTTATATCGGGGACGGCTATTCGGATATCTGCCCGGCGCAGGATGCAGACCTGGTGTTCGCAAAAAGTCTTCTCTATAACAAATTAAAGGAACGTGGTAAGGAGTGCATTCATTACCACGGTTTCGGTGATATATTACTCTACTTGAAGGCACGCAATAACGGAACATGAAACGCATACTGCGCATCGGGGCTGGAATATTTTTTTGCGTGCTTGGTTTCGTCGGTCTCTTTCTTCCCATGATTCAGGGTGTTCTATTCTTAACGGCGGGTCTTTTTCTGCTTGCGCCGGACAGCGTATTCATTCAGAAGAAAATACTTGCCCCTCTGAAGCACAGGCACCCACGGTTTTTCGAAAAAGTTCAGAGATTGTTCACTCTGTGATGGAACAGGGAATCCAGCCACGTTGAATTTCATGCATATTTGACATAAGAACACCACCGGCATCACTACTTTCAGGAGTCGGCAGCAAGGAGCGGTGTATGAAAAGAAGGTATACAGCAGTGTTTATCGTGTCGGTTCTCACCGCGATGTGTATATCGACTCTATGGGCGGGTACGAGAATATCGGTCGCGGTACTCCCTTTTTCAATCAACAGCTCGGAAACCATCGATTACGTAAGGGATGGAATATGGGATATGCTCATATCCAGACTCTCTGCAGGCGATACGATCGAGGTGATAAATAAGCAGGCCATCAGCGATGCCGTCAAGGCCCTCGGCAAGTCCGAAATAAAAGAGGATGACGCATATTCTCTGGCAAAACGGTTGCATTCCGACTACGTCGTATGGGGAACTGTCACCAAGATAGGAAAAGGCCTCAGCATCGACGGGAAGGTCCTGGATATACGGAATCGAATGTCACATGAGGGATTGTTCCAGCAGTGTGAAAATGTCGACGCGGTGATACCGAAAGTCAATGACTTTGCGTCGAAGGTGGAATCCATCATTATGGGAAGTTTGGCACAGCGAAAACCGGCGGTAGAGAGCGGTGTACAGGGAATGCCTCAGGGTGCCGCGTTGTCTGCGGAAGAAAATGCAGCCGATTTGTCCGCCTTTAATCCCGGTATCGTGTCCGCTTCAAAAACGGTAGACAGCACCGGGTTCTGGCTGAGCGATAAAATCGCGAAACGGTTTAAAGGGCTCGATATCGGCGATGTGGATGCCGACGGACGGAATGAAATTGTGGTCATCGATGACCGTACAGTGATGATTTACAGAAGAGAAGGGGATGCGCTCGTCCTGCTTCATACGATCCAGGGAAGGATGTATGATAATTATATTGCCGTCGATAACGCGGATGTAAACGGGAACGGAATCAGGGAAATATTCGTGACGAACGTGAATGGATCACAGGTCGAATCGTTTGTTCTTGAATACCGCGACGGTGGCTTTGAAAAAACAGCCACAGGACTCGAGTGGTTCCTGAGAGTGATCGGCACACCGGTTGAACCGATGCTCCTAGCACAGTCAAGGGGAATCGATACCGCATTCGGTGATGGCATCTTCAGTATATCGTGGAAAGACGGCCGTTATGTAGAAGACAAAAGGATTTCCGTCCCTGCGGGGCTCAGCATTTACGGGCTCACCATCGATGCAATCGATGCGAGCGGAATTGAGCGCTGTATTGCGTTGGGTGAATATGATCATCTCTGTATATACGCAAAAACCGGAAAAGCCCTCTCTCAGATTCATATACTCGGCGGCGGTGATGAACTGCTCTGGAAAAGCGATGAGGTGTATGGGGGATCGAACAACTTCTTCAATTACGGAGGGAACCGCCTGGCTGGATACTCCGTTGAAACTCCCGACAATGTCTACATTGAACTGAGAGTTCTTACGGTCGATATGAACAGGGATGGTAAAAAAGAAGTTCTTATTGCAAAGAATCTGTCGTCGGTTGGAAATATCCTCAAGAATCTGAAGGTCTACAGCGGCAGTGAATTATACCACCTCGAGTGGGATGGCATAGGGATGCGAGAAAACTGGAAGACGAGAAAAATTCAGGGATATATTGCCGACTATCAATTCAAGGATATTGATAATGATGGCAGGAGCGAGATCGTACTTGTCCTCGGTCTTTCAGGTGCGTCAAGCGTAATTGCAGCCTATGATATGTAGTATCTTGCATTCTACCATACATGTTCTTGACACATACCGAGTAATAGTGTACGAAACCTCCACTCTATGCAGGGGCGGTGTAGCTCAGCTGGTTAGAGCATACGGCTCATATCCGTAGTGTCCGGGGTTCAAGTCCCTGCACCGCCACCAAAATGCAAAAAAAGCCCGATTCAGTCAATCGGGCTTTTTTATGTAAAACGACTGGCACCTGACCACAGTCGTCATTCAAATCCTGCATTCAGAGCCTTCACGCAGCGGGTAATCGTGAAAGTGCCCGTTCTTGAAGGATCCGATGAATACTCATTGCCAGAGAACCCACCACACAATCGTGAAGGTTCCCCAAACCATGAGAACAGAGAGGAGGTCTACCGCGGTAGTGTGTTTTTCATAAAAGGCTTTCATTCGTCACCACCTTTTAACACCATAAAGATTAACGTCATCTAAACTATTCCTATTTTTCGGTTGCAGTATCTCATATTTCATTTCAGATATGTTACTGAAACACTACAAGAATAATACAAGTAATTAACTTGTACTCTGTTTGCTAAGCAGGTATTTAACGAAGTCCTTTGCAGAATTCCCCGCGGCTTGCCGCGGGGATGTATGCATGCCTTGCCAAGGGGGTTATAAGGGGGAGCGGAGCATCCCCCTTATCCGCATAGGCCCTTGCGTTGGTATATGATATACACGATGCATGGCGATAAAGCGAACGAGTCATGCGGTCTACGAGACAAGTTATCATTT
>JAPLJO010000037.1 GCA_026388515.1 Deltaproteobacteria bacterium | reverse complement strand
ATTCCTCACTGCTGCCTCCCGTAGGAGTCTGGACCGTGTCTCAGTTCCAGTGTGGCTGATCATCCTCTCAGACCAGCTAACCATCGTCGCCTTGGTAGGCCATTACCCTACCAACTAGCTAATGGTACGCGGACTCATCCTTCAGCAAAAGCTTGTAAACAGAGGCTACCTTTGGCTGACCCACCGGGGTGGATCAGCGTCATTGGGTATTAGCCCACCTTTCGATGGGTTATTCCTAACTCGAGGGCAGATTATCCACGCGTTACTCACCCGTGCGCCACTGTACTCATTCGCCGAAACGAACTTTCTCGTAAGACTTGCATGTGTTAGGCACGCCGCTAGCGTTAGTTCTGAGCCAGGATCAAACTCTCATGTTTTTATCAAGAGATTTTCCATACATTTGAGTAAGACCCACAAGCTGCTATTCCACTATTCAATTGCGAAAGAACAAAAAAGCGAGGCTACATTCTTATGTAAAAAGAGTTTTACTGTCAAGAATTATTATTCAAGAGTGCATACTTGAATTTGCCACGCAGGGGCGGCTGTATACACGCTCGTGTATGCAGAGTCAAGAACAATTTTTAAAAAATTATAAATACCCATGAAAAAGAAAATTATGTATGTACTTTTCGTGTCGCATGTGCTCATTATACGGGCCCGGTAATGGTATGGAATGCGGCATGATTAAGGCACTCACGATCGGCACGGTTCATCTGCCCAACAACCTGATTTGTGCGCCGATGGCGGGCATCACCGACACGGTATTCCGTGCCCTCGCGCGGGTGGGCGGCTGTGCTCTCTGTTATACGGAAATGGTGAGCGCGAACGGGCTCACGAGGGGTGCGTATGCAACCGCGCGATATCTTGAACACCTGCCCGGGGACAGGCCTCTGGGCGTACAGCTTTTCGGTGCGGAGCCGGAGATGCTTGCCGATGCCGCGGCGATTGCGGTCGGCCGCGGTGCCGACGTGATCGATGTGAATATGGGGTGTCCCGTGAAGAAGGTTGTAAAGGCAGGTGCCGGAGCGGCATTGCTGCGGTCGCCCCGGAAGGTGGAAACCATACTCAGGAATGTGAGAAACGCGGTGCCGGTTCCCCTGACGGTGAAAATCCGGGCCGGATGGACAGGCGATGAGATAAATGCCATGACGATTGCGCGTATCGCACAGGAATGCGGTGCCGATGCCGTCACCATCCATCCGCGAACGGCAGCACAGGGCTTCAGGGGACATGCCGACTGGGATCTGATCGGTCGCGTGAAGGCGCACGTGGATATCCCTGTCATCGGAAACGGTGATATCCACACACCGGAAGATGCACTGCGAATGATGACCCGCACGGGGTGTGACGGTGTTATGATAGGCAGAGCGGCACTGGGTCGGCCCTGGCTGTTTCAGAAAATAATCGAATACTCGACAACGGAGATAACAACCCATGATCCGACGCCTGCCGAACGCGAGGAGGCCATTTCGCGTCATCTGAACATGAGCATGAACTGGTACGGCGAAAAGCAGGGTGTCGTGAGATTTCGAAAACATTTACTCTGGTACACGAGGGGTCTTAGGGGAGGAGCCCGATTCAGGCAGGCGATTCTCGCACTAACGGATGCAGGGCATCTTCTCGAGGAGGTGCATGATTTTTTTCACCCGCCGGGACAGACCTCCACGCAATAGCCGCAACGAATTTCCGGGGAAAAAAGACGGGGCGTCCCCATATTTTTTCATTGATGAATGAGGTAAAAGAGAAATAGATTCTTGACTTTCATAGGGCGTGTTGACATAATTAAAACTACTTAATAGTGATGAGTATGATAATAGAGAGGAATAAAAATTGTCAGTGGAAATGGAGAAATTCGGTGAGTTGGAGCAGACAATACGGTCTCTGGTTGATGAGCATTTCGTTTTAATAAAGAGAAACAGTGAACTTGAAAAACTCTATGAGGGGGTGCATAAGGAACTGGAAGTCACGAAGCAGAAACTGAGTGTGATGAGTAATGAAAAGGAGACGGTCAGGCAGAAGGTGAACAGCCTGCTCGAGATGCTTCGTGATATCAGAATGCCACATGAGGGTGGTTGAGGGATTTGAAAAAACGTTATGCCATAAGAGTGATGGGACTCGAATTATCCGTATTGAGCGATAAAGGGGATGAGTATGTAGAACGGGTGGTTCACTATGTGAATCAAAAGGCAAAGGAAATACGAACAGCTACGGAGAATGCATCAACCGTGAGTATTGCTTTGCTGGTCGCTTTGAATATTGCCGACGAATTGTTTACGATCTCCGATGAAAAAGAGGTGATCAGTACAGCAATCGAAGGCAGGGCTGAGAAATTGTTGGATTATATTCATACTGTACAAAAAAATACATGATTGAATCCCCTGCGATGTTCGTGATTAACATAAGTTTTTTGAACCAACACCTTTTCACCGGGGGCCCTTCCTTGTTAGTGGTGTGCATGCCCGTTTTCTTCCTCGTAGGAATGATTATGGGAAGCCTGAAACAACAACAGGGAACCATCATTGAAACGGGTTCAAAGGCAAGGTTAACACGGCATCCGCGGGGGAATCTTTTAATACTTTCATACCAAAGCCCTTTTCAAAGCGTTCCGGCAATACGATCTGTAATCTCAGGGTCGAGCATCACAAGCTGACGGTCTGTTTTCCCGCCTTTTAATTCACTGCACAATCGGAAGAAAATCAGTGGGGAGGTGTGAATTTGTTGCCATACAGTAACTATATCGTGTTGATTTTAACGGCAATCGTGTCTGTCCTGGTGGGCGGCATCGCGGGGTATGTGCTGCGAAAAAAGCTTTCGGGCAAAATGCTCGAATCGTCGGAAAATCTTTCCGTGAGGATAATCAACGAGGCCAAGAAGGAAGCGGAAAGCATAAAGAAAGAAGCCATACTACAGGCGAAGGATCAGCTGTTAAAGGCAAAAAATGAATTTGAAAAAGAGACAAAGGGCAAAAAAACCGAAATTGAGAACATCGAGAAAAAGCTCCGGGTAAAGGAAGACAATCTTGACAAGAAGCTTGACATGCTCGTTCAGAAAGAAGCCAACCTGGAAAAGCGGGAGCACACGTTCCTAAACAAAGAGGCACAGCTGAACGATAAACATGCCAGGCTGGATACGCTGATCGAGGAGCAGAAGTCAAAACTTGAACAAATTGCCGGACTTTCATCGGAAGAGGCAAAAAATTATCTCATCCAGTCGATGCTTGCCGATGCAAAGCATGAGGCGGCGGGCAAAGTACGGAAGATTGAAGAGGAGGCCAGCCGGGAAGCGGACAAAAAATCCCGTGAAATCCTTGCCTATGCATGCCAGCGCTATGCAGGTGATTTTGTGGTGGAAAACACGGTATCGGTGGTCACGCTGCCTTCCGACGAGATGAAGGGCCGCATCATCGGGCGTGAGGGCAGGAACATCAGGGCTATCGAGGCGGCCACGGGGACCGACCTCATCATCGACGACACTCCCGAGGCAGTGGTCCTCTCGAGCTTTGACCCCATCCGCCGGGAGATTGCACGGCGGTCGATAGAAAACCTCATAAGTGACGGACGGATACATCCCGGCAGAATCGAGGAGGTGGTCAAGAAGGTCAAAACGGAGGTAAACGAGGTCATTCGTGATACCGGCGAAAAGGCGTCCTTTGATGCGGGTGTTCACGATCTTCATCCTGAGCTTATAAACCTCATCGGAAGATTGAAGTTCAGAACGAGCTTTTCCCAGAATGTGCTGATTCATTCGATTGAGGTGGCCCATCTGATGGGCATGATGGCCGCCGAAATCGGTCTTAATGTCAAGGAGGCAAAGAGGGCGGGACTGCTGCACGATATCGGGAAAGCGATAGATTATGAAGTCGAGGGCACACATGCCTCGATCGGCGCGGATTATGCGCGTCGCTTTGGAGAATCGGAAAAAATCGTGCAGGCCATAGGAACCCATCACGATGACGGCCGCACCAACACCATCCTGGGGGTTCTTGTCCAGGCGGCCGATTCGCTCTCCGCTGCACGGCCGGGGGCCCGGAGGGAGATGCTGGAGTCCTATGTCAAGCGTCTCAGCGAGCTCGAAGCGATTGCAACATCCTTCGGCGGTGTGGACAAATGTTACGCCATTCAGGCAGGCCGGGAATTACGAATCATTGTGGAAAATGAAAAGATATCGGACGACGATGCGGTGATGCTGTGCAAGGATGTGGTGAAGAAGATTCAGGATGAACTGACCTATCCCGGACAGATAAAAGTCACCGTCATTCGTGAGATGCGCGTGAGTGAATTTGCGAAATAGGGGCGATCATGCGGCTACTTTTTATCGGTGACATAGTCGGCAAACCGGGCAGAAGAGCGGTGGGGCAGCTGTTGCCCCCGATGATGCAGAATCATCATATTGATATTGTGATTGCCAACTGCGAGAATGCGGCCGGTGGTTTCGGCGTCACGAGGGACGTGGTGGATGAGCTCTTCCGGAGCAGGATCGATATCCTCACGTCGGGCAATCACATCTGGGACAAGAAGGAAGTGCTGGAGTTTATCGAGTATTATCCCGCGCTCCTGCGGCCGGCGAACTATCCCGCGGGAACGCCCGGGGGGGGAAGCATCATATCATCAAACGGCGCCGGAGAACGGGTGGCCGTCATCAACCTGGAGGGGCGCGTGTTCATGCGCCCGCTGGACTGCCCGTTCAGGGCGGCGGAGAAGGAAATCGAGCGGCTCTCCGCGGTGACGAATATTATCATCGTCGACATGCATGCCGAGGCCACGTCGGAAAAACAGGCCATGGGATGGTTTCTTGATGGAAGAGTGAGTGCCGTCATCGGCACACATACTCATGTCCAGACGGCTGACGAGAAGATTCTGCCGATGGGCACGGGATATATCACCGATGCCGGCATGACGGGGTCCTTCGATTCGGTGCTCGGCATCAGTAAGGATATTGCCGTCGGAAAATTTTTATCAATGATGCCGGTGAAATTCGACGTGGCGAAGGGCGATGTATGGCTGCAGGGAGTAATACTGGATATTGACGGGAAATCCGGCAGAACAAGGGCCATCGAGCGTGTGAATATCGAAATGAAAGGCTGATAGTGCGGAGATTTGCTCTTGCCCGCACGAGAATTGATGACGGGCGGCGGATGCGTGCACTGCGGAATCGGACAGGGTGATGAAGGTGAAGAATGTCTATGATGTGCTGAAGGAGAGGGGATTCGTCGAGCAGGTAACCGATGAAGAAAGTGTTCGGGAGCTTCTCGGAGGTGATCGCATTACCTGTTACATCGGCTTTGACCCGACCGCATCGAGCCTTCATATAGGGAGTCTCGTCCCCATCATGGCGCTCGCACAGATGCAGCGCCACGGGCACCGTCCTATTGCACTGGTCGGCGGCGGCACCGCACTCATCGGCGACCCGAGCGGGAAGACGGAGATGCGCCAGATTCTCCGGCAAGAGGAGATTAATGCCAATGCCGAATCCCTGAAAATGCAGCTTGCCCGGTACCTCGATTTCAGCGAGGGAATGGCGCTCCTGCTTAACAATGCCGACTGGCTTGCACCGCTTAATTATATAGAGTTTCTGAGGGATATCGGACGCCATTTCAGCGTGAACCGGATGCTTGCCGCCGAAACGTACCGAATGCGGATGGAGACGGGTCTCAACTTCATCGAGTTCAATTACATGCTGCTCCAGTCCTACGACTTCTATTATCTCTGCAAACATTATAACTGTCTTATTCAGATGGGCGGCAATGACCAGTGGGGGAATATCGTGGCGGGAATGGACCTCACGAGACGGATGGAAGACAGGAAAGTATACGGCGTCACCTTCCCCCTGATTGTGACGTCCCTGGGCCACAAGATGGGGAAAACTGAAAAGGGCACGGTCTGGCTCGACGGGCGCCTGACCGCCCCGTATGAATATTTCCAGTACTGGATCAACACGGATGATGCCGACGTGAAACGCTTCCTCGCGCTTTTTACTTATCTTCCCATGGACGAAATTGAGAAGGTCGCACAACTGCGGGATGCCGAGCTGAACATGGCAAAAACGGTCCTCGCCTTCGAAGCAACGGCCATTACCCACGGCGATGAGGCGGCACAGGCGGCGCTGGCTGCCTCGATGGGGGCGTTCAATATAAAACCCGTGAGGGACGACATTCTTCCCTCAAGCCGGATTCCCCGGACGCCCGCCCCCGAGAGCACCTCGGCGATACCGTTCGTGGAAATTGCGAAAGAGAGACTGGAGGAGGGCATCCCCGCGTTCGAGCTTTTCTGCGACGCCCAGCTGTGCCGGTCGAAAGGGGAAGCGCGACGGGTACTTACGCAGGGGGGAGGATACATAAACGGAGAGCAGATACAGGCCTTCGATATGAAAATAGGCCCCGATCATATCGATGCCGGGGGGGAAATCCGCCTGCGGAAGGGGAAAAAGATCTTCGCCATAGTACGGGTGCGTTGAGGGAAAAACCAGTAACTGGGAAGAAAGTACATCGCAGAAGATGGACTTTCTTCCCACGCCATCATATTTTATTGGGGAGGGATGCCATGAAGCGGAAAGAACTTATCGCAATGCTGAACAGGGACCTGAGGGATGAGCATGCGGCCGTGGTGCGCTATCTGATTCACAGTTACCAGGAAGGGGAAGACACACCGACAGGTGCAAGCCTTCTTTCACGGTGCCGTGAAGAAATGTGGCACATGCACTGGCTCGGAATGATTATCGGCGAACTGGGCGGCGAACCCGATTTTGCGCTCGGCCCCTATCCCTTCAACCCGAAAAACCGGGCGACGATTCTTAAATCGTATGTTGACTACGAACTGAAGCTCATACCCCACTA
>JAPLJO010000045.1 GCA_026388515.1 Deltaproteobacteria bacterium | reverse complement strand
TCTGGGCTTTTCCTGGCGTGACCGCGAGCCTTCCGGGGCGGCGTCCATCGAGTGGTACCACTGGTTGGTTGAAACGGGGGACGGGAATTTAAAGCAGCGGATCCTCGACTACAACGAGGACGATTGCATTGCGATGAGGGTGCTTTTGGATGCGATTCTGAAAATGCCGGTGCGGGGGAAGTAAGCGACAGGAGATACTGTCAATTCTTTTTTCGAGCCGTCAACTCAGCTGCAACGGCCCGTCCCGCCACACGGCCGGTGACGATGGATGGACCCAGGAATGTTCCTTCGAGAGATGCCTTTCCGTTGATTCCTGCCAGACCGGTTAACTCGCCCACGGCATACAAGCCTGGAATCGGGCGGCCCGAGCTATCGGTGACGCGGCAGGACATATCGATCGCGACACCACCCATACTCTTGCGCGTCAAGGGGAAGAACTGCACGGCGTAAAAAGGCGGCCGCTCGATTCTGGATGGGTGTGACCAGGATGACTGGCCGCTGCCGATGCGCCCGAAGTCGTCGTCGCGGCCTGCCGTGACCATTTCGTTCCAGCGGCGGACGGTGTTCTCGATTGCATCCGGAGGAAGTCCCGCTGCCTCGGCGAGTTCACGAACCGTCGGGGCCGACTTAACAAACAGCGTCATGGCCGGATTGTCGAAGATAGTGCTCTCGATTGTCTGGCGATCCCACCCGGAGACGAAAAATGTCCCGCGGGCTGCGCTATCGAAGACGGCCCAATAGGTGCTGCCCGGCTGCCGAAGAACCGCCGGGAAGGTCGTCTTCGTGTCCTGCGACTCACTCACGAAACGCCGACCTGCCTTGTTGACCCAGATCGACTGCGGGCTGAAGGTGTTCAGGCCGCGTTGGCCGGCCGGATTGAGGGGGTCGGGCAGGCCGGTCGCATAGTTCCACTGATTGCTCATGTTCTTTAGTTGTGCGCCGGCTGCCTGTGCCATTTCGTGGCCGGATCCGACCGCGTTCAGCCCGGCGCCTATCAGCAAACGATCGGGAAACGGCAAGTCCGTTGGCCAGTTCTCGCGGACCATATCCATATTGCTCTGGAAGCCGCCCGTCGCAAGTATCACGACCGGTGCAAGGTAATCGATTTTCGCATGGTCGCCGAGCCGCTCCGCCCTTACCCCTCTGATGCGGTCGCCGTCCCGGAGCAACGAAACAGCCCTGGTACTCCAAAAGAAGGTTACGTTGCCGGTGTGCGCGCATTCGCGATAGATCGGCTCGATGAGACCTCGTCCTTTACCGATGACTTGATGCCAGCGCGGTACACGATTGCCGGGCATCAGTCCCACGTCCTTTTCGAAGCGCACTCCGAGCCCGGTGAGCCAATCGTAAATCTCGCGGCGGGACTCCGTCACGTAATAGTGTACCCACTCGGCGTGAGGTCCGGAGCCGCGCTCGTCGCGACCGAACGCCGTGAAGTCCTCAAAGGCAATCTGCGGTGAGTCAGGCATACCGGCGTGCGCCTGTTCCGGGGTACCAATGATGCAGATGCGCCCCTCACTCATCAGCGCGGTACCGCCGTAATGGGACGACATCTCGATTACCGCCACGTCGATGTTACTGCGTGCCAACTCCCAGATGGCGGCAAGTCCGGAGACGCCGGTGCCGACTACAACGACATCATTATGGTGTTCCTCGACCGCCGCTATTCCGATAGACAACCAGATCATGACGAGCGTTACTGTGCAGACCAGCACTCTTCCAGTTCTCTTCATTGTCCTTCCTTATGCGTTCCAACAAGTCTGCGGGGAAAGTCAGTCTCTTAATCTTCGACTTTGACATTATTCCCGGAAAAAATATTGATGCATTGTACCACGAAACTCTTGCCTTTTGTTCCGTTATCCTTATGGTATGAGTAGCACGAACACAATGAAAATCGTTGACAGATGGGTATTCATTAGATGTCCGAGGATTAAATTGAGTGGGCAGTCAGATAGAGTGAAAACAATAAAAAATCAATTACGCAGTGTCCTTCATGGAAAATCCGTGAGGACCAATCCAGGCGCTTTCTTCTTGCGGCGCCGCACGTCGTTTTGTCATATCGTAGATTTCTTCCATCGTATCGGCGGTGATGTCGCATCCGTCCATGCCGGCGATATACTTGAAAACTGAAGGCAGCTCGGGGACTCCTTCAAGCGCTGCCGCCACTTCCCTGGCCAGGAGATCTCTTGATCCGAAGGACAGATCCCTGTCGACCACGGCGATTTTTTTTGCCGATCCGATGGCGTTGCGGACAGAGTCGGCCGGGAAGGGCCGCAGCAGTTTGATTTTAAGAAGTCCGGCCTTCTCCCCTCTCTTTCGCAGGGAATGAATCACTTCACGGCCCGCGCGTGAAGCCGTGCCGGTCGTTACCACGATTATCTCGGCATCATCGCAGTGAACGGCTTCGACCACGCCATAGCGGCGATGGAAGTAGTGTTCAAAGTTTTCTTCAACTTCCAGGAAGCGTGCCTGAACATTTTCCGTGGTCCCGGTGACGGCAGGGCGTCTGCCTCTGAATCCCGCCGGCATTGACCTTGACCTGCCGGTACGGAGAGGTCTCACGGTTCCTCCGCGAGGCGATTCGGATTGCCCGAGAAATTGATTCACTGTGCGCTGCTCCGGAATTTCCACGGATTCATTATCATAAGAATGGCAGGAGTCATCCAGAACGACCGTGACGGGCAGGTTCACCAGCGCTTCGAGACAGTACGCCTGCAGGATTGTGTCGAGAACTTCCTGGTTATTTTCACAACTCAACCGGAGCCACCCCATTGGTTTCAGCGAAGCGAGATCCCGCTGTGTCCCCCGGACAAACGGGAAGGGCATCATCCCTCCGCGAATCTCGGCGATGACGACGGGAAACCCGATGGTGGATTCCCAGTCGGAAAGTTCGTTCATCAGGGACTGAATTCCATCGCAGGCAAGCGTGAACGTACGAATGCCGGTAGAGGCCGCTCCCGTGAATGCGGCGATGGCGGATCGCTCGTTTTTCAGATGAAGAAACCGTGTTCTTGCTCTATGTCCGGCGCAATATTCCGACAGAAATTCAACGACTGGATTCTGGAATGTAATCGGATAGGAACAGATGATGCCGACATTTGCCAGGCGGAGCGCTTCCGCTATCGCCAGACTCACGCTCAACGTGCATCGCTTCAGCTCCCGTCCCTCCCGAAGCATGGTGCAGGAAGGATGGGGAGTGCGCTCTTTCCATTTCCCCGGTGCAATCCCCCCCGGTGTGCACAGGGACGGGTCGATACGCAACGCTCCTCCATCTCTTCCTGAGTCAGACATTTTCACCACGCTTCGGTTCCTCCCCCTCCCCCCGTATTGTACAGGCAATGTAAACTCTCTTTTTGTATGATAAGTATCCAGATTTTAATTGGAAGTAAAGCGTATACCACGAAAGGTGTTTTTTTGGGGTTCAACTGCAGATTGAGGGAGTTCAACTGCATTTTGACAGTGATGAGTGATGTCTTCAGGGGTCGTATTCTCTCGCCCCGGTGCGGACAAATCTTTGCTAAAAGAGCCGTATGATGGTAAAAAAAACCTCTGAACATTTCAGGGACATGTCCATGAAGCTTCGCTGTGTTATCGTTGATGATGAAATACCTTCCTGCGACGAACTGTCGCATCTTCTCGGTGAGCGTGAAGATGTTGAGGTCGTAGGCTGTGCTCACGGCGGAAGGGAGGCCGTGGCCTGCATAAAGGAGCTCGAGCCGGATGTGGTTTTCCTTGATATTAAAATGCCTGATATGAACGGCTTTGATGTGGCAAGAGAAATGATAACCGTTCAGCATCCGCCATCCATTGTGTTTGCAACAGCCTATGACGAGTACGCCATCGAGGCATTCGAGGTGCGGGCCGCCGACTATATTCTCAAGCCTTTTTCAAGAGAGAGGCTGGAAGAAACGGTACAGCGTCTGAAGGAATCGCGGACAGCGCGGCTGAATCCACCGGATCTCCGGGATATTATAGACGGGCTCGAGAATAGATTTTCAGAGAAAAGATTTATCAGGATATCTGTGATTGAAAAGGGGAAAATTCTTCTGGTATCCCCCACTGAGATTTTTTTCTGCAGCGCCATCGAGGGGAAATCAAAGATATTCACAAAGTCGGGATCATACTTCTGTCCGATGACACTCAACGAACTGGAAGATCGTTTGAAGAAAGAGCATTTCTTCCGGGCCCATCGCAGCCACCTCGTGAATCTCGACCATATCAGGGAGGTTGTTCCATGGATCGATGGAAAATATTTGATCTCAATGGGGGATAACCGGTGTACTGAAATACCTGTCAGCAGAAGCAGCGTAAAACATTTAAAAACCATATTGCGTTTCTGAACGATTATTTTTTCTTGTCATTCCCGCCTGCGCGAGAATAACAAGAAAATTAGAGTACTGCTGGGCTTCCGGCATTCATGAACACTCCAGGCCGGGGAAAATTTTTTACACAGAGGGAAGAAAAAAGTGGATGTGTTTCAGCTTTTTATTACATTGGTTGAGCGTTTCGGCCTGATTGTGGCGGCCTGTTTCGTGCTGATGCAGCTCACTGCCTTCAGGAATATTCTCCTCAAAAGAACCAATACGTATGAAAAATTTCTCATCATGCTTATTTTCGGGATATTCGGGATTATCGGAACAAATGCAGGAATACCTGTATTTGGAGCTATCGCCAACCTGAGAGGCATGATCGCCGTCACAGCCGGTCTTTTAGGAGGCCGTCTTGTCGGTACAGGAGCCGGTGTGATATCCGGCGGGTATAGAATACTCCTGGGAGGATTTACCTCCGTTCCCTGCGGTCTTGCCACCATACTCGAAGGAATCGGAGCGGGCCTTATATCGCATTATATAAGAAAAGATACCCTGAACTGGAGGCTTGCCTTTATCATCACCTTCATCGGCGAAGGGATCCAGATGCTTCTGGTGCTCGCCATTAGCAAACCTTTTTCTGACGCGCTCCATGTGACGCAGATAATTACTCTTCCGATGGTAGTACTCAATGCCATGGGGGCGGCACTTTTCGTTCAGATCATCTACATATTCCTGAAAGAGGAAGAACGGGCGGGTGCCGTTCAGGCGCAGAAAGCACTCAGCATAGCCAGACGGACGGTGAGCCACCTCAGGAAAGGACTCAATTTCAAATCAGCCGGGGAAACCGTCAATCTCATAAAAGAGGTGACCGATGTAGCTGCCGTTGCCATTACAGACCGCCATACAATGCTCGCCTTTACCGGCCCCGGTGAAGGGCACCATCTCTCAGGCAGGGAAATTATAACCCCGGCGGTGGCGGACGTCATCCGGACCGGCACCTATCAGGTTATCAACGACAGAAAGAATATCGGATGTACTGTTCCGGACTGCCCTCTTGAGAGCGCCATTATCGTTCCTCTCAAGAAGAAGGGCACGGTGGTGGGAACATTAATACTGTATCGGGGACGGGGAAGCAGGGTTACCCTTATCGATGAGGAACTGGCGGTGGGTCTGGCCCATCTTTTTTCCACCCAGATAGAGCTTGAGGAAATAGAGCAGCAGGCACGGCTCCTTGACAGGGCGGAAATAAGAGCCCTCCAGGCGCAGATAAACCCGCATTTTCTCTTCAATGCCCTCAATACTATCGTGTCGTTCTGCAGGACCGACAGTGAAAAAGCGCGGGAACTGTTAATCCACCTTGGCAATTTTCATCGGAGCTCACTGAAAAGAGGAGAATCAGGCCTTATCAGCCTCGAGGAAGAACTGGACAACGTGCGGGCATACCTGATGATTGAAAAAGCGAGGTTCGGGGATCGGATACAAGTCTCGTATAGGCTCAACCATGGCGAGGGGAAATGGCATCTTCCCCAGTTTACCCTCCAGCCCCTGGTGGAAAACGCCGTGAAACACGGCCTCGCCATGAGCGATCGGAACGGACTCATCACCATTGAGACAGCGGAGATTGACGGCGACCTGCAGATTATGATTGAAGACAACGGGGCGGGTATACCCGATGCGGAGCGGGCAAATATATTGAGCGATAGAGGAGAATCACAGACCGGCGCCGGTATTGCCCTTTCCAATATCAATCAGAGATTGCAGTTATTGTACGGCCCGGAATACGGGCGGATGAGAATCGAAAGCAAGGAAGGATCGGGCACAAAAATATACCTGCGAATCCCGGGCAACCCGATTATAAATAACTCGTAATTCTCTGAGTATGAGAATTATTACCATTGACATGTCGACTCTCTACACGTACAGTATACGTATAGGAGGTGTGCCATGCAGAAGAAATTGACCATAACCATTGACGAAGAGGTCTATGCGGGCCTCCACAAAATCATAGGTCCCCGTAAAATCAGCAGATTTGTCCAGGAAATAGTCCGTCCACACGTCGTGCGTCCCAATCTGGAATCGGCCTACGCCGAAATGGCGAAAGACAAAAGTCGTGAAGAGGAAGCCGCGGAATGGGCCGAAATCACCTTTAAGGACGTGGATCATGAAACGACGTGAAGTCTGGTGGGTCAATTTCGATCCCTCTCTTGGAGGGGAAATCAAAAAGAAACGTCCTGCTGTCATCATCAGCAATGACGCATCAAACAAGTTTCTCAATAGAGTTCAGGTTATTCCTCTTACCAGCAAGACGGATCGCCTTTATCCCAGCGAGGCGCTGGTGGTTTTTGAAGGCAACGAGAGCAAGGCCATGGCGGATCAATTGGCGACTGTTAGTAAGGCAAGGCTCTTTAGACGCGCCGGCATTCTTTCTGAGGAAGAAATGCGCAGGATTGAGGAAGCCGTCAAGATACAACTGGGTATGCATTAGGTATCCCCACACCCAAATTATTAATAATTCATAATTCTCTGATTATTTGTACACAGCCCGGCTGCTCACAACAGCTTCTTGTAATCATCCAGCTTGTCCCGTGCTGCCGCTCTTTTTTCGAACCTGTCGATCTCATATTCGGGTATATCTTCCATCTCATCAGAATTTCGCTTTATCAACCGTATGGCTTCAGTGGGGCATGTCGTTACACAGAGACCGCATCCGATGCACCGCTCGTTGATTTTCGCATAGTCGTCAACGAGTATCGCTTCAACTTGACAACGCTCCACGCATATCTCGCAGCCGGTGCAGAGGTCTTCGTCGACGATGGCTACATAATGTGATTTCGCGAGACTGCCCGAATCGATTCCCCACCGGCGAATCGCTCGCAGGGGGATACAGCAGCAACTGCAGCAGTTGCAGATATTGAGAATACCCTCTTTGTAGTTTTCGACCACATGGACGAGGCCGGCTTCCTCCGTCATATCAATAATCCTGAAAGCCTCCTCCTTTGAAATCACCCTGCCGATGTAGTTGTTGTCCGGTGACAGGTCTTTTAACATGTCATCAAAAATGTTCTCGAACGGCGCGATCCTCAAACAGGCCTCGAGCGATTTGTCACATCCCTTGCCGAGCAGGTGTGCCTTTTTCCTGCATATGCAGTCCCCCACTGCAAATGATGTGGCCCGCTCCAGCATGCTCCTCACGCTTTCATAGGATGCAATTTCGCTTTGACCTGCAACTGCCGTTTCAATGGGAATGGTTCTCATGATTGCCGGCTTGACTTTGAACAGTTCCCGCACGTCGACGCTTTTAAAATATTCATCGGCGAGAGCGGCGAGCTCCCTGTCCATTCTGCCGAGTTGGAATTCGAATACGCCCACCGCCCAGGGAAGGAGGCGGTAGAAGGTCATGCCGCCCAGTTTCAAAAGGAATATCTGGCCTTTTTGCACCATCTCCTGCAACTGTACCGAGAGGTAGTCTCTGCTCACCCCCGTTCTGTCGGCGATTTGTTCAAGTGTTTCCGGAGTCAGGCGGAGCTGCAAGGCGACCTTCGCGTCCTCCGGTGTAAAAATCTTTTTCAGAAGCTTGATTTCAGTTCCGCTCTCAGTTTTCGGGAACCCGTTGGGTATTGAATCAAGAAGCTGTCGAAGGTCATGATATATCTGGTCGTCTATGTGTCCTCACCCCTCTCTGATTTTTTGTTATATCATTGATGCAATTACCGACGCATATTGCATATGCTGTTCCGTGACTACTTTAATCTCGGGTGCCACGGCCTCCGCGTACATTTCGATAAGGTTTCCTCCAGCCTTCGCATGTTTCAGGATTGATTCTCCCGCTTTCAGGCCGGTTATCAGTGCAGTGGTGATGCCCTCCGTAAAAAAACGCATGAATCCGGCGGCTTCCCCGCAGAGAAGAACGTTGTCTTCTCCCAGGCGGAAATCGCCGCGAAAGCACATATCGGTGAGAACGATGCCGTAACTGTGAACACGCTCTTTGACGACAAGACCATGTGCCTGTTCCAGGTGCGCTCTGAATTTATCAAAGTACGATTTGAGTAATCGCCCCTCGAGAACACCGGTAACAGCAATGAGGCGATTGTCCTTCTGATGGAATGATGCAAATCCCTGTGAAAATTCGGGATCCAGGAAGGCATAAAACCATTGCTCCGTATCGAGATTCACACTGCCGGTATAATGCTCCTCGTAGGCGGGTATCTGTGCGATCGGTTTTGAATCATCCGAAAAGAATTTTTTCCGCACCATTGACTGGCCGCCGTCCGCGCCCACAAGATACCTCGCGTGTATCTCTACATCTTTTGCCTCTTGATCGATCCTGATTACAATTTTTCCATCCTTTTTGACCAACTTGCGTATAGTGCAGTTGTCCAGGATTGTTGCGTCCGACTGCGTGCACAACCAGTAATCCAGCCCTGCACGCGACACGTTCAGCAGATAGTTCACGAGGCCGGGTTCTTTTGAAAACAGCGGCGAGGGCATGAGAATTTCCAATGGTTTATCCGGTGGAGTGTCTTTGGTGGGATAGAGACGGATTCCCTTGAATGTTCTGGGTGTGCTCATCACCTTTTCGGGGATTTCTCCAAATGTCCGACGAATAATTGCCTGCGCCTCGGGGAAAAGCATGCCGCTGCACATTTTGTAGCGGGGAAGTTTCTGCTTTTCCAGAATTACTGTTTTCAATCCCGATCCCGTCAGGGCCTTCGCAACAGCCGCCCCGGCGGGACCCGATCCGATAATGCACACATCAAATTCATTGATTGTCATTATATTCCGAACACCTCTGCTGTATTTTTCCACATCATCAACTCAATCTCTTCGTCGGTGAAGGGGATATCCGTCTGCCGTTCTGTGAATACTTTTACGTACTGATCCGTCGGCAACAAGGCGGTCGGCAGAGGTGTGTCGGTAGCCCAGAGGAGTTTGCTCGCGCCGCACTCGTCAATCAGGAAGCGCACCCATTCATAAAATTTCTGCGCTCCCCAGGTCACATAGGAAAACTGGTGGTAGGAAAGATCAAAGTAGAGATTCGGTATTAACTTCCCGTACATAACGGCTTCGGCCCACATGTCCATCGCAACGTGGGCCATAATGAACTTGGTATCCGGAAATCTGGATGCGGCTTCGGCGAGAAAGAGCGATCGCTGGGTATCCAGGGATACCGGCGCGGCGGGCTGTCCTCCCGTGTGAAAGACAAGGGGCACATTCCAGTCGGCGCACTTTTCATAGAGGGGCCAGAGAATCTCATCGGTGGGATAGAATCCAGCCGCGGGGTGAAGCTTGAACCCCTTCATTCCCCACTCCTCGATACATGTCTCGGCATGTTTTATGGCGCCGGGACGTCTCGGATCGATGGAACACAGCGCAAAAAACCTATCCGGATGTTTGCGGGCCAGTTCAGCATAGAGCTTGTTTCCTTCAAAAGGATGTACCAGTGGAGGGTCGCCGATGGCGGCACCAAAATCGGAACCGAAGATGACCGTCTTTTCAATACCAGACTGATCCATTACGGCAAGAAGTTTCAAACCATCGGGATCATACCAGGGTTCGATCATCTGATTGAGGACGTCGTCTATGGTCATATCGATCTTGAATTTATTCTTCACCACAAGTTTCATGGTTCGTGCGATTCCCATTAAATATTTTTCGGGGATCCCTCCTTTGATAAAAATATGTGCATGTGAATCATAGACTTTCATGGGTTCTCTCCTTTCAAGACTAAGCCCGGGGGGCTGTTCTTCATAAATCTTCCGGCCGCAGACCTTTAATCGGCACACTTGGTTCTTTGCCGACTTCCGCCAGAGTCTGCCACACACGCTTTTTCAGCGGGAGGATCGGTCGCCTCATATATTCATCGATAAACCGTTCCTGTCCTACAGTGGGATTCAGGATACACCGGCAAGGCAAGCCAAGCACGAACCTGCTGATGCAGCCTTTATTGCAGCGGGTGCAGCGAATGATTTCCTTGATCCTTCCTTCTTTGACTTTGTTGACCCATTCGGGTTCGGCAATGAGCCCGCGGCCGATGGAAATCATATCCGCCTTTCCCTTGGTCAGTGCATCAACTACATTATCGGGATTGTGGACGGAGGGGCATATCAGAGGAATATTCAAGCCCTGATTGATTACGGCTGATTTGTCGATGGTTAATGCTTCCTCGTTGGGCAGGAAATTATTCATTTTTTCGTATGAACCGTCCGAGAGGTGGATATAGTTGACACCCTCTTCCTCACAGCGCTTCGCCAGCCGTTTGGCGAAGTGCTCGTCAAATCCCTCGGGAAGATTATCGGAGGCGCTGAACCTGACGCCGATTGCGTAATCGGGTCCCACATATTTCCTCATTGAGCGGAGGCATTCGAGGAGAAACCTGATCCGGTTTTCGAAACTCCCGCCGTACTGATCGGTCCGGCGGTTCGACCGGTGGGAGAAAAAGCTGTGAATCAGGTATCCATGACACGCATGGAGTTCCACCCCATCGAAGCCGGCCCGTTTCGCGAGCTTTGCCCCGACACCAATCTCCTTCACCAGTTCCTGAATCTCTTCCACGGTAATCTCCCGGGGCGTTTCCCCGTTCATGTGGGTTCCAGGAACCTTGTTGGCAAAACTGAGCAGTTCATCGATATCATCGGTGACAGGAAGTTCACCCTGGTAGCCCAGGGCGCGCAGCATTGAAAAAGGTTCTATCCCGTTGATCAGGTTTTCAGGATATGTCTTATACGGGATAGGAGACGCTGATACGGGTTGAACGGCTCCCATTTCACTCGTACCCTGTCTTCCGGGGCCCACTGCCATCTGCACAAAAACTTTCGCCCCGAATGAATGAATGTGCTCCGCCAATTCGGACATTCCTGCGACAAACAATTCATTGTCGAGCCTCATGTTGTTATACTTTCGGTATGTGTCAGCCGTCGGATGCCACACTCCAAATACGGCATCGGTGATAATGAGGCCCGTTCCTCCTTTCGCCCTGGCTGCGAAATAAGCGAGCTGCTGATCGCTTACATAATGCTGCGGTCCGGTATAGTTCATATTCATCGGGGCCATGGCAATGCGGTTTTTGATCTCCACGTTGCCGATTTTAATGGGTTCAAAAATTGGGTCATATTTACTCTTGCTCATGTCTTTTCTCCTTTTCTCGAATTATTTATTTTCTATTTTACCGCCGGCCTGAACTTCGGCAGCGTGATTTCAGGCGTCACGGCATCAAACACGACTTCCACGGGCATCTCGCAGGACAGAGTATTGAAGTCACACTCCACGATGTTGGTCATCATCCGGAATCCCTCATCAAGTCGTATGATTGCAAGTGCATAGGGCTGGTCCGCTGCAAACTCCGGCGGCGCCGCCTCGTAGGTCACGGTGAAGGTCTGGATTTTCCCCTTTCCTTTCGATTCCTTCCACCCGAGATTGCGACTCATGCAGTTCGGACAGAGATGCTTCGGGAAGAATATGATTTCACCGCAGTCATTGCATTGCTGGTACATTAGCTTCTTATCCCTGCAGGCGTCATAGAAGACCTTGCTGAGGGGAGTGATCAACGGCAATGGTTTGTTGTATCCGCTCATGATTACACCTCCTTTCCCAGGACTTCGACATGGAAGTCCATGCCGACTCCGCCCGAACCTGTGACCACGACATTCTTCACATTCGGCACCTGCCGTTCGCCTGCTTTGCCCATAATCTGGCGTACCCCCTCCACCAGAAGCGCCGGTCCTCCTCCGGCGCCGGTGTGCCCCTGGGCCATCATCGCGCCGTTGGTAGAGACGGGGAGCTTTCCACCCGGGGAGGTATGTCCTTCCTCAACGAATTTCCCCGCCGCTCCGCGTTCCACGAGTCCGAGAATCTCCATTGACATCAAAACAAATGTGGGGAAGGCATCATAGATTTCCGCCACATCTATATCCCCGGGACCGATGCCTGCCATGCGGTACGCATCCCGTGCCGCAGGCGCCCAAGCCTTCTGCGGATCAGGCTGATGGGTGACCGTGAAATTGGTGCACCGTGAGCCTATGCCGAGTACATAAGCGGGTTTGTCGGTAAGGTCTCGTGCCCGTGTGGCGCTGGTAACCACAAAGGCCGACGCGCCGTCACAGAGTTTGTTCATCATGCGCCGGCGCACTGGAGTGGAAATGATGGGAGACTCAAGGACTTTTTCTATCGTGATGGGTTTCTGATAGAAGATGGAATTGGGATTCAAGGCGGCCCATTTCCTGAGTGCCACCACGACAGCGGCAATCTGTCGCTCCGTCGTTCCCGTATCAAACATATAGCGCTGCTGGAGAAAACCGGCCAGGGCCAACTGGCTGAACCCATAGGGAATCTCATACTCTTGGCTTGTTGATACTTTGGCGAACTGTGTAATCGCCGAGGCGAGATCGAGACCGGTTCCCAGGCGATCGCTGTGCACCACAAGGACAGCCTTCGACAGTCCCGCAGTGATCAGCGCTACCGCCGTCTTCAGGGCATTGGCGGAACTCGAACCTCCCGAGGCAACCATAAAATTGCTCTTCGCCGTCTTACCAAGCCCCAGTTCCTCGATCATCCATGAGCAGACCATGTTGGCATTATCGAGAGGATTGGCAACAACAATGATAGGAAGGACCGTGTCGATCTCTTTCTTGGGTATACCCGCATCCTTAATTGCCATCTCCGACGCCGTAACCGCGGCGTCTATGAAAGAGCGCTCGGGATACATGCCCGTCGGCACCTCTCCCACGCCGACAATCGCAGCTTTACCTCGTATACTTCCCATATGAATAATTCCTCCTTCTGTCTCAGGTCCTATGAACCCGTTAATAGTCTGCCGATGATGACCCGCTGTATCTGTGATGTCCCGCCGCCGATCATGCTCATCTTGCTTGCCCAGAGACCGTGACCGATGGGATACTCGCGCATGCAACCGTTGCCGCCGAATATCTGAACCGCCTTCTGGGAATTCCGGTTGGCCGCCTCGGTGACAAATGTTTTCGTGATGGCGGCATCGAGAGCCGTGTCGGTCTTCGTGTGTTTTTTCCACGCCAGGTTATAGACAAGGTATCGGGCAGCCTCGATGTCTATCTTCATCTCCGCAAGCATGGCCTGGACAAGCTGAAACTTGGCGATGGGCTTTCCGAACTGTTTTCTTTCTTTCGCGTAGGCGATGCACTGGTTCAGCTCCCATTCCATGATGCCAATACTCGAGCCAAACGCCATGCGCTCCCATCCGAGAGATGAAATCATCGCCAGAAATCCCTCGCCTTCCTTGCCAAGCAGGTTTTCCGCCGGGACCCTGCAGTCTTCAAAAAAGATTTCTCCGGTGGGCGCGGAATGACCGTCGTATTTCTTGAGGGGCTTTCCCGTGGTCAGCCCCGGGGTGTTCCTGTCGACGATAAAGATGGTGATTCCCCCTGCTCTCAGGGAAAGATCGATGGATGCAAAGACCACGAATACATCTGCAATCGGGGCATTGGATATAAAGGTCTTGCTCCCGTTCAAGATATAATGGTCGCCCTCTTTTTTTGCGGTGGTTCTCAGGCCGGTGGCATCGGTGCCGGCCTCGGGTTCTGTCAGTGCATAGGCTCCGATCCACTCTCCCGATGCCATTTTGGGGAGATATTTCTTTTTCTGCGCCTCTGTCCCCAAATCCACAATCGGCATGGCAGCGAGAAGAAGGTGGGAAAGCCACACCACAACCAGAGAAAAATCGCCGCTGCCCCGGGCAAATGCCTGTGTGCCGATGATCGTGGTGATCGGGTCTGCCCCGCCGCCCCCGTACTCGACAGGGATGCACAGCCCGTTCAGACCGAATGCGGACATTTTTTTCCACGTATCGATGGAAAATCCCGTAACTTCTTCGCGCTCCTCTACCCCGGGAGCGATTTCCTTCTGGGCAAATTTTTCAACGGAGTCGGCAAACATCCGCTGTTCTTCCGTCAGGTTGAAATCCATACGTTATTCTCCTTGAATTATTTTCTCGTGGGCAGCGTTACGGTAGCCTCCCCGGTAATCGCGCTCTCCCCTTTCTGGTTTACGACGGAAAGCTCGCAATCAACGAGGTTTGCACCATCCTGCTGGTATTTCTTGACAACATGCCCTGCAAAAGTAAGCGTGTCGCCCGGCCAGACCATCGATGCAAACCGTATCTTGTAGCGCCCGACCCTTCCGTCTCCTGCCCAGTCGGTCAATACCCTTGTCAGCATCCCGCCGTGCATGAGACCGTTTGCAAAGACGGAGGGAAGCCCCACCGATTTTGCAAATTCCTCGTCATGATGTATGGGAAAAAAATCTCCTCCCGCGCCGATGTATTTCACGATATGGGTCCGGGTTACCGTCAACTGAAAGGAGGGGAGCGTTTCATCGCCTTTCACATCCTCAAAATAGAGCTTTGCAGTTGCCATGGAAATTTCTCCTTTGTGCGGTTCCTCTAAGCCCTCTCGATAAAGACATTGCTGATGGTCGCCACCAGCTCGTTCTTTTCATCGTAGAAGTTCTGTTTCATCTCGACGAAGGTCATCTTTCCCCCGCGCTTTCCTTCCTTGTCGTAGATGTTGCCTATCACCGATTCTCCGCGAAGCGTTTCTCCTGCCGAGATCGGTCTTTTGTGGATGATTTCAAATGTGCCGTGAACGCTTTTGCCGGGGTCCATGCCCAGCTTGAGTGACGTTTCCAGAACGTAATTATCAGAGGGCATTTGAAAACTTGATGCGACGGGAAAGGTGACCGGCGCGATGACATCGGGGAATCCCTGCCGCCGCGCGTACTCTCTGTCGCGATACACGGGGTTCGGGTCACAAATCGCGTTCGCGAATTCTTTTATCTTTCCCCTCTCAACAGGGAATTCGAATTCCTCCATCTTCATGCCCGCCATCTCTTTCTTCACCGCCATGGAATGCCCTCCTTTCTCCGGATGTATGAGATATTATGAATACATGGCATCAATTTCTTTTTCGTATTTCTTCATCACGGCAAAACGTTTTATTTTATTGAGGCTTGTCAGTTCATCGCCTTCAACGGTCAGTGGTTCTGGGAGAATCGTAAATTTCTTTACCTGCTCGACCCGGGAGTATTTTTCATTAATCTGCGCCACATGCTTCTCAAGCTCTTTCCGCAATCCGGGAACGGTTAAAAGGGATTGATAATCCGCAATCTCAATCCCTTGTTTCCGGGCGAAGGCAATACCCTCTTCCAGGTTCAGTGTTAACAGTGCGGTGATATAATTTTTCCCGTCCCCTGCCACCACGGCGTGTTCTACAAGAGGAGAGATCATGAGTGAGGCTTCGATCTTAGCGGGGGTGATGTTTTTTGCACCCGAAGTGATGATGATGTCTTTCTTTCGTCCCGTGATGAAGAGAAACCCGTCTTCGTCGATGTATCCGAGGTCTCCGGAATAGAGCCATCCATCTTTGAAAGTTTCTTTCGTGAGTTCCGGGTCTTTATAGTATCCAGGAGATACCATACCGCTCTTCACCATTATTTCACCGTCAGCTGCGATTTTGATTTCAGTGAATGGAAAGGGCTTTCCCACGGAACCGAACCGCATATATTCCCTGGTCTCGACGGATGCCATACCGAGCGCCTCCGTCTGGCCGTAGACCTGGCAGATCCAGAGCCCCAGGGAAAAGAAGAAATCAATAATTTCCCGCGATGATACAGCACCGCCAGTCATTATGTGTTTCGCGTTTTTAAAAAATCCCAGGCCGTCCAGTATTTTCTGTATGACCAGCTTATGGGCAATGGCATGCGCTGTCTTCAGGGTGAGAGGCGCTTTTTTTCTCTCATAGAGATGCCTGTTGTAGTCGCGACCGACACGGAGCGCCCAGTCGAATATCTTCTGTTTCTTTGCGGGCATTGCATTCCGGTTCGCCATGATAGTCTCAAAGGCCTTTTCCCATGTCCGGGGGAGTCCCACGACGACGGTCGGCTGTATATCTCTCATGTCGTCGAGGGCACGGGACAGATCACCGAAATACACGCATGCACCGGTCAGAAGGGGTGTAAGGAGGGAAGTATTTCTCTCGAATACATGGGCGAGGGTAAGGAAGCTGGGAGTTATTATCTGCTCGTCGGTTTTTATCAGGAATTTCTCCCACTCATAGGCACTCACTGCAGCAGAGTAATAATTTCTATGCGTCAGCATGGCAGCCTTGGGCATGCCGGTAGTGCCTGACGTATACACATATGTCGCTATCATGTCGGGCGTTATTGAAGCCCTTCTTGTTTTAAGTTCTTCGAAGGAAAGACTATCGCCGCCTTTGATGAATGTGGGGAAATCAATCAAGAGGGGATTGTCGGCAGGAGGCTCACCATTGACGACGACCACCTGTTCCAACAGGGAAATGTTTTTCAGATGATTTTCTATCTTTGAGAGATATTCTTTGTCCAGGACGATAAAGATTTTTGCCTCGGAGTGATTCAGAATGTAGGCAATCTGCTCGCCGCTGCTCGTGAAATAGATGGGAACGGTGATCGCGCCTGTCGTCATTATCGACATGTCGGCGACAAACCAGTCGGGGGAGCTTGTACCGATGAGAGCAACTTTATCGCCCCGGTTGACACCGAGGGCCATGAGGGCACGGGAGAAGCTTTCAATGCGTGTCCCGTACTCCTTCCACGTCACTTCATGCCATTGCGCGCCTTCTTTTCTGTATTTCAGATAGACACGGTCAGGTGTTTCATCGAGCCGCTTTACCAGAAGTTCGACTAAGGTATTCTTCATGACCCGCTCTAAGTTGATTAGCATCTGCTACTCAATGAGTGGTAAACACTTACTTTTAAGACAAAAAAATATATCACTCAATCTTCATCATGTTATGAACGATCTCCACAATTGTTTCATTCATGACAGGCTGCGATATCCCTAATTCTTTTAAGGCTACGACAGTGAAATACTGGTTGACAAAAAATCCGGCAAGAATGCGGTCGTTTATCTTTGATTTTATAATACCCTTCTTCTGTGCCGACGCGATGACCCGCCGGACGCCCTCGACGCTGCTTTCCATGAAATCCATGAAGACCTTTTCGAATTCGGGCTTGTCTCTGTAACTCAGCAGATGAACGAGAAACATGGATTTGTGAGGGTTGCCTT
>JAPLJO010000012.1 GCA_026388515.1 Deltaproteobacteria bacterium | reverse complement strand
CCAGCTCCTTCCGCAGATTTGCGGAAGTATGGCACTTGGCTGCAAGAGACTTCAAATCGATTATGAGTAGTATCTCTCTCAAATAGTGACCGTTATTGAATGTGCTCATAGTGCGTTATCAAACGTTGGGACGGATGTGATGCAAGAGATTCAATTATTCGAGTCCGTCGATCACGATGAGATACTTGGGTATTGAAGATAAAGAGGTTCAGGATTTACTGATGAATGAGGTGGGGTAGGAATATAATTGATAGAAGAAACTCCTGATTTATTGTAGAAAATACTTCTCGCACGAAAATAATACTAAGAAGTATGATTGATTCCATTTCTATCATGTTTTTGGGGAATCAGGAATGAAAACAAAAAACAGCAATACCCATCCGAAACAAATCATGGACATCAAATGCATAATTCAAGATCATGCTGCTGTTTTGAATTCTGTCAATGATGCCATATTCATGTACGAAAGTGTTGAAAGCGGACCGCCGGGGAAATTTATATACGTGAATGACGCAGCTGTTACACTTACGGAGTATTCACGAGCCGAGTTGATGAAGTTAGCACCAATAGATATTTCAGCACATCTTACTGTCGATGATTTTGAATTATTTCGAAGTGAGGTCATGAAAACCGGCAGATTCCAGAAAGAGGTGACGTTTGCAACAAAGACAGGGCAGAAGATTCCTGTTGAACTCAAAGCCATCCGGACTGTAATCGAAGGCAGAAACGTTGGCCTGGCTATCGCAAGGGATATTACCGAGCGTGTCGAAGCAAAAGCTAGGATGCGTGAAACTGAGGACAGATACCGAACCCATTTTGAAAATATCCATGATGTCATTTATTCTGTAGGTGCCGATCTGATAGTTACTTCCGTTTCACCCAGCATCGAAAGGTTCCTTGGATACACGCCGGACGAATTTACCGGCAAACCTGCGCATAATTTGTTGTATGTATTCCAGCCCGAGTACCGCGACAAAGCCATTCAAAACTTGTCCTTGCTTCTGTCGGGTAGCAAGAACCTTGCAAATGTGTATGGATTGATAACGAAGGACGGGAAAAAAGTATTCGCCGAGATACAAGGAACACCCCTTATTCGTGATGGTATAGTCACAGGATCGATCTCTGTTGTGCGAGACATCACAGAACGCAAGAAGGCGGAAGATCAACTCAAAGAAAGCGAACAGCGTTATAGGTATCTCGCGAAAAATGTCCCCGTGGGCGTCATGGAGGTTGATCTGATAAACGACAGGTTTATTCAAGTCAATGACGAGCTATGCGAAATGTCGGGATACACGAAAGACGAATTGCTCGCCACTCCAACATCTCTTTTTTTTAATGAAGAAAGCATGACAGTGCGGAAGCAACGGCTTGATGCCGTAGCAAAGGGTGAAAATGTATCCGATGATGTTGAATACCGGCTGCGATGCAAGGATGGGGAATTCAAATGGTTTCTCGTCAAGATACGGCATGCGATGCAGGAAGGACGACTCGTCGGAGGCACTGCTATTATGTATGACATCACGGAACGAAAATCAAGGGAGGAGAAGATTCAAAACAGATTTCAGGAACTGGAAAACGACCTTAAAGAGAAGATGCGTGAATTAAACGATACGAACCTCGTTCTTCTGTCCAAGAAAGGTGAACTCGACAGAATAACGAGTGAGCATGAATTGATACGGCAGCAGGTGATCGAGAACAAAAATGCCATTGCGACACTCGCGAAGAACATGGAACAAATACACCATGAAGCGGAAACCCAGATTATGATGGACCTCAAAAAAGTCCAGCTTCCCATACTGGAACGCATGAAAAGTGACAGGAAACTTGAAAGTTATAAAAATGATGTGGATTTTCTCATCAGGCAGTTCTCTTCACAATCTTCACTGTCTTCTGAAAAGGCTCATATCATCTATTCACTAACTCCCGCAGAATTGCAGATCGCCTCGCAGATCGGACGTGGAATGTCTTCGGAAGAGATTGCCGCGTATCTCAACATATCCCTCAACACAGTGAAGACGCACAGAAAAAACATACGAAAAAAACTGGGACTGATTGATTCAAAAGAAAATCTCTTTTCCTTTCTGAAACCGCATTTATGATTTTCTTATTCTTTTTTTTATGATAGCTTCACCACTCTGAATTGGGTATGGAATTGGAGTCAAAGCTTTAACCAAACTTTAACTTCATGACCATGTAATGATGTAACTATTTGATATTGCTAATATATATTTTGTGGCGGTTGGGTTCGAATCCCCCCCTCTCCGCCATTAATTATGATACTGTCCCGCTGTAATGCTTCATGGATTCCTGCCTGCGTGGGACGGGGCAAAAGGATATTTTTTTCGAAGTCACCAAAGTGTAAGTCAGAAAGGCGTTTCATTTCGCGGAGAGATGTCCGAGATGGCTTAAGGAACGCGACTGGAAATCGCGTGTATGCCCACAAAGGTGTACCGGGGGTTCGAATCCCCCTCTCTCCGCCATGATTTTGCAGGAAAATGATGATGACGTCGTAAAAAGTCCACCTGCTGCGTTGCGCCTCATTCCTCAGGATGTGCGCGCCTTCTCGGTGGAGCTTTTTTCATTGCCGTCTTATTTGACTTTTTACGAAAATGTCAATGGAATGATAGCCGGGCCTCGTGGAATGGCGTGTTGTGAACCCCGTCAGGTCCGGAAGGAAGCAGCGGTAACAATTTCGCCGTTTGCTACGGGATCACCCGGCTATCAGTTTTTCCCCCGCTTCAGGTAATCGGAGTCTTTCATGGAATATCGAGTGCTGGCCCGGAAGTGGAGACCGCAGACCTTTGAGAACGTCGTGGGCCAGGACCATGTCGTGAAGACCCTGAAAAACGCCATACGCCTGGGCCGTGTCGCCCATGCGTATCTCTTCAGCGGTCCGCGGGGCACGGGGAAAACGTCGGTGGCGCGGGTGCTCGCAAAGGCCCTCAATTGTGCCACGGGACCGGCAGAGATCCCCTGCAACCAGTGTTCGAACTGCCGGGAAATCACGGAAGGCATTTCTCTGGACGTCAACGAGATCGACGGCGCCTCGAACCGCGGTATCGACGAAGTGCGGGAACTCAGGGAAACAATCAAATACGCACCCGTTTCGTCCCGGTACAGGATTTATATTATCGACGAAGTGCACATGCTCACCAAGGAGGCTTTCAATGCCCTTCTGAAAACGCTTGAGGAGCCTCCTCCCCATGCGATTTTCATGTTTGCCACCACGGAAATTTACAAAGTTCCCGCCACGATTCTCTCCCGTTGCCAGCATTTTGATTTCAGGCGCATACCGCTCGGAAAAATCATGGATAATCTCAGGGGAATCGCCGACAGTGAGGGCATCACCATCAGCAACACGGGGCTGACCTGGATCGCCCGGGCGGGGCAGGGAAGCATCAGGGACGCCCAGAGCGTGTTTGACCAGATGATTGCCTTTTCGGGCATGGAAATCGCCGATGACGACGTGGAGACGCTCCTGGGTGTGGGGGACCGGAAATTTCTCTATGAAATCTCCGCGGCCGTACTCGCGGGCGATGCCGCACGATGCCTCAGGATTGTCGACGAGGTGTACTATGCGGGTGTCGACATCAAATATTTCTATCAGATGCTCCTGGATCATTTCATGAATCTCGTGATGATGAAAATCACCGGCGGCGGGGAACTCCTTTCCGATCTCTCCGACCATGAACAGGAAGAGCTGAAGAAACAGGTTTCGCCCGTGACGCGCGAGACGCTGCAGTATCTGGCCGACGTCCTCATGGCGGAAGAGGAAAATGTGCGGAAAAGCACGGAGCCCCGCATCAATCTCGAGTATGTGCTCTCGAAGATGGCCTTCGCGGAGCCGCTCGTTCCCATGGACGCGCTGATCGCGAGGATGGAGGATCTTGAAAAACGCCTGAGGACGCCCGGCCCGAAAGCGGGACAGACAACGTCGCATGGAACGGTCCCGGAGGCAGCGCCGCGTACGGCGCCTTTTCCTTCGCCGGATGCGGCATCGGGCACCTCTCATGCCGGAGCGGCAGAGGAAACCGCGGCCGGCGGCAGTGGGGGTCAACAGTGGGATGAATTCAGGGATTTTCTAAAAAAGAAAAGCAGGCCGCTCTGGTCAAAGCTTGAGCCGGGCACCTTTCTCGGTTATGCGGACGGGAACCTGAGGATTGGATTTCCCCGCGGACATGTGTTTTTCGAGACCCTTCAGGAGAAGCCCGACAGCGAGAAACTGGCGAAAATCGCCCGGGAACATTTCCATAGCGAGGTCACGGTGACCATCGTGCCCCTCGAGGGAAACGGCGCTCGCAGAGAGACTGCGGTGAACAACGGGCAGGGAAATATGATGAAGGCGGGAGAGCGGCAGCGCCAGGCGCTTACCCATCCCCGCCTGCAGAAGGTGATCGATGTATTCGGGAATGTGAAAATCACCGAGGTGAAAGTGAACAATAAAAGCGAACCCGGAGGAGGTAAGTAAGTTGTCCCACAATATCGGTAAAATCATGAAGCAGGCTCAGAAGATGCAGGAGAAAATGCTCAAGATACAGGAAGAGCTTGCGACAAAAACGGTCGAAGCGACGTCAGGCGGCGGCATGGTAACCGCGGTCGTGAACGGAAGAAGCGAGCTCGTAGCGCTCAAGATTGAACGTGACGTGGTCAATCCCGACGATATCGAGATGCTCCAGGATCTGATCACCGCCGCCGTGAACGAGGGAATCCGCAAGGCCCAGGACATGATTCAGGAAGAAATGTCCAAGATCACCGGAGGGCTTTCCATTCCCGGATTGACACTGTAAGCACCGTTATCGTTCTGCCGTCATGGGAGGGATGCGCCGTCATCGTGCGGCATGCACCGGCTGCCATGCGGCGATACCGTGCTGAAAAAGGCTGAATCAAATGACCGGATATGCGCAGCCGATTCAAAGGCTGATAAAGGAATTGAGCAGGTTTCCCGGCATCGGCGAAAAGACCGCCACACGGCTGGCGAACCACATACTCCGCGCTTCAGAAGAAGATGCCGGGAGGCTCGCCGAGAGCATCATGGAGGTGAAGAAAAAAATCCGCCTCTGCACGGTCTGTTATAATCTGACCGATGGCGACCTCTGCGATGTGTGCGCCGATTCTTCGAGGGACCGGGGGATCATCTGTGTGGTCGAGGACCCCGATTCACTCATCGCCGTCGAGGAAAGCAGAAGTTTCAGTGGAGCTTATCATGTGCTGCATGGCGTCCTCTCACCGGCTGATGGAATCGGGCCCGATAATCTGAAGCTTAAGGAACTTGCCGAGCGGGTGGAGACGGCCGAAGTCAGGGAAGTGATAATTGCCACGAATCCGAATGTGCAGGGTGAAGCGACGGCGCTTCTCATCATGAAACTCCTCCAGGGTACGAAGGTTGCGGTGACGAGAATCGCCCTCGGTGTTCCCGTCGGCGGTGATCTTAAATACATGGACAGGATGACCATGGCGAAAGCGATTGAGTTCCGGCGAGGAACATAGGCGAGGTCCTCCATGCACGCCTTCCGGGAAATCCCGTGTGAATCAATAACCAGAACCATCAGAGAACTATTCATCAGGGCGAATACCGAACTGCCGCGGGATGTGCTCGCGGCGGTGGAATCCGCGGCACACGCGGAGAAGGACGCGCTCGCCCGGTACTCCCTGGACATGATTGTCGAGAACGCCGGTATCGCGGGCAAGGAGGGCCTTCCCCTCTGCCAGGATACGGGGCTCGCCGTGGTGTTCGTTGAGCTCGGACAGGACGTCCATGTCGTGGGAGGAAATCTCAACGAGGCAATCCAGCGGGGGGTGAAGGAAGCGTATCATCATGGCCACCTGAGAAAGTCCGTCTGTGATCCGCTCTCGAGAACCAATACCCGGGACAATACGCCCGCAATTATCCATGTCGATATCGTCGGAGGGGACAGGCTGCGGCTTATTGCCATGCCCAAGGGCGGCGGGAGCGAGAATATGAGTGCGTCCACGATGCTCGTCCCGGCGGAGGGACGCGAGGGCATAAAAAAATTCGTGGTCGACAGGGTTGCCCATGCGGGACCCAACCCCTGCCCCCCCATCATTGTCGGTATCGGTATCGGCGGTTCGCTGGATCAGTCGGCGGTACTTGCGAAAAAGGCGCTCCTGCGGCCGCTGGGGCAGCCGCATCCGGACGATGAAAGAGTGGCGGCGCTCGAGCGGGAAATTCTTGAGGAGGTAAATGCCCTCGGTATCGGTCCCCACGGCTACGGAGGCGATACCACGGCGCTCGCCGTTCATGTGGAGATGATGCCCTGCCATATTGCCAGCCTTCCGGTGACGGTGAACATCCAGTGCCACGTGGCGCGGCACGCCGAGGCCGTGATTTAGGATTATGAAACAGAAGATGAAACACATGCTGGAAATACGAACCCCACTCACCGCCGATGTATGCAGGCGCCTGCGTGCAGGAGACCTTGTCGCGCTCTCCGGCGAGGTCTTCACGGGAAGAGACGTGGCGCATCGGCGCCTCTATGAGGCGGCCCAACGGGGCGAGACGCTGCCCGTCACTCTCGACGGTGCGGTGATGTTCTATGCGGCGCCCACACCGACGCCGCCGGGCCGCGTGATCGGCTCCGTGGGCCCCACGACGAGCGGCCGCATGGATGCCTATACACCGAAGCTCCTCGAAATGGGATTGCGGGGCATGATAGGCAAGGGCGGGCGTTCCCTTGTGGTCAGGGAGGCTATCGCACACTACGGGGCGGTCTATTTCGGTGCCATGGGAGGCGTAGCGGCGCATCTCTCGCAATGGGTGCGTGAGGCCGGGGTGATTGCCTATGAAGATCTCGGCACCGAGGCGATGATGCGGCTCGTGGTGGAGCGCTTCCCCCTCGTCGTCCTTATCGATGCGGAAGGCGGGGATTTTTACGAAGAGATTTTGAACCGCCGCAGGAATCAAAAACAGGAAGAAAAACAGGAACAAAAATATTGACACGCCAGGGTAAGTATATTAGATACCTGCCCTCGGTTTTCCAATCCATTTTCAGGAGATTTCCCCCATGGTTGAGATACGGTGGCATGGAAGAGGCGGCCAGGGTGCGGTCACATCGGTGGAGATGCTCGCGCTGGCTGCTATCGAAGAGGGAAAATACGCACAGGGATTTCCGAGCTTCGGTCCGGAAAGACGGGGTGCGCCGGTCGCCGCATTCACCAGAATCAATGACAAACAGATAAAAGTCCGTTCCGGCATCTACCACCCCGATGTGGTGATCGTGCTTGACCCCGGTCTCATCGGTCTCGTGAATGTCACGGACGGCCTGAAGCCGAAGGGGACCCTTATAGTGAATACACCCAAATCCCCCGAGCAGCTCAGAAAAGAGTTGAACTACCGCGGGAACATCGCGACCGTTGACGCGACGAAAATCGCAAAGGAAGAGCTGAACGTCCCGATCACGAATACCACCATGCTGGGCGCCGTAGTGCGGGCAGCCGCACCGGTAAAATTGAAATCCCTTGAAGTTCCCCTGAAGGAGCGGTTCGGAAAGCTGGCGCCGCGCAACATCAACGCCCTCAAGCGGGCATACAATGAATTAAAAATATCCAAAGCAGTGAAATGAGATCGAGGTTAGTGTCCATGAAGAAAGCGAAAAAGTGGCCTGAGGCGTGGCATGAGGTGAATGTGGGAGCGATGGTTTTTGAACCATGCAGCGCGCGGGAATATCACACGGGAAGCTGGAGGGCCCGCCGGCCCGTCTGGGACAACACCCGGTGCATCAGATGCGGTCTGTGCTACATTTACTGTCCCGAGGGATGCGTATCGCAGAACGCGCTCGGGTATTTCGAGGCGGATTTGAATTACTGCAAGGGATGCGGGATATGCGCCCATGAGTGCTGGCCCACGGCCATAGCGATGGTGGAGGAGGCGTAATAATGGCGAAGCGCGTTGGAATGGAAGTGGCAATCGCCGTCGCTGAAGCGGTGGGCATGTGCAACGTGGACGTGGCGGCCGTGTATCCCATCACGCCGCAGTCTCACATTGCAGAGCATCTTTCGGATATCGTGGCGGACGGAAGGACCGATACGGAATATGTCACCGTCGAGTCCGAACATTCCGCCATCAGTGTCGTCATCGGCGCCTCGGGAACCGGCGCGCGGACCTACACCGCGACGAGCTCCCAGGGACTCATGCTGATGCACGAAATTCTCCCCATTGTATCCGCCATGAGGCTTCCCATCTGCATGGCCGTTGCCAACAGGGCCGTCTCGGGACCGCTGAATATTCTGAATGATCACTCCGACATCATGCCGCAGCGCGATGCCGGGTGGATCGTCATGTTTACCGAGAACGGACAGGAAGCCATCGATCTTTCCATCCAGTCATTCAAAATTGCCGAGGATCCCGAGGTGATGCTTCCCGTGGCGGTCAACATCGACGGATTCCAACTTACCCACATGGTGGAACCCGTCGAGTTTCCCGATCAGAAAGCGGTGAGCAGATTCATCCCCGCGCGGAAGCCTTATGCGATGCTTCATCCCGATACGCCGGTCACCATGGGCGCCTTTGCAATGTCGGATATCTATCATGAAATGATGATGGTAAAGGATGAAGTGCTCAAGAATTCCAAAAAAACGATTCTCAAAGTCTGGGATGAATGGGCGAAGACCTTCGGCCGCCGCTATAAGCCGGTGGAGACCTACCGGGCGGACGATGCGGAGGTCCTGCTCGTGACCATGGGCTCCATGGGCGAGACGGCGGAGGTCGCCATCGATGAACTGAGAAAGAAAAAAGTGTCCGTGGGGCTGGTGAAAATCAGGCTCTGGCGGCCATTTCCGTTTGACGAGTTCAGGCATGTCGTCAGAAAGGCGAAACTCCTCATCGTGACGGACCGTGCCGTGTCATTCGGCGGGCCGGGCGGACCGGTGCATGCCGAAATCAAGGCCGCCCTCTACCATGATAAACACCGTCCTGCCGTCCACGACTACATAATCGGTCTCGGCGGCCGTGATGTGAGGGTGTCGGATTTTGTCACCATGGTGGAACGGGCAATCAAGGACCGCCGGAAGAGCGCGGTCAAAGACTACGAATTTTACGGAGTGAGGGAGTAATGGACCAGGTAGCGAATTTCGATCTTTTTGCGTCGAGGCTGGCTGACAGAAGCGAATACTTCAGCGCCGGTCATAGGGCATGCCAGGGATGCGGAGAAGCACTGGCCGTGCGGCTCATCTGCAAGGCGCTTGGAGAGGAGACAGTCATCGCCAACGCGACCGGCTGCATGGAAATAATATCGAGCATGTATCCCACTACCGCCTGGGGTCTTCCCTGGATTCACGTCGCCTTCGAGAACGCCGCCGCCGTCGGTTCCGGTGTCGAGGCGGGATTGAAAGCACTCCGCCGCAAGGGAAGGATTCCCAACCGCGAGGTGAAGACCGTCGCGATGGCCGGCGACGGAGGGACCATGGACATCGGGCTGCAGGCGCTCTCGGGCGCCATGGAGCGGGGCCATAACCTCCTCTTCATCTGTCTCGATAACGAAGCCTATATGAACACCGGCATCCAGCGTTCCAGCGGCACGCCCATGGGCGCGTCAACGACGACCTCGCCGGCGGGTAAGCTGAGTTACGGGCAGAAGACCTGGAAGAAAAACATGCCCGAGATTATGGTGGCGCACCGGGTGCCCTACGTGGCGACTGTCTGTCCCAGTTACCCCATCGACCTGCTGAACAAGGTGAAAAAGGCGAAAGAAGTGAAAGGGCCGGCCTACATCCACTGCTTTTCCGTCTGTCCGACGGGGTGGAGGGCAGCCTCGGAGCTGACCATCGCGCTCGGGCGCCTCGTCGTGGAAACGGGCATATTCCCGCTCTTCGAGGTGGAAGACGGCAAATACCGTTTCACGGTAAAGCCCGATACGCTGCGTCCCGTGAAGGATTACCTGAAGCACCAGGGACGGTTCCGTCACCTGACCCCGGATGTCATCGAAATGATCCAGCAGGGGGTGTATCACGAGTACAATAAACTCCAGGACAAGGTCGATAATCTCCATGCCTGGTCTGAACTGAGAAAAAAACCGCATGCCAGATAACCTCTCATAGAACAACGATAAGGTGGGCTGAGAATGGGCAACGTTGCATTTAGCAGTTGGAACGGCAGAGTGATTGATAACAGGAAGGGCGTGAAAAAGAGCGCAGCCAATGTCGCCATACCCGTATTCCCCGGGAAGGAAAAGGCCGCCGCTCTCATGGGATGGGACGGAATTATCGCAAAGGATAAAACCGCCGATATCCCCTCCCTGACGGTGGCGTACCTTAAAGCGGCCCGTGCCATATCCTGCGGCGAGTGCTCGGTCTGCATGATCGGCATTGACAGACTTCTTGACCTTGTCAGGGGAATGGCGAAGGGCAAAGGCGGCAAAGAAACCCTCGACGAAGCGAAGACACTTGTCGCGCACGTTGCTGAAAACAGCAAATGCGGGTTTGGCCAGTCTGCACTCTTCCCCATCGGAGACGCCCTCATCTATTACAAGGATGATTTTCTCGCGCTTCTTTCCGGCAAGCGGAAACTCGACGAAACCACCCGTGAGGCCGCCGTGACGGCGCCCTGCATGAACGCCTGTCCGGCAGGTCTTGATATTCCGGGATACATCGAACTGATAAAAAACGGCCGGTTCAGAGAGTCGCTCGCCCTTGTACGGGAGCGCTGCATACTGCCCGGCGTGATCGGCAGGGTCTGCACCCATCCCTGC
>JAPLJO010000066.1 GCA_026388515.1 Deltaproteobacteria bacterium | reverse complement strand
GGTTTCCGGGTGGATGACCCTGGCGCCGCGGTATATCATCTCGATGGCATCGGAAGGGCACTTCAGCGCACATACCCCGCAGCCCACACAAATCGGTGCATCAACTTGCGCCTTCTTTTTTTTCGTTTTTTTGGGGTCATTGGCGGAAATCAGGCTGGTTGCATTGACGGGGCATATATCCACGCATTTCCCGCATCCCGTGCACAGAGATTCGCGAATGGAGCAGATAAAATTCGAAGTGACGGTGCTGTTGGCAAAACCAAACTTGTTCGCTCCCGCCAGATAATTGCAGCAGCATTTACAGCAGTGGCATATGACCATCGGGTTTCTCTTCGTATTATCGGCACAGAAGACAAGGCCAAGTTCTTTCGAACGGGCAAAATTTTCCAGCATCTCAGACTTCGAAACCTCCCTGCCCAGGTTATGTCTGATCAGATAATCGGCGCCCACGCCGAAGGCGCTGCAGTTATCCAGCGGCGCGTCACATTCTTTCTCTCCATTATGAAGCTTCTCATTCCGACAGGAACACAGCCCGATGGCGAATCTATGGGTGCCGTCTATGATCGAAGAAGCTTTTTCATAATCCATGAACTCGATGGAGTCGCCCGGTCTGATTGTTTCTTCAACAGGGATCACTCGCAGTATTGAAAACTGTTCATCGTGAGAGAAATTAGCCTGGTAGAGAGTAGAAAAATATTCCTGGAACAGTTTTGCACATTCCTTCTTGAGGTGATTGTCTCCGGTTCTCATCATGGTGAATTCGAATAACCCGATAGCCAGGGGAGACGGCATGAAATAGTATTGCCCGTCGTTCTCGTTGCAGAGATCCATGACCAGCCCTTTATTGGTCAGCTTTTCCAGGATGCCGTGCAGACGGGTCTTCTCGACTCCGGTGACGCGGGATATTCTCTCGAGCGAAGACAGGGTATAGGGCATCTTTGCCACCACGTCCGCCTCTTCCGTGGTGTAGAGTTCTTTCAGAATACTGTGGAGGGTCTCATTCCAGGGCGTCCGAACCGTCAGATTGTCAATCTTCTTGCCCAGCGCACGATACACCGCACTTTCATCTTTCCCGATCATACCGTTTCTCCTCATTGGTCGAGTCGTTTGGCCTTCATCACATTGTCCATGAAATGCTCCACCTGTCTCATCATATTGTCGTGGGACACGATACGGGGATCGTTCAGGTCGTAATCGAGAATAAGGAGAGGTATCCCTTTCTCACGGCACTTCTCGCGCAGGATGCCGTTCATGGCCTGCCCGCCCTTGCAGCCGACATGATTGGCAATCCATACCATGTCGAGATTGAACTGTTCGTACATGCGGAAAATGTCATCCAGGTAGTTCTCCGCAGGACCCCTGGTGTGGCGGACCATGGGACCCTGCATGACGATTCTGCTCCAGCCCCGCAGCATGGCATCAGGCGTCGAAATGTCGATGGGTCCGTGATGGTGATAGCTCATGCTGTCGTTCAGGAGCGTCAGTCCATAGGTCCGCTCCGCCCAGTTGAATATGTCGGGAAAGTGGAGAAAAGGTGGGTTCCACACAACCGCCCGATACCGCTCGTTCTCGGTGGCGGGGAGATTTTCTTCAAGGTTCTTCCGGGCCAGCTTCACCAGCCGCTCGAAGTGCTTCACGGACACTTCATACTCAGGCGTCACGTTGTAATGCCAGAGGTGGCTCAGCCACACGGCCTCCGAGGCGAGCGGGGCGGGCTTTGCGCGCAGCATGTCCCACAGCTCCAGTTCCAGCTCCCGCAGGCGATTGCGGTTCTTGCACATTTCCCGGAAGCGGTCCCAGTCCATGCGGCCGGGCGTATGCTTCTCGAGCCAGGCGATCATGCCCTTCACGTCTTCGGCAAAAAGCGCAACCGCCCGCTCGTTGTTGAAGTGGTGCGGCACATCGAGACGGTAGGTGGGGATATCAAACACACGCTGGAAAAAGGAGTATGAAGCCGCACCGGCATCACAGGGCAGATTGGAGCTCACCATGGCGATGCCTTTCGGCATATGCCCTTTAAGGACCATGCCGACGGTTGTTTTGGGCAGGCTGCAGGCATCGGGGTTCATTCCCTCGTTTTCCGCCTCGTCTATATATTTCGGGCTCACGTCCGGATCGATCAGGGGCATGATGATACCCATGGCTTCAAGATGGTAGCACTTAAGGCCCATGGCATGAACGATATCGGACGGTACCAGATCCTCGTTTATGACCAGGCGGTCGGGAAAGAAAAACATTTGTCTCAGCGTATCAACGGTCCCGACCACAATGGTGTGCATGGTCATGCAGGTGGCCTCGTGGTACCGTCCTTTTCTCCCCCGGGCAAAGCGCCTCGTCAGGGCGTTCACTTTCAAGAGCGTCAGCAGCCAGGGATGCTGGATGAGAATCCTGACAGCACCGACAGGTCCGCGTGTGGTGAGACAATCGATGAGGAACTTCGCTATGACGATATAATTGAGCGCCCAGTATTTCATGTACACCACGACGTCGCTGAGGCTTCGTGCATTGACGAGATATTCGGCCAGGGAGTTCCGCCATACGCCCTTTGCCGTCTCCTGCAGCGAAGCTGCAAGAGACTTCACATTTGCGGTCATTTTTTTCATGGTAAGGATTCCTTCATTCTCACACCATTATTTGCCCATGCTCTCGATAAATGCCTGGACCCTGGTGCGCAGCTGACCTTCTCCGCCCATCCGGTATTCCCGCTCCAGCTTCAGGACCGGTATTCCCTCTTTGCGGAGCGCGCTCACCAGCGGCATGGCATCGACCCCCCAGAGGTCGCAGAACTTGATGATTTCGATGACTACACCATCTGCGTGGTACTCCCGGACCGTGTCGAAAATGGTCTTCAGCCGCAGGTCGAACTCCTCCATCATCCGCGGACACCGCGTCTTCTCGAAGGTGTGCACGGCGAGCGCCCTGATGGGATCGCCATCGACCTCAACGGGCCTGATTCCCGGAATGGAGCCGGTACAGAAACGGTCGGCCACCACAAGCCCGCCCTGTGACTCGATTACGCGGATGAATTCAGGGTCGTGAAGATGTCCGCCCACTACCATCAGTCGGGCGCGGTAGTTGCCGGTACCCTCCTGATGTTCGATCTCTTTGTACAGTGATTCGATTGCCGGGAGAATCAGGTCCTTCGGCGATGCAAGGGAAGCCATGACCACCCGGTGGAAATCCGCCCCCGTTATGGGAGGATTGGGCCTTTTCCGCAAATTTCCGATGGCCGTAATGACCGAGGAGAAATGGTTCCACTCTCCGATGGCCTTCATAAGCGAAGCGTTGCCCATATCGACTCCGAAATGGGACGACAGCCTGCCCGCGAGTATCCTGAGTTCCTCTTCCTGCCATGCCAGTGTGGCATCGTTCACCTTGCGGGGCACGTCGATCACATGGCTGAAGGCGGGCTTTTTCAGATACTCCAGGTTATCAAAGAGGCGCTGCATGTGCGCGCAGGAGGGTACGAACACCCATCCCCGGATCAGGTTGAAGCGATCGTCCACAGCAAATTCAAGGAGGCTTCGCGTATAGGAGCAGATGAAGCTGGAAAGATAATTGTCCGCCATTTCAGTGCCGGCCACTCCGGCGGCGTGAAGGCGCACAGGGAAAAGCCTGTCCGCCATCAGAAGCGCTTCCGGCACGAACGAGCAGGAATACCCGATGGGGATGCGCCCATTGGCTGCCGCCTGCTCGACCAGGCTGTTCTGAGGGCTTTCCAGAAGCCCGGCGAAGATCTTCATTGTGGTGTCCAGCATCGCCATGGATTAATCCTCCTGCAGTACGTTCATCTTTTTCAGGACGCGGGAGATCACTTCTAGGGCGGGCGAGGCGGCGGGAATGTCCGTAAGCGGTGTCCCCCTGAAATCGAAGTCCCTGATGAGATCGTCTTCGGCGATCCATCCATAGATGTCGAGGCGCGTCCTCGTCCTGATGTCATTCACCTCATCCTCGCGCTTCACCCTGTTGAGCAGCAACCCCATGCTCCTGAAGTCGACAGCCCTGTTATCGACGGCCACATGGGCGATGGTGTTGGCGACGCCGACACCCTTTGCCGAGGTATCGGATACCAGGATAAGATGGTCCACGGTCTTCATGACGCGGCGGTTTATCTGCTCGATGCCCGCCTCGCCGTCGATGAGCACGATATCGAATTTTCCGGCCAGGTCGCCGATGATGTCCTTCAGAAGTTTATTCACCCTGCAGAAGCATCCTTCATCTTCGGGCCGCCCTATCGCAAGGAGCGCGTATCCTTCGCGCTCTTCCAGTGCGTCGAAGATCTCGTAGTCCAGGCGATTCAACGTTTCCCTGTCTCCCGTGGACTGGCCTTTCTGGATTGTCGAAATCAGCCCTTTTCTGATGTCATCCACGGTCTTTCGAACCTGTATGCCCAGTGAGGTGGCGAGCCCCACCGCTGGGTCGGCGTCTATGGCAAGAATCTTTTTATCATTCCTTTCCGCCAGCCGCTTTACCATGAGGGCCGAGATGGAGGTTTTCCCGACGCCGCCTTTTCCGCATATCGCCAGTATTTTCGTGTCAGCCATTTCCTGTCTCCTGTGCCTTTTTCATCAGTGAGTCCCTCATGGATTTCAGCTGGGATGCATCGTCGCACACCGCCTGGTAATCGCAGCGTTCACAGTCAAAATCCATCTCTTCGGCCATCTTGTTCATGGCGGAGATGATCTTTTCTGCGGGAGCCGTGATTTCCCGGAGTCTCACCACGTCGCTCGTGCTCGAGGTGAAGAAAATCACTTCCACCGCTTTCACAAAAGGCTCTTCCCGGAAAAGGCCGATAAGCGCGGAGCCAAGGACCCGTGCGGAAAAGCCTTCCCTAAGCGCCTCGGTGCTGACCCTGCACCACTCCTTCATGTACTGGGAAACGGCCCTGATCATGAATCCCCGAAGATCAAGACTGTAGCGCACGAGATCCATTTTCCGGTGCCTGTCGTAGGCATTATCCTCGGTGAACCCCTCCACACCCACCAGCACCACCTTGCCGAAGGGGAGGCTTTTGCCTGCGCTCTCCGGGAAGTCCGGCCCCACAAGGGTGATTGCTCCATCGGCGACGCTTGAAAGATTCTCCGTCCACAAAAGACACGAGAGGGATTCCTTTTCCGGAGCGCCCAGTTCGAGCCCCATGTCTTCTTTCAGGACGATATTTCTTCCGCCGCCTTTCGGCCATGCCCGATGAGGGCCCTCACCCCAGGACCTCCCGGGAGATGTGCCCTCGACAAAGGTGCGGAATGCTTCTATGGTGCCGGTGAAAAGTTCCATGTGTTCTATCCGTTCACTGCGCTCTTGGCGATGAGTGCCGCCCCCAGGGCCCCGATGATCTGCGGGTCCGTATCCAGGGGAGTGAGTTTCACCCCGAGCGCCTCTTCAAGGGCTGAAAACATCCCCCTGTTCTTCGCGACCCCTCCGGTCATGGCGATGTCCTTTTCGAGTTCGATCCCCCGCGCCATCGCCACCACGCGGTGAGCCATGGCCGTGTGCAGGCCGCTCACGATATCGGACAGATCCCTGCCTGCATTGATGAGCGAGATGATCTCCGTCTCGGCGAAGACGACACACTGATTGGAGATGGCCACCGGGTGCGTGGCCCTGGAGGAGATGTCCCCCATATCTTCAATCCTGACACCCATTGCCCCCGACATTATCTCGAGGAACCTGCCGGTGCCGGATGCGCATCGGTCATTGTAGGCAAAACGGACGACGTTGCCGGCATTGTCGAGCCTGATGGCCTTGGCATCCTGACCTCCGATATCTATCACCATACGGACCTCCGGTATGAGCCATTGTGCTCCTTTTCCGTGGCAGATGATTTCTGACTCCACGGCATTCGCAAAGGGAATTGAGTTCCTCCCGTAGCCGGTGCCGACGCAGTATGCGATGTCACTGATTGAGAGCCCCGCCTTCACGAGGGCTCCGTTCATCACTTCCCGGGCCGATTCCCCCGGTTCGGGTCTTGAAAATATCACATGGGATGCGAGCATATCCCCATTCTTCATGATAACCGTCTTGGCGGAGAGAGAGCCCACATCGCATCCTGCCACAAACATCACTTACCTCCATCTACTCCGTTGCGCCTCATTCTTC
>JAPLJO010000151.1 GCA_026388515.1 Deltaproteobacteria bacterium | reverse complement strand
AGATCGAAAGGTGATATTTCGTCAAGGCGTTTCTCGTCAAAGCGGGCTTTTAGGTGGTGCTCATATCGGCTTTTATCTTCTATTCCTTTACGGTTCTTATGCTCTGAGGACCATTTAAGATATTTTTCAGCAACTGCCTTGAAAGTGAGGGCTTTAACTTTTTGTTGTGGTAGCTCCTCGCCGTGCCGGAGTGATCGAAGGCGTTCCCCACGGACTACCGCCGCCAGTTCGACGCTGTACCCCTCGCTAAGCCAGCCCACCTTTTCCCATGTCAGCTTTCCGTTAAGTTTGTACGCGATGTAGTAGCAAGCATCCGGGATTTTCTTTCCACGGGGGGATTTTGCAAATTTGTTTTCTGATGTGAGTTCGTAAACCCCTTTCTCTTTCGTCGCTTTTCTTGTGGCTCCCTGTCGTGTCATGTTTCCCCCTTTCCGGGCTTATGTTTAACCTATTGCTAACCTCCGGCGTTATTTTCGATGATTTTCAATGAAAATAAACCCAAAGGTCCTTTTTGTAAGTTCCTTAAATTATATGTACAATTATGTCAAGTGATATTTAATGAGAAGGTTAAGAAAAGGGGTGTAACGGGCTCATAACCCAAAGGTCGCAGGTTCAAATCCTGCCCCCGCTACCAAAAAAAGGGGTTATGACGATTTCATAACCCCTTTTTAGTTCTTTATTTTTTACTTTATTAAAATTCGAAAGTCACTTGATTATCCAGCCTTTTTTTCCTTTTAGGTTTCGCTGCTGATTTGTCACCTGTGGCAAGTTTCTTTGTTTTCTTCCCGCCTGGTTTCACTGCAAGCGGCTTGGGCGATGGCAATGGGGGAGGGGGAGGTACGGCCTTCGGTTTCAGCGACTCCTCGTAGCAGAAAAGGGCCTTTTCCATGATATCCGAAAAGGTTTCATTTGTTTTTTTCTGTTCCCTGTCGAGAATTTCTTTTGTAGCTTTCGAGAGCAGAAGGGTCACCGTCAACTTTCCCTTCTGACGCTGCCGTTCAATGTATTTTTTCTGTCGTTCCTTTCCAGGTGTTCCCATAAATTCACCCCGGGGATAAATTTTTTTTAAGTTCCGAAGTGCCGCTGAGTTTTATAATGCTTACGGGGATTCGTTTCGACTACGGGTGCATTGTGACACATTTTACAGAAGATGTGTAGTATAAATTCAATATATGTATGCCTTGCTCCCGGTATGATAGCAGCGCTAAAAATCAGGTAAATTCATTTGCAATCTTATATAAAATCTGTATTATCAGTAGCGCACGTCTATCGGTCGATCGAGCTTGATGCAATTTGCTGTACTCCAGGTTGATACACCATAACTCCGTGGAGCGGCGTTATGCCACCGCTATTTGACGTACCTTGCAATGTGAAGAAGATTCCTCCCGCAAAGGCGGGCACACAAATCGCCGCCGACCTTCAACTGCTGCAAAAGAGAGTAATCGAATACGGTGCAGCAGCCGCGAGCGTCATCGCGAGCAGCCAGGTAATCTTCAGTCACGATGTCCGTGCACGCGCAGCAGCCGACGTTTCCTATCCTTCCTTCAACTGGCCGCTTGCACTTCCGAGGGATAACATGAGGGATGCGATCGGCGCGTATCAGCACGGGATATTTTTCAGCATTATGTTTTCGAAGCCTCTTCCCGCCTGCGGCGGAGGCCCCATACCGGATGAGGAACACCGGCGACTCTACGAGCGGCTTTATGCGCTTGTGACCGACATAGAATCGTCATCGTTTTACATGGGGTATCAACTCGCACTCGGCCTCGCCGCGGGCAACTGCAGGGCAGTCTTCTGCCACAGTGAAGACCGCTGCTGGGCGATGGTGAAGGGCAGAGGATGCATCCACCCCTATAAAGGGCGGCCGTCCATGGAAACCGTCGGTATCGATACCCGCGTCATGGCGCGCAGTCTTTCCATGACGGGCGAGAGTGACAACCGGCTTCTTGCCGGGCTGGTGATGATAGTGTGAATTGAGCGGGTGCAATGAGTGTATCGTCTGTGAGCACAGAAGTCGACATAAAGGGCAATCTCGAAGCGCTGCGGAAACTCGCCCTCGCACGGGGTGCGCATGATGCCGTCGTCATTCCCGCATCCGATGTGATCGTCGATCCCCGCGTTCGCCTGAAGTGCCTTATACCTCTCTGCTACATGGCGCTTCGGTGCGATCACTGTCCTCCCGACGGCTACTCCGTGGAGGAAGTGCGGGAGATGGTATCACGCTATCAGTGGGCGGTCTTTTATCGGGTCACGGTCAAGAGTACCATCATCGCCGCGCGCAATCTCAGCGATTATGTGAGCGCCCGTATTTTCGATCCGAAGGCGAATCTCCTCAACCTTGGCGGCAACTATATCCTTGTCTTCACCATCACGAAAATACTCCAGAAAAAGGCGGCATCCATGGGCTATGCAAAAACCTCCGGATTCGCCGCGGGCAACTGCCGGGATCCCTTCTGCCATTTTCAGCCCGGCTGCCGAAAGCTCATGACCGGAAATAACTGCCGTCATCCCGAACTGAGTTCACCCTCGATGGAATCCTGCGGGATGGATGTGTATTCCATGGCGGCACGTGCGGGGTGGGATATATATCCCATCGGGGGAAGGTGCGAGCCCGAAAGCGTCGGGCGCGGCAATCTGTGCGGACTGGTGCTGGTGACCTGAAGGAAAGACTCATGCGGATACTCAAGCGATACCTCCTCATGTTCAGGCAGGGCAACATTACCCTGCGACAGCTGCCCCATCTGCTGAGGGAATGGCGTCTGTGGCTGAGGATCACGAGAAACTTCAGTGAAATAGAAGGTTCCTGGATGAGGGGGACGCTCCACCTCATGCGGCTTTTCCAGGGATATCCCGAACGTGAGGAAAACCGGAAAATCAGACTGCCGAATCACCTGAAAAAGTAGCGAAGCGGCACGGCCTGCGGGAAGGCACAAAGAATACTGCGGGCTTCGTGTGCACGCCGATATACATTTTTTTGAAAAGGATCGCCCGACCGTGAAATACGTAAAATCCATTGCACTGGTGGACCAGTCACAATGCGTCGGTGATGGTATCTGCGAGCCGATATGTCCTACTGCGGCTATTCGTGTTTTTGAGAAGAAGGCAGTTGTCGACGGCGGCCTCTGCCGGGCCTGCGGCAAGTGTGCCGATATCTGCAGGAAGAATGCAATCATCCTGGTGCCGCGTGAAGAGCCCCTGATGATAGAGGTGGATGCCGGGTCCGTAGATGAAGAGAAGATACAAGAGCTGTGCCGAAAGGCCCACCTGTTCCCGGACCAGCCGATCTGCGCCTGTACGCTGACGCCTGCACGGGAGGCGGCAGCGGCGGTGCTGCTGGGGGCTCGGACGCCGGAGGAGATATCGGCGCTGACGGGTATGCGCACGGGCTGTGCCATATACTGCATGGGTGCCATACAGCGTCTTCTCTGTGCTCATGGTGTGGAACTCACGCCTCCCGCGAACAACCGGTGGTATCTCCTCCCGCTCTCGGTATGGGATATTCCGGAAAAAGTGGAGAAGCGCCACCCCGGCTACTATATAAAGGAAGACAAAAAGCTCTATGGGTAACGAATCGATATGCCGCGGGGGGACGAATGTATAACAAATCCGCCGCACCTCCCGGGATCATGCAGTCAGTATACGGTGCGCCGCCGAGGCCACGGGCTGCTGATTGTGCAGGCATCGTATCGCTCGCCGTCGCCGATCTCTTCCCGCGGATACAGAAAGGCTATGTCCAGAAGGAAGGCGTCTCCGCCATCAGGCGCGCGACCGTTGAGGCCCTTGCCAGCGTCAACATGGAAATGATTGAACCGGGGCATACGGTGAACATCCTCGCATCGGAGCATGGCTTTTACCTTCTGGAAGGTGACCACTACGCAGAGATGGTAAAGACCGTGAGGGATGTGGTGGAGGCCCGGACGGGATGTAAAAATATCCGCCTCAGAGTGGCGGGAGGGATGGCAACGCGTGAAGCAGATGAGGTGATCGCCCATTACGGTCTCCGTCCGTATTTCGGCGGCCGCGCCGTGGGAACCCACGCCTTCGATAAGGGAATAGCTATAGAAACGGAGATCGGAACGCTCTGGGGGCTTGACCGCATCTACGATGCGGACTGGATCATCCACGCAAGCTATGACGAACCGAGGGACCTTTACTTCTACCGCATGATCGATCGCGTGCTGAAACCTTTTGCCATGTCCTATGCACGGTATGAAACACGTTCGGTCTTTCACGGGAATTTTGGAAACCGCAGCTGCAGCTTCATTCAGAGGGCCATCTTTGATTCCCCCTTCGTGCAGAAAAAGCTCGCGTTCGGATGCTTCCTGCGGATGACGCCCGCAGGCATCACCGGCGTACATGCCGATGCGGACCTTGATCGCGCGGGACGGATTATTACGGCGGACGTGATGAGGGATTACGGCAAGATGCTCCGCCTTCTCGGAAGCATCGATGAGTATATCGCCGTTCTCGACGGGGGGAGGTGGGGGTATTACCTGCATGCGGGCGGCATCGTGTTCGGCTGCCTCGAGAATGCGACCTACGACGTCTTCGATCTTACCCAGCCGGCGGCCTTCGGCTATTTCGATATACTGGCGAAGATGGCGGCCGGTGATCCCGATGCCATGGGGCACATTATGCTGGTGAATCCTGCCATCAGGGCCGTGGTAGTCAACCAGGCGTGGCCCGGTATTCCCATGTCCGATGTTCCCATGTTCGCGCGCACCATCGTCGTGGGAGCCGATCAGGCGGCGATGATTGAGGCCGACCCCGCCAATCAGGTCTTCATGGGATTCGCGGAGAGCGCCGATACTATTGAAGAGGCCCTGACGAGTGCCCGAAAGTTGGCGAACACCGATAAAATACTTATCTTCGATGGAAGCTTCGGACATATCAATCTCAGCCCCCAGCTTGCCGAGTATCTCATAATGAAGGCCCCCGAGATCGAAGAGATGGTCGAGCACACGCTTCTTCCCCTGTGGCTGAGGCAGCGCGGGATCAAGCCGCCGAAACCGGCAACCAAATCCCGAAAGAAGAAGTGACGAGACCGGTAGCGTATCGTGTCAGGGGATATCCGCAACGAAATATTCAAATCAATTGCATACCGTACAATCACCGCTGCATTCATCGCCGATGAAGAAGGAACGGTAGCCGGCACCGCCCGCGCCGTGCATGAGGCTGCGGCACGTGGGCTTGCAGTAGTAATGGCGGTTCCCGCGGGCACGAAAGTAGTTCCGGGAAATCAAATCATGAAAGTCTCAGGCACTCCGACGCAGATCGCCATCGCCGAGGAGATGCTGATTGGTCGTTGCCGGCGGCGCCTGGTTTCGAATTTCCCGGGAACCATTCGTGTATCTCGATAAAAATTATACGGCCATGTTCGGAGGCATCAGACAGTGCCTCGACGCCGTCCGCCATCTCGGCGATGTGGTAAAGGTCATCCAGCTTAAGGGAAGGTATGGTGATGTTGCAGTGGAGGCGCGCGACGCCGTCGACGCGGGCGCCCGCATCCTGTTCATTGATACGGGACGTCCCGGAGATGTCACGAAGGTTTCCGATGCGCTGCACAGTATGGGGGTCCGTGAAAGGGTGCAAATCGCCTTCGGCGGAGGTATTACCCTTCAGCACATGGAAGTGCTCGTGACGCTCGACATAGACATCCTTGATGTCGGGCGGCATATCGTTGACGCACCGCTCCTCGATATGAGGATGGAGATCGTGGAGGTATAGAGGGCATGTACACCCACAATCTTCTCAGAAAGACGGAATTGCATATCCTCGGGATTGCACTCGAGAATGCCGACCTTAATCAAATCGCGAAGGCGGTGGCTGCGACACTGGCACTCGATGCCGGAAAAGTTCTCGTGACGGATGTTCAGAGACACAGGGTGACCGTGGATATACTCACCGGGACGGTCGACATGTCGAGGATCACGGGCAGCGAAAAGGCCCTCCTTAAGGCTCTTTCGAGGGTGAATGGCGTCAGCCTGAAACCTGATGCCTCGGTCCGCGCCGACGGGATGCTGGGCTGGATTGCCGCAGATGATAAGGCGGAGGTACGGGAAGCGCTTGCACGTTCGCAGACTCTGGCACAGGACATTGCGGGCCGTATCGAAAAACGGGCAATAGTGTTTTCGACGGGCCCCGAAGTGGCCGGGGGAGAGATTAGAGATACGAATATGCCCGCAATCTCAGAAGCGCTGGAGCGCCGCGGGTTCACGGTCACCAGGGGAGGAGTTCTCGGTGATGATGATATTCTCATCGCCGGCGTTCTTCGAAATGCCATAGAAGGCAGAGGGTACGGTCTTGTCGTCACGACGGGCGGTGTGGGCGCCGAAAAGAAGGACCGCACCGTCGAGGCGCTGCTGCTTCTCGATCCGGATGCGGCGGCGCCCTTTGTCTGCCGGTTTGAAAAGGGCACGGGAAGGCATGTCAAGGAGGGGGTGAGAATAGCCGTCGGTAAGTTCGGTGGCGCGTTAATTGTGGCGCTTCCGGGACCGAACGATGAGGTGAAGCTCTCACTTGATGCACTTTGTGCCTGCCTCGACGGTGTGTATGATATTCATACCATTGCAGAATCGCTGGCAGAAGCGTTACGGAAACACCTGCGTGCTCTCTAATCCTTGATGCGATGCACGTTCGGGGCGTCTTTTCTGAACTCGTCCCTGAGCACGCGGTCCAGGTTCTTTTCAGAGGCGGTCTTCGGTATCTCTTCCACCACCTGCAGGAAGGAAGGTATGGAGTTGTTGTCAAGGCTCGATGAGATTGTCCTGAATATCTTTTTCGGATCAATGGTGATGCCGGACGCGGGGACAATGGCCGCGACGATATCGCTCTCGCCGGGAGACCCTGATTCCGCGGGTATGCCGTAGACGCAGACATCAGAGACTTCAGGCAGTTCGGCAAGAGCTTTTTCGACAAATTCGGGCTGGATGAAATCGCCCTGACGTCTGAGACCGCCGCCCTTTCTGAAATCGAAGAAGAACCAGCCGTTGTCATCCCCGTGGCACATATCCCCTGAGCGGAGCCAGCCGCCCCGGGTCTTCGCCTCCGATGCTTCCTTTTTGCCGTGGTACTGTACTTCCTCTTTCTGGCCTACCATCCGGGATATCAGCTCACCGATCTCTCCGGGAGCGCACTCAGTATCATCCTCGCGGACCACCTTCATTTCCATGATGCCTTCAATGGGTTTTCCGAAAGATCCAGTGGGGCCGGCACCCGGCGGGTTGTGGGCGAATCCACCCTCGACGGCGCCGTACCATTCGTGGATCTTCACATTGAAGCGTGTTTCGAAGGACTCCCATATGGGGATGGGCGTACCGGCACTGAGGACAAGCCGTACCGGATTGTCGGCGTCGTTATCCCTGGATGGTTCACTATAGATGCCCATCATCATACCGCCTAGAAGTGAGAATGAGGTGCAGCCATGTTTCCGGCACACGTCCCATATCCTGCTTTTCGTGAATTTTCTGCTGATAACGCAGGGAATGCCGAGCATGAGCGAGGGAATGGTTGTCACTGCCTGGGCGTTACCATGGGTGAGCGAAAGGCCGGTATAGAGCTTGTCGTCGGGGCGGTATTGCCAGATAAGCTGTGCGAGGAGCTTGAACATGGCCATCCTGTTCGCCTTTACCACCACGCCTTTGGGATCGCCCGTCGTTCCCGAGGTGTAGATGATTTCGAAAGGACCGTTGGCATCCCGGTTCCTGTCATCGGGTGGTGGCACCGCGGGCCCCGCGAGTAGTTCGTTGAGGCTCGGGTACTCGGGACGGTACGATTCTTTAAATCCTTCCTTGTAGGCGATGCCCAGGATGCGTACCGCGGGCGCTTCCTTGAGGGCGCTTTCCGTATCGGCGATGAATTCGTTGGTAAGGATGATACCTTTTGAGCCGGAGTCCTTTATCTGATAGCTCAGCTTGCCGCCCTTTGAGCGGGGATCGATGGGAACGACGAGCGCCCCGATGAGCGATGCCGCCATGAGGGCATAGACAAATTCAGGGTGGTTTCTCATTACGAGGGAGAAGCGGTCTCCCTTGCCGATGCCTGCAGCCCTGAGGACTTTGGCCAGCTTGCATCCTTTCGTGAAGATATCCCCGTAGGTGACGGTCTCATCGCCGTACTCTCCGTTGTCAAAGGTCATAATCGTGAAGTCCGGCGATTTTTCAAACTGGAGTTCGAGTTCATCGGCGAAAAGTCCCGGTATGAATTCTGAAGGCATATGTCAGTCCTCCTTTACTTAATAAAGACTATTAGGGAACGAGCGTCAAATGATCTTTTTCGGCGTCAATTACAAGTACTTTTTGTCTATAAATCAAGGCGAGACGGAGGATCAGCGTTTTCAACTGTCTGAGCCCCAACGAAGTCGGGGTGAGTTTTGAAAACGCCCGCAGCGAGCCGTAGATTTATCAAAAAAGTGCTTGGACGAACGAAAAAAATCATTTGACACTCGTTGTATAAACCTTTGATAAAACACCGTCACCCTCAGCGCTTCCTCCCCCTGCCTTCGATTCCGACTATCTCGCCACTGAGATATCGTTCCCTCAGCTTGTCGTACACTTCCGTCGCGATGCGCGGCGCCGCAAGCTCATCGCCGGTGAGCTCCCTGATTCTGCGCGCCGGTGACCCGAGGATGAGCGAGCGCGGAGGGAAGGATGCACGGTACGGAATGAAGGCATGGGCACCCACGATGGAGTGTTCGCCGATGACGGCGCCTGTCATGACCACGGCATTCATGCCGATGACGACATCGTCGCCGAGGGTGCATCCTCTGACGATAGCTCCGTGGCCTATGGTAACGCGATTCCCGATTATCACCGGTGCGTCGAGATCGCTGTGTATGACGGCGTTATCCTGGATATTCGTGTGCGCACCGATGGTGATGTTTCCCTCATCGCCCCTGATGACGGCATTGAACCAGACACTCGATTCCTCGCCGATTGCAACGTCTCCGAAAATACACGCACCCTCGGCGATGAATACGGAATCATGGATGGATGGAATGAGGCGGGGTCGCTCACCGCTGATGTGGATCATAGTGTTTCTTCCTGCCGTCATAGGTTATCGAATCGCGGAGGATGTTGCCGCTTTTTCCATTCGTACACTCGCCGGAAATACCATGGATCATGACGGGCGTCCCGGTACCGGTAGGTGTCAATACCATATTGCAGAGACCTTGAGTAGATGAAAAATGCAGGAGGACGAGCTTCCCGCAGGGCATCACAAAGAGGGGGGTGAAAAGAATGTAAATCTGCAGCGCTCCAGTCTGCGTAAAAAACTGTTATTCCGGGCGTTTGACGATAAAAAAATATTATCTTGTGTTCTTATTTTATTGTCAGTATATTACACACCGCACAATAGCCGGTTATCATGTATATCAGGAACTGCATGCGGTTGCCGGCGCTCCAAGCCGATGCAGATTACCGGGCGGGATTGTCGAGTGTGTCTTTCGGTACGTTTTTTCGCTTCCAGAGCATGTCTACCCTGTGGATCACTGCAGGGACCAGTTTTAAATCACACAATAAAAGGAGGACACCATGGCAGTTTTTTCAAGCACCGAAAAAATGTATGAAGTGTTGGGAACTCTCTTTGAAGCACTCATGCATGACCCCATCGTCGGTCCGAAATTTGCGGAGTCGAACATCATCATCAAGTTTATCATAAATGATCCTGACGGATTCATCTGGCTGACCAGCGAACCGAAGGTGATCTGCGGAGAGGCCGATCTGAAACCCACCATTGAAATGTCACTGAGCGGCGACAGTTGCCATAAGTTCTGGCTGAAGGAAATCAGTCTTCCCGTGGCGCTGGCAAAAGGTCTTGTCAAGGCGAAGGGTCCCATGCCGAAGGTGCTCAAGCTCCTCCCGCTTCTGAAACCTGCATACGAAGCATATCCCGCAATCGCCAAAAAGCATAATCTTCCCATCGCCGGATAACCTCGAGGAGGGTACTCACATGAGTAAAGAACGAAGTCTTGTACAATTCGAAGAGGACCGCAAGGATGCGGCGAGCATAGCCGCCCGACTGCTCCTCGCCTCGGCTACCACGGCTCCCCGTGTGGGCGGCGTGGGAGAGTGTACCACGCACATCCTCGACGACGACTGCGATATCGAGGACCTCTGCCAGCAGATAGAACGTATGGCTGATGAACAGGAGGCATGGCAGTTCTTCAAGCGGGACGCGACGGTATTGAGAGATGCCGATGCGGTGCTTCTGGTGACCTCGCTCCGGTGTCTGTATGATCCCGCCGACATCAACTGCAACATGTGTGGCAAGCTTACCTGCGAATATATGAAAAAGGAGGAAAAACTCCCGCAGGACGAGCCTGGTATTGCCTATACGGGACCGCTCTGCACCTTCAGGGCGAATAACATCGCCTATGCCATTGACGGCATTATTTCGTCGGCGAGGAACCTGGGGATTGATTACGGCGTATTCTGGTCGGCGGGAGCGGCCGCCATGAGAATGGACCTGCTTCCCAAGGCAACAGGGTTTGCCCTCGGGGTCGGTATCTCCATTACGGAGAAGAGTCCCTTCAGGGATATCCCCCAACGGTATGATGAGATCAACGAAAAGACGATGAACGACCGCATCATCCAGCGGCTCTGGCCCCAGTTCCGGTCGATCTACAGTTGATGGACGCAAGGAGGGTACCATGGCAATAATAGAAATGGACAATCTGGTGAAGAACGGCCTGGAGCGAGCCGTGGAGTTGATGGCCGTCGCGGCTCATAACAGCTTCAGATTCGGGGGCAGAAATACGGCGAAAATTATCGCCGTGGGAAACGAGGAGATCGAGCGCATTGCCGAGTTCTGTTATTCCCTCGGTGACATGGCGCCACTGGCAGCCCGTGACGGCAGGTTCGCCATCGATCTTATCAAGGAACCGACGGCGCTCCTCATCATGGGCGATACACGCAAATCCCCCTATAACTACAACTGCGGCGCCTGCGGATACCGAACCTGCGCGGAACTCAACAAAGCGGAGGAAATGGAATCCCTTACCGCCATCGGACCGAGCTGCCAGTTCAAGAACATCAACCTGAATATCGCGGCGAATGCCGCGGCCTCCCTGGCGTGGCGGCTGGGACTTCACTGCCGTGTATTCAGCACCCTTGCCTTCGGGGCGCGGGCAATGAACGTCATCGAGAACGTCGACTTGGTGATAAGCGTCTCGGTGAGTGTCGCCAAAGTGGATCCCTATTTCAACAGGCACAAGTTCTGGACGAAAGACCAGTGGGACGAAATATTTGCCAGGGAATTTCCAACCTTCAACCGGGGATTCATCGGCGCCGTTGAATAGAATGACGTGCGAAGTGCGGGGAGGTGACTCATGACGTCAAAAGCACATCTTAATCAGGCGATCGCCTCACACATGGTCGAGATAAAAGCCGATGAAAAACCGGACCAGGTGATTTACATTTTTGAAAAGGGAACACACGGCGAGGACATCGTCACATACAGGAGTCTTCACGACAATGCCAACAAGATAGCGAGACTGCTCCTCGATCAGGGGCTGAAAAGCGGGGACACCTTCGGCGTCTTCATGCGGAATCACCCGGAATTTGTCTATGGCCTCATCGCCGGCACCACGATGGGGGCGGTAATGGTTCCCATCGATCCACGCTCGCGGGGAGACCGCCTGAAATTTCTTCTCAATGATTCGGGCGTCAAGGCCGTCTTTGTATCGGACGAATGCCTTGAGCAGCTCGAAGAGGTTGCCGCCGGCGTGCCGAGTCTCAAATTCATATCGGTCATTTCGAAACCCGAGCACGGCATACCGGTTACCTCAAAGTATCATCTGCTCAACGAGACTGTCGGGAAGGATACATGGGCTCAGGTGGAACAGAAAATCATGGACCTGCAGCATCCCATGCAGATTATCTACACCTCGGGGACGACGGGAGATCCGAAGGGCGTGAAGATCCGCAACAGCAGGACGGGTCTTTTCACCATCGTCACAAGACTCGTGTGGAAATACAAACCAACCGATGTCTTGTACAACGGTCTGTCGCTTACCCATGGAAACGCCCAGGCGGTGACGCTCTTCCCGTCGATGTACATGGGCTTCAAAGCCGTGTTCAGTTCCCGGTTCTCGAAGAGCAGGATATGGGATATCTGCAGAAAATACGGCTGCACCACTTTCTCACTGCTCGGCGGCATGGCATCCGGTATCTACAATGAACCCCCGCGTCCTGACGACTCAGAGAATCCCGTCGAGGTCGTCATCAGCGCCGGCACGCCGGTATCCATCTGGGAGGGTTTCGAGAAGCGTTTTAATGTGAAGATTCTCGAGTGGTACGGCTCAGTGGAGGGGGGGTTCGCCTACAAGCCCATCGGCCAGGGCCCCATCGGTTCCTTTGGAAAACCCGTTCCCGGCGTGATGGAGTTCAAGATCGTTGACGAGAATGACAATGACGTTCCGCCCGGCGTGCGAGGCGAGCTCATCTGCAGAATGATGAAAGGGGAAACGAAGGTCGATTACCTCGGCAAGCCGGACGCGTCGAAGGAAAAGACGCGCGGAGGCTGGCTCCGCAGCGGCGACATCGTGCATCGCGATGAAAAGGGATGGTATTTCTTTGATTTCCGGAAGGGCACAGAGCTCAGGAGATCCGGCGATTTCATTCAACCCGATTATGTGGAAAAGGTAATCGGTGAACATCCCGATGTAAGCGAGGTCTGCGTCTACGGGGTACCGGCTGCGTCGGGAGCGCCGGGAGAAAGCGACCTCGTGGTGGCGGTGTCCCCTTTCGAAGGAAAGACGATCGATCCTGCCGCCATCTATGAAAAGTGCAAAAAGGACCTGGAGGCAAATTTCATCCCCTCGTATCTTCAGGTGGTCGATGAAATACCGAAAACGATTTCCGAAAAAGCCCTCGACCGTAAGCTCCGGGAGCAGTTTGAAAAAGGCGAGGGGTCGATTTATAAGTATAAGGATTTTAAGTAAAAAAAAGGCACGGGGGCAATTCTTCCCCTCAATCCCCTCCCGCCAGGGAAGGGGCGTTATGATTTTAAATACAAAAGGAGGTAACAATGCCCTATACGGAACTTAATCTTGAGCTGACCGATGAGCAGCAGGCGCTGAAGGAGAGCGTGCACAAGTTCGCGGTGGAGGTGATGAGGCCCGCGTCACTCGAACTCGACAAGATGACGCCGGAAGAGGTGATCGCGGAAGGGTCCCCGTTCTGGACTGTCATGAAGAAGATGTATGGGAACGGATATCATACGGCGCTCATTCCGGATGCGTACGGCGGACTCGGCCTGGATCCGCTGTCGGTCAATATCGTCTTTGAGGAACTGTCCTACGGAAGCGTGGGGCTTACGATTGCGCTCGGCGTGTCCTGCTTTTCAGCATTTTTCGCATCCCTGGTACCGGAGGACAGGCTGATTGACACCTTTATTCTCCCCTACGTAAACTGCAAGGACGCCAGCATCATGTCGTGCTGGGCCATCACCGAGCCACAGCACGGATCCGATATATTGATGCCCTTCTCGCCGGGATTTCACGATCCAAAAATAACGCAGCAGGTGAAGGCGGTGAAAAAGGGTGATCACTATGTGGTGAACGGTCAGAAGGCGGCGTGGGTTTCCATGGGACCCATTGCCAACCAGGCTGCCCTCTTTGTGGGAATCGATAAGGGAAAAGGCATGTCCGGCGGCGGCATCTGCCTGATCGATCTCAACCAGAAGGGCGTCACCAAGGGGAAACCGCTGGACAAGATGGGGCAGCGGGACCTCCCCCAGGGTGAAATCTATTTCGATGATGCGGTAGTGCCTGCGGACTTCATGATTATCGATCAGGAGAGTTACGAGATGTTCACCGACATCACGCTCGCGACGGCAAACGCCAGCATGGGCGCCTTTTTCACCGGTGTCGCGCAGGCTGCCTATGACCTTGCCCTTGAATACTGCCATGAGCGCGTACAGGGAGGAAAGCGCCTCTGCGAGCATCCCACAGTTCGAAAGACCCTCTTCGAAATGTTCATGAGGATCGAAACGGCCCGCGCCTACGCGCGTGCTGCGATTGTCTATAACATGTCGACAAACCCCCCGAAGACGCAGTACTCCATCGCGGCGAAAATATACAGCACGGAGGCGGCATTCTTTGTGACGAGCGCCGGCATCCAGCTCATGGGCGGGAACGGCCTTTCCAGGGAATACCAGATGGAGAAACTGTTCCGTGATGCGCGGGCGGGCATGATTGAGGACGGTTCAAACGACAGCCTTGCGCTTTCCGCCGCGGGATTGATTCTGAATGCGAACGAGTAGTATACTATCTGTGAGGTGCTGCTGATATGGATGATGTGTATGTAATCGGTATGGGAATGATTCGGTTCAACAAGTATCCCAATGCCACCGTGGAGGGGATGGCGAAGGAAGCGGTTGATCTGGTGCTTGCGGATGCGGGGCTCACCAAGAAGGATATTCAGGCGGCGTTCGT
>JAPLJO010000023.1 GCA_026388515.1 Deltaproteobacteria bacterium | reverse complement strand
GTTAAAGAGGGATGACTTAACGTCAGCGCTTTCATATTGCACCTCCCGATGTTTTGGAAGGCAGCGTATCAAAGAACAAGGTAGTTGTCTACTTATTAATGTCGTTTGCTATAGTATAACCACATTCAGCGTCATTTACTTGCGTCCATACTGTGATTTATCATGGCGTCTTATACGGATCGGTATAAAACCGCTCCGATAAAACATGAATCCGTCACGAATAGTAAAACAACACAGACAAAATCCCCCACGGTGAGACTAACCCGCCCGCTTCCGCAGCGCTTTTCCAAGCGCCCGCCTATAGCGGAATCCCTGCCGGAGTGAAGGAATCCCCAGGCCGAAATAGTGCCGGTGCCAGAGCACAATCGATGCCATCGCGTCCCGGAGCATGCGTGAGGCAGGTATCCGGAGAGGATAGCGCTCCCGGAGTGCCGTCGCCTCCTCAAAGGTATCCACCCTGACCATTTTCCCGCCTTCACCCGGCACCACGAGGCCCGAGGAGATGAGCATTTTATACCGGCGGTCCGTCTCCTCGAGGGTGGGCCCGCAGACGAGGGCGCACTGGCCGCAGATCATCGGGATGGGATACTCCTCGATTCCCCTGATATCCATCCGCCTCATGAGTTCAGCGAGTATCCGGTACCGCGCTTCTTCTTCGGCGGGAAAACCGGAAAGCGCGGGGATGTCCTTCAGAAACACATTTTCCGGATAGAGAATACAGCAGAGTTTTTTTAGCACGTGAAACCGCGGCTCCGAATCTCCCGTGGTAAGGCCTTTTTTCAGCATGGCCCACACGAGACCGGCCTTGCCCTCACCGCGGGGCTGCCCTTCCACCCAGGCGTCGATCCAGTGAAGGCCCCAGTTGGTCCATTTTCTGTCGGCGCTCAGGCTGTGGAGCCCGAAACAGGAGATGTTGCAGCGGTCGATGCCGTGGCGCTTCCCCCTCGCATGGAGCGCTCCATGATACAGCACGTATTCCTCTTCCTTCCCGTCGAACATCCCGGAAGGACACACCCTGGCGCAGCGCCTGCAGCGGCGGCAGAACTCCTCGATGAAATAACCGGCAGGAATGAGAGGATCGCTTTTCAGTTCCGCATCGGTCACCACGGCGCCGAGGAAAATCGCCGCGCCGTATTCTTTTGTCATGACGTTTCCCGACCACCCCTGGCCGGCAATGCCGGCGGCGATGGCCCCATAACGGAGTGACAGGGCGGGGCGAGTGGAAAACACGTAGGGCAGAGGGCGGTAATCGGCGCTCAGGGGAACGGCACGCGCGCGGCATCCCAGGGATTCGAGATGGCGGGCGAGGGCGTCTTCCACCCTGAAGAGCTTCTGGTACTTGAGAAACTGGTCAAAGTTATGAGGCGCCGGTGATTTTTTCGAAAGGAAATCGTAGATGGGTCCCGGCTCCATGGGAAACGCCATGGCGACAAGGGATTTCGCGCCCTTCATGCTGTAGGAAAGATCGAGTGAGGGCATCTTTGCGCCCTCGAACCGGTCGGGTCCGGCGATTCCCACCACCTGAACGCCCCGTTCACGCACGAATTCCTTAATGCGTTCCTCCACATCCGCCATGAATATATCCTCCTTGGTGCCTCATCTCTTCGCGGTGGCAGTATCCCGGATTTCAGGATTGACTTTCCCCGCCGGGTTTCCGTGATTCGCCGCCATGAAAAAATGAATGGATGGCCGCGGCGGCCCGTGCGCCGATTCCCGGCACCGCCCCGAGTTCCTCCGGTGATGCTTTGCCGATGGCATCCACAGTACCAAAATGGGAGAGGAGTGTCTTCTTTCTTTTTTCGCCCACGCCGGGAATGCCGTCGAGAAAGGAGCGCAAATCCTCTTTTTCTTTCACGGCATGGTGGTACGCAACGGCAAAGCGGTGCGCCTCATCGCGGATGCGCTGCAGCAGGTGGAGTGCCTCGCGTTCCCTGGAAAGAAAAACCGGGTTTTTCCTGTGAGGAAGATACACCCGGTCTTCGATTGCCGCACGACTCCCCCCGGCATTCTTCCGCGCCATCCGCGCTTCCTTGGCGAGCGCCGCCGCATCGACATCGGTACAGCCGGTTTCCCCGAGCACCGTGAGCGCCACGTTGAGCTGCCCCCTGCCGCCGTCGACGATGATGAGGTCGGGAAGGTTTTCCCGTTTTCCGTACCTCCTCACGAGCACCTCGTGCATCATTCCGTAGTCATCGGGCGTATCGCCCGTGGTGATCCTGTAGCGGCGGTACCCGTCTTTGTCGGGCTCCCCGTCGATGAAGGTCACCATGGAGCCCACGGCATGGCGGCCGCCCAGGTTCGAGATATCGAAGCACTCGATGCGCCGCGGGACTTTTCTGAGATGGAGCCTACGGGCGAGAGCTGTGAGAGCCGTCTCAAGGGATTTTCCGGCGTCCTCACCCCGGGCGCAGGCGTTCTGTGCGTTCGCCACGGCGATGTGCAGTATTTCCGCCCTGCGTCCCCGCCGCGGCACGATCACGGCAACATTTTTTTCCTTTTTCCCGGCAAGCCAGTCAGCAAGGACCTCCCTGTCCTCGATGTCCTCCTGGATGATGATTTCCTTCGGTATATCAACCCCGCCGTCGTAGTACTGTGCGAGAAGCGACGAGAGCACCCCGGAGAGTTCCATCCGCGTGGCGAGCGGCGGAAACTGCTTCTGTCCTACAATCCGGCCCGCTCTCACGAAGACGACGCACGCCTGCACGCGCCGACCTGCGCGGCAGAGGCCGAAGACATCCTGGTCTCTGAAGGAAGCCGAGACGGCGCGCTGTTTTTCGAGGGTTGCCTCGATGGCCCGTATTCTGTCCCTTACAAGCCCCGCCTCCTCGAACCTGAGTCCACGGGACGCCTCTTCCATCCTGGCCCTGAGCGCGGTGGTGAGCTTTTTCCCCCTTCCTTCGAGAAAGAGCATGGTATCGTCGATGAGCCGGCGGTAGTCTTCAGCACTCACGCGGCCCACGCAGGGCGCAAGACAGCGCTTGATCTCGTATTCGATGCAGGGCCGCCTCCTCATCCTGAAGGTGAGGTCTTTGCAGGTGCGGAGGGGAAACACCTGCCGGAGGAACTTCAGCGTTTCCTTCACGGCCTGGCTGGATGCATAGGGACCGAAGTAGCGGGCGCCGTCCTTTCGTATGCGGCGGACCAGTTCCAGACGGGGAAATTCCTGCCGCGTGTCGACGCGGATGCTGAAGTAATTTTTGTCATCCCTGAGCGTGACGTTGTACCGCGGCCTGTATCTCTTGATGAGGGTGTTTTCGAGGATGAGGGCCTCTTTCTCCGTCTCCGTCACCATCACTTCCACGTCACGGATTTTCGGCAGGAGAAAGGGAATCATGGGACGGGTGTCCTTCCCGCTTGCATAGGTGCGGAGCCTTACGTGGAGGTCCTTCGCCTTCCCCACATAGATGACGGCGCCCGTGCCGTCCTTCATGAGGTACACACCGGGCTTCCGGGGTGCGTGCCCGGCGATTATCTGAACCGGGTTTTGTTCCATCATCCCCATACCCCTAACTCCGTCTCGATGCGGGAGAGTTCCTTTATTTCGTCACGCAGCGCCGTAGCACGCTCGAATTCAAGGTTCTTCGCTGCGCCCTTCATTTCCTTCGTGAGGTCACGTATGAGCCCGGCAATTTCTTTTGCCGTCATGCGGAGCGCCCTGCTTTCTTTCACCGGCACGGTGACGTAATCGGCCTCGTAGATGGAGGCCAGGATATCGTCAATGGATTTCTTTATTGTCTCCGGGGTGATGCCGTGATCCTCGTTGAAGCGCGTCTGTATTGTACGGCGCCGCGCCGTCTCGTCAATGCAGAATTTCATAGAGGGGGTGATGACGTCGGCGTACATGACGACCTGCCCGTTCACGTTGCGCGCCGTCCGGCCGCTCGTCTGGATGAGGGATCGGGCCGAGCGCAGAAAGCCTTCCTTGTCGGCGTCGAGGATGGCCACGAGTGACACCTCGGGGATGTCGAGCCCTTCTCTCAGGAGGTTCACGCCGATAAGCACATCATACACCCCCATCCGGAGGTCACGGATGATGCTGACACGCTCCAGGGTCTTGATGTCCGAGTGCAGGTAGGCCGCTTTCACGCCAAGATTCCGGTAATATTCGGTGAGGTTTTCCGCCATGCGCTTGGTGAGCGTGGTGACGAGGATGCGCTCCTTCAGGTCCGCTCTCTTTTTAATTTCGTCCAGAAGATCATCGACCTGGTGCGTCACCGGTTTTACCACCACCTCCGGGTCGATGAGTCCCGTGGGCCGGATGATCTGCTCCACGGCGCTCCCGCCCGATTTTTCCAGTTCATACCCGGCGGGTGTCGCCGAGACATAGATGCGCTGCTGCGGGAATTTCTCGAATTCTTCGAACATCAGCGGCCGGTTATCCAGCGCCGACGGAAGGCGGAACCCGTATTCCACGAGGGTTTCCTTTCTCGACCGGTCGCCGCGGTACATGCCACGGAGCTGCGGCACGGTGACATGACTCTCATCAATCACGATGAGGGCATCCTCCGGCAGGTACTCCACAAGGGTCGGCGGCGGCTCGCCCGCGTTTCTTCCCGTAATGTGGCGGGAGTAATTTTCGATGCCCTGGCAATAGCCCATCTCCCCGATCATCTCGAGGTCGAAGTTCGTCCGTTGCGCGAGGCGCTGGGCTTCGAGTAGTTTCTGCTGCATCGTGAGTTCGGCGAGCCGCTCCGCCAGTTCTTCGCGGATGGCCGCCACGGCACGCGCCATCGATTCTCTGTCGGTTACGTAGTGGCTCCCGGGATAGACCACCATGGACCGCTCCGTCTTTACCGTCACGCCCCGCAGCGGATCCGCGACGGCGATGCGCTCTATCGTGTCCCCGAAGAACTCGACGCGGACCACATGGGTATCCGCATAGGGAGGGAATATCTCGACGATGTCTCCGCGCACGCGGAAGGTGCCGCGGTGAAAATCGATGTCATTCCTCACATACTGAATCTCCACGAGGCGTCGCAGCAGCTCGTCACGGCCGAACTCCGCACCCACTTCAAGGAAGACCTGCATGTGGGAGTAGGTCTCGGGCGCCCCGATGCCGTAGATGCAGGACACGCTGGCCACCACAATCACATCCCTGCGTTCGATGAGGGACCGCGTCGCCGAATGCCGGAGCTTGTCGATATCGTCGTTGATCGAGGCGTCCTTCTCGATGTAGGTGTCGGTCTTTGGGATATAGGCCTCGGGCTGGTAATAATCGTAGTAGCTGACAAAATATTCCACGGCGTTTTCGGGGAAGAGAAGCCGGAATTCATTGAAGAGCTGGGCGGCAAGGGTTTTATTCGGGGCGATGACGAGGGCGGGACGCCGGACCTTCGCAATGACATTGGCGATGGTGAAGGTCTTCCCCGACCCGGTCACACCGAGAAGGACCTGATCCGGGCGCCCCTTCACAATACCTTCGGCAAGGCTGTCAATCGCCCGGGGCTGATCTCCCTTCGGCGTAAAATCGGTGACAAGAGTGAATTCGGACATGATGTTCAAAACCGTGCCGGCATGGATGGACCGTGGCGCCGCAACCGCTCAGGAAAGGCTCTTTTTAAGGACGTCCATTACGTCGTCCACAAAGAGAAAGGTAATATCCTTCTTCACCTTGGGGGGAATATCTTCGAGGTCTTTTTTGTTCCACTGGGGAAGGATAATCGTCCTGATGCCGGCGCGGTGGGCGGCGAGTACCTTCTCTTTTACGCCCCCCACGGGCAGGACGAGCCCCCGGAGCGTGATCTCCCCCGTCATGGCAAGGTTCTTTTTCACTTTTTTGCCGGTGAGGAGGGACGCCAGCGCGGTGAGCATGGTGACCCCCGCCGACGGGCCGTCCTTGGGGATGGCGCCCGCGGGGATGTGGACATGGATATCCATCTCATCGAAGAAGTCAACGGAGATGCCCAGTTTTTTCGCGTTCGCGCGAATGAAGCTGAGTGCCGCCGTCGCCGATTCTTTCATGACGTCCCCCAACTGGCCTGTAAGGGTGAGTCCTTTTCTCCCCTTCATGGCCGTCGCTTCAACAAACAGTATCTCGCCCCCCGTGGGTGTCCAGGCAAGACCGATGGCGACACCGGGCCTGGAAATCCGCGCACTTATCTCCGATACCATCCTGACGGGTCCGAGATAGGCGTGCAGCTCGTCGGGCCCGATCTTGACGGCCTTTTTATATCCTTCGGCAATTTTAGTGGCCACCCCGCGGCATATGGTGGCGATTTCGCGCTCCAGGTTTCTCACGCCGGCCTCCCGGGTGTAGCCGGAAATAATGAGGTTGAGGGCAGCGACGGAAAATGAAATATGCGCCTTTGTAAGGCCGTGAGCGGCGATCTGCTTCGGAATGAGGTACTGCCGGGCGATTTTGATCTTCTCATCCCGCGTATAGCCCGGCAGCTCGATGACTTCGAGACGGTCGCGGAGCGCCGGCGGTATGGTGTCGAGAATGTTCGCGGTAGTGATAAACATGACCCGCGAGAGATCAAAGGGCACATCCAGGTAGTGGTCCATGAAGGAAAAGTTCTGTTCCGGATCGAGGACCTCGAGGAGTGCCGACGAGGGGTCGCCGCGGAAATCCATGCCGAGCTTGTCGATTTCGTCAAGCATGAACACGGGATTGTTCATCTCCGTGCGCCTGATTCCCTGAATGATGCGCCCGGGCAGTGCACCGATGTAGGTACGCCGGTGACCGCGGATTTCCGCCTCGTCGTGGACGCCGCCCAGGGATATGCGCATGAATTTTCTCCCCAGCGCGCGGGCGATGGATTGTCCCATCGAAGTTTTCCCCGTCCCCGGCGGGCCGACGAAGCACAGTATCGGCCCCTTCGAATCGGGCTTGAGCTTGCGCACCGCCAGGTACTCGATGATGCGTTTTTTGGGTTTTTCCAGTCCGTAGTGGTCCTCGTCGAGAATCCGCCGCGCCTTTTTGATGTCGAGAGTGTCAGCGGTGCTCTCATTCCAGGGCAGCGCGACGATCCAGTCGAGATACGTCGAGGCCACGGTGTACTCGGCGGACGAGGGATGCATCCGGGAGAGGCGCTCCAGTTCGCGCTCCGCTTCCTTTTTCGCTTCCGCCGGAAGGCGCTTCGCCTCGACTTTCGCTCGGTATTCCTCTATTTCAACCTTGGTGTCGTCTTTTTCGCCCAACTCATCCCGTATGGCCTTGAGCTGCTGCCGGAGATAGAACTCCCGCTGGCCTTTGTCTATGTCGCTTTTCACCTGCGACTGGATTTTGTTGCCCAGCTCCAGGATTTCAAGCTGGTGATTGACCAGTTTCGTTACTTCTTTCAGGCGCTCCCGCACATCGTAAATTTCGAGCACCGCCTGCTTTTCCTCAACGGAAACGTTAATGATGGAGCCCACCATGTCCGCAAGTGTCCCCGGCTCTGCGATCGATTTGGCAATCGCAATGAACTCGCGAGGGAGAAAAGATGACAGCTTCACGATCCTGTCGAAGAGTTCCACAAGGTTGGCCATGAGGGCCTCTATCTCGATATCCTTCCCCGTCTCCTCGGTGAGTGCCTCGACCCGCGCAACGATATAAGGCTTTTCCTGCACGAAATCGTTCAGCTTCACTCTGCTGATGCCCTGGAGGATAAGATGGGCTTTGGCGTCTTCCACCTTCGCCATTTTCAGGATGCCGGCACAGATGCCGACCCGGTAGAGGTCCCCGGTTTTTATCTCCGGCGGAGACGTTTTCGATGTTACCACTCCGACCAGGCGGTCTTTCGTCATCACCTCATCGATGAGGGCAATGGATTCCGCTCCGTGGACCTCCATGGGGAAGGTCATGGTGGGGAAGGCAACGGCATTGAAAATCGGAATTATGGGGAGCGTTTTCGGGACCTTCACCGCTCTCAATTCTTCCGGTAATCTCTGATCTGGCATCGGAACCTCCGTATCACCGACGTCGTATCCTCAATCGTGCCGGCTTCGTAAAAAGCCCACATTCTCCGTGACGCGCTCTTCCTCGTCACTGCGGCGTACGAGTACGCACGTCTCATTCCGTCTGAATTGAAACCGTACGCGCTTTTTCAACGGGCATCCGGGCGAGCCGTATCTGCAGGAGGCCTTCGACAAATCGTGCCTCCACCCGCTCCCGGTCAATAGGCCAGGGCATGGAAAACGTGCGCTCGAAATATCCGTAGGGAATCTCGGCAAGGCGGTATCGCGCATGCTCACCCGAGGGATTTGCCCGCCTGAATCCGCACAGCCTCAATATTTTCCTGCTCACCTCCACACGGATATCGTTGCGGGCGACGCCGGCAAGCTCCACCACGATGAGCACCTCATCGGCGGACTCATAGATATCCACATGGGGCCTCCAGGCGTGCTTCCGGCGCCGGAGGGCGGGGTTCACCATGCCGAACATGGTATCGAGGGCTTCCTGAAATTCGGTTTCAAACTTCCCGAATTCATCACCAAAGGTAATCTTGATGATATCCATCGCGGGCTCCTTCAGACGGGCGGAATGGTTCATGTAAGGTGCGCGGATGATAGTACATTATTCCTTATGTCTCAAGCGATTACTTCCCCGGAGACAAGCTGCTGTATTGACTTTTGCAATAAATCACGCTACTTTCAGCTCATCCCCTGACACAGCGACCGGGAGGCCCTGTAAGGAACATTTGGATTACGTAACCCTCAAACTCGGCGTCATCGCAATCCTGATTGCCTTTTCAGGATTTTTCTCGGCATCAGAAGCGGCCTTTTTCTCCCTCTCCACGCTCCATCTTTATAAGATGAGAGAAGAGAAGTTTCCCTTCATAGAAACGGTGGAACGGCTTCTCTCCTATCCGCGCAAGCTCCTCGTCACCATCCTTGTGGGGAATGAATCGGTCAATGTGACGATTTCTGCCCTCTCCACGACGATTTTCATTTATTTCCTGGACGAACTGGGAAAATGGGTGGCCATTGCCGTGACGACCATTATTCTCGTCATTTTTGGCGAAGCGATTCCCAAGACCTTTGCCGTCACCTATCCCCTGCGGTTTTCCGCCTTCGCCTCGCCGCTTCTCGCCTTTGCGGCAAAGCTCATGAGCCCCGTCGTGTGGGTACTCGAAAGAATCTCCGATTTTTTCGTTTCATTCTCCGAAAAAGCGGCCCCGTCAAAAGGAAATATCCTTACGGAAGAGGATTTCAAGACCCTTGTGGACGCGGGACATGAGGAGGGCGCCCTCGAGGCAACCCAGAAGGAGCTCATCCACCGGGTCTTCGATCTGGCCGACATCAAGGTCTCCGACGTCATGACGCCCCGGGTTGACATGTTCTGCCTTCCCGTCTCCATGGGCATCAGGGAAATGGAGCGTGAAATCGCGCGCGCCCGCTTCTCGCGGATACCGATTTACGGCGCCGACCGGGACGATATCATCGGCATCCTCCATGCGAAGCACCTGCTGGCGGAACTGGCGCGCGGGAAGAAGGCCTATAACGTGAAGGCGCTTCTCAAGAAACCCTATTTCGTCCCCGACGAAAAGGAAGCCCACAGCATGCTCACCGACTTCAAGCTGCGGCGGATGCAGATGGCCATTGTGGTGGATGAGTATGGAGGCGTGGCGGGGCTGGTCACCATCACGGATATCGTGGGGAACCTCCTGGGCGACTTCTCCACGGAGCGCGGGCATGAAGCGCACCTGGTTCGTCCCGCGGGCGATGGGAGTTTCATCGTGTCCGGCATGATGGATATCGAGGCATTCAACGACCGGTTCGGAACCTCCATCGCGACGGAGGAGTTCGATACCGTGGGCGGGTTCGTGCTGCACCTCTTCGGCGCCCTACCGGCAAAGGGCGACCGCACCGCGCATGAAGCCCTCATCTTCACCGTTGAAAAAATCAAGCGGGCGCGGATCATGGAAGTTCGGGTCACCGGGCAGGAGACACCAGATGAAGGGTGAAATGGTCCATCTCCTCACCATCGCGTTCCTCCTGCTGCTCGAAGGACTTTTTTCGGGAGGGGAAATCGCCCTCGTCGCCTCGGACATCAACAGGATGAGAAGGCGGGCGGCGGCGGGATCCCGCTCAGCCGGGAAGGCGCTTTCCCTTCTCGCCCGGCCCGAGTGGTTCCTCTCGACCACGCTCATCGGCACCAACCTCTGCGTCATCGCGAATACGGCGCTCGCCACCGCGGCGTTCATATCCATATTCGGCCCCGGAAAAGGCGAGGCCATCGCCATCGCAGTCATGATTCCCCTCATTCTCATCGTGGGGGAAATCATTCCCAAGAGCATCTTCCAGCGCCATGCCGAGGCGGCAGCGCCGAAAATCGCCTGGTTCATCTGGGGCGCCTCGTGGGTATTCTTTCCCTTCGTCTTTGTGCTCTCGAAGATATCCCGCGGAGCCGTGCACCTGTTTTCCGAGCGCGGCACCTTATACCCCCGCTACATCACGAGAGCGGGTCTGGAGCATCTCCTCCGGAGCGGGGAGACGGCGGACATCATGAAGTCGGAAATGGTAATGATTAAGCGCATATTCGAGTTTTCCGACGTCACCGCGGGCGATATCATGGTGCCTCTCTCCGCCGTCACGGTACTTCCCGCCGGCACCACACTCAGGGACGCGTCACGGACCGCCGCCGAAAAAGGCTTCACCCGCATTCCCGTCTACCGGGATAAAATCTTCAACATTACGGGAATCATCGATGCCTTCGACCTGCTCTCCACGTTCATCACCCCGGAGGCGGCACCGGACGCCCCGGAAATGGAGCGGCCCGTGGATGACTTCATGAAGACGGATATACTCTACGTACCGGAGACCAAGCCGGCGCGGGAACTCCTCCGCGAGCTGCGCTCGCGGGGCGCCCACATGGCGATTATCGTGGACGAGTACGGCGGCGCCACGGGAATCGCCACCATAGAAGATATCCTTGAAGAAATCGTGGGCGAAATCGACGACGACTACCTCGGCGGCGCGAAGGTGGCCTACCGGAAAGTGGGGCCCGGAAAGTACCTCGTTGACGCCCGCACAAAAATCGAATATCTGCATGAGGTGTTTCCCTTCGATATTCCCGACGGGGACTACGAAACGCTGGGCGGATTTCTTCTCCAGCGGATGGGCCGGGTGCCCGGACGGCATGAGACATACCGGCTCGGCCAGACGCTCTTCGTCATCGAGGATGCCGATATGAAATCCATAAAAGAGGTGCTCGTGGTCGTGCCGCAGGGAAGCAGCGTACCGCGCGAGAAGTGAGCGCGGAGCGCCCTCGCGCCTCACCCTTCGGGTATGCACGAAGGTATCGCGGCGGATACAGGAAAAGAGGGCATGGTGAATAGGGACACAGGAAAACTTGCGGTACTCATACTTGCGGCGGGCAAGGGAACGAGAATGAAATCGGACCTTGCGAAGGTGCTGCATCCCGTCTGCGGACTGCCGATGCTGTACTATCCTGTTGCACTCGCAAAGGAAATCGGTGCGGAAAGGATCGCCGTCGTCATCGGCCACCAGGCGGAGGATATCAGGAAGCAATTCTGCGGCGAGGGAGTGCTCTTCGTTGAGCAGACGGAGCAACTCGGCACGGCCCACGCCGTCCTGCAGGCGAAGGATATCTTCAAAGACTTCAGGGGAACCGTCGTGATTCTCTGCGGGGACGTGCCGCTTCTCAGCGCGGAGACGGTTCGGCATATCCTCACATGCCACCACGGGGAGGCTGCGATGCTCACGGTGCTCACCGCGGTGCTCGAGGAGCCGGGCAACTACGGCCGCGTGGTCAAGGGAAAGGACCATACCGTCGAGAGAATCGTCGAGGCCCGCGACGCGACTCCGGAAGAACTCCGCATCAGGGAAATCAATACCGGCATCTATTGCGCCGAAAGTGATTTTCTCTTCAGCGCCGTCGGGCGAATCGGATGCGCCAACGCGCAGTGCGAATACTATCTCACCGACATTTTCGACATCGCCCGCCGGGAACACAAAAAAACCATCGCCTGCACCATTGATGACCCCATGGAGGCCATGGGAATCAATACCGTGGAAGAGCTTGAAAAAGCTGACGGATTGCTCCGGAAACAGAAGGTATGAACGGCCTCCGACTCCCCCGCAGGGGGCATTCCGCATTTAAAAAACCTGTCCCTGTATATCCCCGCCCGGGCATGATTTTTAACGTGACGGACTTTTTTCGAAGCCGCCATATTTCCTGTTGACGCCGGATTACAAACCTGCTAATCAGTCGCCCTCTGGAATTCGGGCTCGTCTTCTTGATCCTCATATCGAGCTGAAGATGCGTGAAGATTCAAAACTATGGAAAGAGCCGCTCCGGCTCACATGCCATGTCCTTTTACCGGTTACTTCGCAAAATAATGAAAATGTATGAGGAGGGTTCCCATGAAACATGAGAACAAACTGGTCCTGTGGTTTGACGAGATCGAGCTCGCCGACATTCCTCAGGTAGGCGGGAAGAACGCATCCCTTGGAGAGATGAGAAGAGAACTCACGTCAAAGGGCGTGAGCATCCCCGACGGATTTGCAGTTACCGCGTATGCCTACCGGTACCTGCTCGAATCGGCGGGAATCAAGCGGAAGATTGAATCGGTCCTGGCCGATCTTGATACCCACGACATGCACAACCTGAGCGAGCGCGGCGAGAAAGTCCGTTCGCTTATCTACAATGCAAAGCTCCCCGACGACCTCCAGAAGGAAATCATCACCTCCTACAGAAAAATGTGCAAAGAGTACAATGACGATAACGTCGACGTCGCCGTGAGAAGCTCCGCCACCGCGGAAGACCTTCCCGATGCGAGCTTCGCGGGACAGCAGGAAACATTCCTCAATGTGCACGGCGAGAAGGCGGTCATCGAGGCCTGCAAAAAATGTTTTGCCTCGCTCTTCACCAACCGCGCGATCTCGTACCGTGAGGATAAGGGTTTCGACCATCTGTCGATCGCCCTTTCCATCGGCGTCCAGAAGATGGTCCGCTCGGACCTCGCGGCATCGGGCGTCATCTTCTCCATCGATACCGAAACGGGATTCAAGGATGCCATCCTTATCACCGGCTCATACGGCCTCGGTGAAATGGTGGTGCAGGGCACCGTGAACCCCGACGAATTTTTCGTATTCAAACCGACCCTGAAGAAGTTCCGGCCCATTCTCCAGAAAAAGCTGGGCACGAAGGAAATCAAGATGGTCTACGCCATGAAAGGCGATCATAAATCAACGAATACCATACCCGTTTCCGAAGCCGACAGGTCACGGTTCTGCATCAGCGAAGACGAGATACTGACGCTGGCGAAGTGGACGCAGATAATCGAGGATCACTATTCGAAAAAAGCGGGCTACTTTAAACCCATGGATATCGAATGGGGGAAAGACGGCCATACGGGCGATCTCTTCATTCTCCAGGCGCGGCCCGAGACGGTGCAGTCCCAGAAGGATGCAAACGTTCTTGAAACGTATGAACTTCTCGAGCAGAGGCAGCCTCTCGTGACTGGTACCGCCGTGGGGTCGAAAATCGGCGTCGGTCCCGTGAACATCATCGAGAACGCAAAGCAAATCAGGGAGTTCAAGAAGGGTGAGGTGCTGGTTACCGACATGACCGACCCGGACTGGGAGCCCATCATGAAAATCGCCGCCGCCATCGTGACCAACAAGGGCGGCCGCACCTGCCACGCCGCCATCGTGAGCCGGGAGCTCGGCGTCCCCTGTATCGTGGGGACCGGTAACGGCACGGAAAAGATCAAGGGTGTCAAAGAGGCTACTGTCTCCTGCGCCGAGGGAGAGCTCGGCGCCGTCTATGCGGGCATCCTTAAATACAATGTCAGGAAAGTGAATCTCGCCAAACTGGAACGGCCCAGGACCCAGATCATGATGAACGTGGGAAATCCGGACATCGCCTTCGGAACCGCCTCTATCCCGAACGACGGTGTCGGCCTTGCAAGGCTTGAATTCATCATAAACAATTTCATCCGTATTCACCCCATGGCACTCATCCAGTTCAATAAGGTGAAGGATGACAAGATCCGACATGAAATAGAGGAATTGACCAGGGGGTATGCAAACAAATCGGACTTCTTCGTCGACAAGCTCGCCCAGGGCGTGGCCAAAATCGGCGCCGCCTTCTACCCCAACGATGTCATCGTCCGCATGAGCGACTTCAAGAGCAACGAGTACGCCAACCTCATCGGTGGCAAGTATTTCGAAATGGAAGAGGAAAACCCCATGATCGGGTTCAGGGGCGCGTCCCGCTACTACGACGACCGCTACCGCGACGGGTTCGTCCTCGAGTGCGAGGCCATGAAGAAGGTGCGAAACGACATGGGACTCACGAACGTGAAACTCATGATACCCTTCTGCCGGACCATCGAGGAAGGAAAGCAGGCTGTCAAGGTCATGGCCGACAACGGCCTGGTCCGGGGCAGAAACGGTCTCGAACTCTACATGATGGTGGAAATTCCAAGCAACGTGATTCTCATTGAAGAGTTCGCAAAGATTTTCGACGGATTCTCGATCGGCTCCAACGACCTTACCCAGCTCACCCTAGGGCTCGACAGGGATTCCGCCCTCGTCGCCCATATTTTTGACGAGAGAAACGCCGCCGTGATGAACCTTATCGAAATCGCGATAAAGAAATCAAATAAGATGAAAAGGAAGATCGGCATCTGCGGCCAGGCACCGAGCGATTATCCGGAATTCGCACGATTTCTCGTCGAGTGCGGCATCAACAGCATCTCGCTGAACGCCGACACGGTGATTAAAACCACCCTCGATATCCTGAAACTCGAGAAGGGTCTGAAAAAGAGAAAGGCAAAAGCGAAGGCAAAGACCAGCGCGAAGATGAAGGTAAAGAAGTCGGTGAAGGCTAAAGCCAAGACAAAGACAAAAGCGGAAGCGGCTGGGAAGAAAAAGGGCAGAAAGTAACATCGCCCGAAGGCATCTCTGAATACGAAAGCGGGAACGGCATCACAGGCTGTTCCCGCTTTTTTTTCATGCACCACACTATATAAGACGGCCTTGTAAAAAGCTCCAGAGGCAAGGCGCGCGAATCACGAGGAGCGAGAGTCGTACCTTTTCGTACGTCGCAGCGACGAGGGATGAAGCGCAACGCCGCATATGGACTTTTTACGAGGCCGTCATCATAGTGGACTATAAAAGCAGACCTGTAAGCCGAGTTCTGTTCCCCTCGCGGTCTCCCGTTAAGGGGCGATGGTCATTCGTCTGGGACGTCAGTTGCCTGCCGCCTCAAGCGACACTACCCGAGAGCCTTGGGCGGGCCGCCCTTAAACGCTCTCCTATTTGGTCTTGCTCCGGATGGGGTTTACCAAGCTTTCCCGGTCACCCGGGAAACTGGTGAGCTCTTACCTCGCCTTTTCACCCTTACCCGCCTGCGGCGGGCGGTATATTTTCTGTGGCACTTTCCTTAGGGTTACCCCCAGTCGCCGTTAGCGACCATCCTGCCCTGCGGAGCTCGGACTTTCCTCCAGCCCGCCAGGCGGGCCAGCGACCATCCAGTCTGCTTTGATAGTCCGGCGTCACTATAGGAAATGGCGGTGGGAATGTCAACGGGAATGACTTGAGAAGAGGCGCCTGTGGTATGGTCGGCGTAACCTACATCGCCTCGTCAATGGCCTGATTCGCCAGGCGGTCTGCGGCGGCGTTAAGGTGCCGCTCCACGTGAGCAACCGTGTAACTGTCGAGAAAGGAAAGGAGCTTTCGTACTTCTTTCATCAGGCCCTGGAGGTTTTTATTCTTCACCCGGTAGATACCCTCGATCTGCCGGACGATGAGTTCGGAATCGAGAAAAATTTTTAGATGTCTCATCTTCCGCTTCAGGGCCTCTTCCAGCCCAAGGATGAGCGCCCGGTATTCCGCCTCGTTATTGGTGCAGACACCGAGATATTTCTTTGCCGTGGCGACGACGGCGCCGCTTCCGTCGAGGAGCACCACGCCTGCCCCCGCATCGCCGGGGTTTCCCCTACTTGCCCCATCGGTGTAGAGTGTAAATTCCCCGTCTTTATGCGCCATTGTCCGTGTTTTCCCAGTAAATGATCCGGTTGCAGCTCGGGCAGACGTAAAGTTTTTCGTAGGTCTGCAATTCATTGTACATCTGCGGAGGAATGTTCATGTGGCACCCGCTGCACACTTCCTTCCGGGCCGCGACGACCGCCTGTCCGTTTCTTTTTTCCCGGATGAGATCGTACTTCTTCAATATTTCGGGGTCGATCTTCTTCCGCGTCCCCTGCTGCTTCGCCGCCATTGCCGTGAGGAAGATGTCAAGAGAGATGATCTCTTCATCAAGGGCCTTCACTTCCCTGTCGTGACGGGCGCGCACCTCTTCAAGCTCACGCTCCATTGTCCGCAGCTCGCCGCCCGCGTTTTCATTTTCTTCGAGGAGATTCAGGATTTCATCTTCAATGGCGCTGTTTTTCTGGTTGAAGGTGTCGATCTCCTTCAGCATCGCCTCGTATTCCTTGTTTGTCTTTACTTCGAGGAGCCTGCTTTTCGCCTTTTTCACGCTTTCAAGACCGCTCTTGAGATCCTTTTCCCTGTCGCGGTGGGTCTTCTGCAGATCCTCGGTGCGCTTCCGGCGCTGGTCGAATGCCTCCTCGAAGCGCTGCAACTCCTCATCGAGTCGCTCGCGCGCACCGGGAAGCTCATTTTTACGTATGTTGATGCGCCGTATTTCCGAATCAAATCCCTGAAGTTCTATGAGCAACTTTATCTCTTCTTTCAAACACCTTCCCCTTTCACCGTGGCCTGTCTTTGTGCGAAAAAAAATGCACCAGGGATTCTGGTGCATTTTTGCGAAGAATATCTTCGAATATGATCTTTGCGCCGCATGTCGGTATACCATTCATATCGTATTATAATTATGGTGGGCCCACCTGGGATCGAACCAGGGACCTACCGGTTATGAGCCGGTGGCTCTTCCAGCTGAGCTATGGGCCCGTCTCAGGTTACCTTTGGAAGGCGAATTTTACTATATTCAATCGTGCTTTTTGTCAAGAATTATTGACAGCTTCGATTTTTTTACAAGACCGTACAATAATAGCCGTCCCGCAGGATACAGAAATACTGCCATCATTACAGGAACTTCTGTGACAAAGAAGATGATTCATGGTAATGACGTAGCCGCATATCCCCGCCTGCGGGGGTAATCACCACAGGCATACACCATGACCGTTGATAAGAATCCAAAGCTAATCGGCTCCATGTTCGACCGTATCGCCCCTTCGTACGATACGCTGAACACTATCCTGTCCCTCGGTATCGACAGGCTGTGGCGGGCAAAGACCATCCGGAGCCTCGACATACACGGGAACCACCTTGTGCTCGATATCGCCACCGGCACGGGGGAAATGGCGCTTCGCGCCCTCGGCCGGGACAACTGCCGGGTGGTGGGGATTGATTTTTCATGGAACATGCTCGCACGAGCGCGGGTAAAACAGGCACGGCAAAACAGGGACGCACACTTTTTTCTGATCCGCGGGGATGCCCTCGTGATGCCCTTCGGCGACATGACCTTTGACCGCGCCGTGATTTCCTTCGGGGTGAGAAACGTCATCGATGCAGGAATGTTTCTCTCGGAGGCCTGGCGGGTATTGAAAAAGGGAGGCCGCATGGCTGTCCTTGAATTTTCGCTTCCCGAGGTGAACCCTTTCAAGAATCTCTACCTCCTCTATTTTTCAAAGGTGATTCCCTTTCTCGGGGGGGTCATATCCGGGGATTTCGCCGCCTACCGGTATCTCAGGGATTCCGTCATCGATTTCATTCCGCCCCGGGAACTGGAAAGGATGATGGGGCGGGCGGGATTCGCCGTGGTGCTGTCACGACCCATTCTTTTCGGCGTCACTCATCTGTATGTGCTTGAGAAAAAATGATGACACAGTAAAAAGTCCATCTGCTGCGTTGCGCTTCATTATTGAGTGGTTTCGCGCTCAGAAGAGGCTTTCCTGAAGTTCACGGATATTGCTGATGGGAAGAAGTGTAATCCCCGGGTCGGGGATCTCGAGGGATGCCGCCCTCGGCAGGACGCAGCGGGTGAATCCCATACGGGAGGCTTCGCGCACCCGGGACGGCACCTGCCCTATCCCCCTCACCTCGCCGGTCAGGCCTATCTCCCCGCAGACCACGGTACCCGCATCGATGGGACGATCGAGAAAGCTCGACATGATGGATGATACAATTCCCAGATCCACGGCAGGCTCATCGAGCTTCACCCCGCCCGCCACATTGATGAAGATATCGTGATTTCCCAGATGGAGTCCGCCCACTTTTTCCAGCACCGCGGCGAGCAGCGATACCCTGTTATGGTCAACCCCCATGGTGGTCCTGCGGGGAATGCCGAAGGTCGTCTCACTCACCAGTGACTGTATCTCCACGAGAATCGGGCGCGTCCCTTCTATGCTCGGCACCACCACGGAGCCGGGCGCGCCTTTGGGCCGCTCCGAGAGAAAGAGCGCTGACGGGTTGGAAACCTCGGTGAGTCCCCGTTCGCCCATTTCAAAAATGCCTATCTCGTTGGTAGGCCCGTACCTGTTTTTTACCCCGCGCACGATCCTGAAGGCATGTCCCGAGTCACCCTCAAAATAGAGCACCGTATCCACCATATGCTCGAGGACGCGCGGGCCGGCAATCGTGCCGTCCTTCGTCACGTGGCCTATGAGAAAGACCGGTATTCCCGTTTTTTTCGATTCGATGATGAGCTTTTCCGAGGATTCCCTCACCTGGCTCACGCTGCCCGGCGATGACGAGAGTGCGGAAGAATACATGGTCTGGATGGAATCAACCACCACGACCTCCGGTTTCACCTCTCTGATGTGGAGGAGAATCTTTTCCAGTGATACTTCCACAAGGACAAGCAGATGGGGCGAGGCGGCGCCGATCCGGTTTCCCCGGAGCTTGATCTGGCGGGCCGATTCCTCGCCTGAGATGTAGAGAACTTTGCGTCCCTGCCGGGCCAGGTTGAGAAGGACCTGCAGGAGGAGCGTTGATTTCCCGATACCCGGATCGCCCCCGATAAGAACCGCCGACCCTCTCACGATACCCCCGCCCAGCACCCGGTCCATATCGCCGATGCCGGTGGGAATTCGGTCCTTTTCATCCGCTTCGATGGACTCAAGGGGAACGGGGACCTCGTCGAATCCGGCAAATCCCGCCTCGGAAAGAGGCATGTCACGGATTTCCTCTTCAACATACTGGTTCCACTCGCCGCAGGAGGGACACCGCCCCAGCCACTTGTGCGATTTACTACCGCAGGACTGGCAGAAAAAGGCCGTCTTTGTTTTCCTGATATTCATCGCACATTACCTGCGCCGAAGGACGATGTCGAAAAAAGTATTTTCCGTGATGTTTCGACTATATAGGGCCATTCGGCGGCGAGGTCAATACAAAACCAAAATATCTTGAGTATAAGGGTCAATTCTGATATCAAAGCGTGACGTTTTCACGACAAGTCAGAATGTTAATGGCAAAGTAAAAAGCTCCAGATGCAAGGCGCGCAAATTCTGAGGAATGAGGCGTACTTAAACGTACGCCGTAATGACGAAGAATGAAGCGGAACGCAGCAGATGGACTTTTTACGAAGCCATCAAAGCGTGACGTTTTCACGACTGTCACACGCGCGATGGAAGGTTTTTACTATGGGAAATCCCAACTTCAGTTCCGGGCCCTGCAGCAAGCGCCCGGGATGGAATGCAGCGGCACTGCACAGCGACTCGCTGGGGCGTTCGCACCGCAGTGCGCTGGGCAAAAAAAGGCTCGCTCAGGCCATCGATCTCAGCAGGAAAATTCTCGGCATGCCCGATGACTATCTTCTGGGCATCACGGCCGGCTCCGATACCGGGGCCTTCGAGGCGGCCATGTGGTCACTCCTCGGCTCCCGGCCTGTCTCGGTACTCGTGTGGGAAAGCTTCAGCCAGGAATGGGCCACCGACGTGGAAACGCAGTTGAAGCTGAACCCGAAAATACTCAGAGCCGACTACGGGAAACTTCCGGACCTCACATCGATTGACTGGACAAATGATGTCGTCTTCGTGGCGAACGGAACCACCAGCGGGGTCCGAATTCCCGACTGGGAATGGATTCCCCGGGAAAGGGGAGGCCTTACGCTCTGCGACGCCACCAGTGCGGCGTTCGCTATGGAAATAGACTGGGCTAAGGTGGATGTGCTTACCTTTTCCTGGCAGAAGTGCCTCGGCGGGGAGGCCGCCCACGGTATGCTCGCGCTTGGCCCCCGGGCTGTCGCGCGCATTGAATCGTACAGCCCCGCCTGGCCGCTCCCCAAGATCTTCAGATTTAAAAAAGGAGGCGCCCTCAACAGGGAAATCTTCAGGGGCGACACCATCAACACGCCGTCGATGCTCTGCGTGGAAGACTATCTGGATACCCTCCGGTGGGCGGAGGGTATCGGCCTTGCGGGCCTCATCGCCCGGAGCAGGGCCAACCTCGCGGTGGTGGAGGAATGGGTGGAGGCGACCGGCTGGGTCGATTTTCTCGCCGAGACAAAGGACATCCGCTCCCACACCTCGGTCTGCCTCAAGGTTATCGACGAGGCGTTTCTCGCAATGTCCCGCGAGGACCAGGCACGGTTCATCAAGACCGTCGCGGACGCCGTGAGTGCGGAGAATATCGCCCATGACATCGGGTCTTACCGGGACGCCCCCCCGGGATTCCGTTTCTGGTGCGGCCCCACCATCGAGCCGGCGAATCTCGCGGATGCGGTGGCGGGCGTCGACAGGATCTACCGCGCGAAGATGGGCACATACGCGCCTGGAGGTACGGTACGGAAATGAAAAAAGTCCTCGTGAGCGACACACTCGCCAAAGAGGGTATCGCCATATTCAAAAAGGCAAAGGGGATAAAGGTTGACGTCATCACGAACCTTACCCACGATGAACTCAAGGCCATCATAAAGGAGTACGACGCGCTCGCCATACGGAGCGCCACGCGGGTGACGAAGGATATCATCAACGCTGCCGCGAAGCTGAAGGTCATCGGGCGCGCGGGCATAGGCCTCGACAACGTGGACGTCGACGCGGCGAGCATACGGGGTATCGTCGTCATGAATACGCCGGGAGGCAACACCAACACCACCGCGGAGCACACGATTGCCATGATGCTCTCGCTGGCCCGCAAGGTCCCCCAGGCGACGCAATCCATGAAAAAGGGCAAGTGGGAAAAGAACAAGTTCATGGGGGCGGAAATATACAACAAGACGCTCGGCATCATAGGCACCGGACGGGTGGGTTCCATCGTGGCGGGAAGGGCCCAGGGGCTCAAAATGCACGTGATTGCCTACGACCCCTTCATTTCGCCCGAGGCCGCGGAGAAACTGGGCATCAGCCTGGTGAGTTTTGAGGAGCTGCTTTCGCGCTCCGATTTCATCTCCGTCCATACGCCCCTCACCGATGAGACGAAAAATATCATCAATGCCTCAACCATCAAAAAGATGAAGGCCGGGGTATTTATCATCAACTGTGCCCGCGGGGGCATCGTCAATGAAAAAGACCTTCACGATGCCCTGGTGGCGGGGAAGGTCGCCGGTGCCGCCCTCGACGTCTTCGAGGAAGAACCGACGGCGAATAAAGACCTGGTCTCCCTGGAGAACGTCATCTGCACTCCCCATCTCGGCGCCTCCACGGAAGAGGCGCAGCGCAACGTGGCCATCGCCGTGGCGGAGCAGATGGTGGATTACCTCACCACCGGGGAAATCAAGAACGCCGCCAATTTCCCCTCGGTGAGCGCCGAGGCCCTGGGACTCATCCGGCCCTATCTCGCGCTCGCCGAAAAGCTGGGCATTTTCCAGGCACAGATCGTCTCCGGAGCCATCAAGGAAGTCGCCGTTGAATTTAGCGGGGAAATAGTGAGCTTCGATGTGACCCCCATTACGATTGCACTTCTGAAAGGCCTTCTCTCGCCCATCCTGAAGGAGAGCGTCAACTACATCAATGCACCGGTCATTGCGAGAGAGCGGGGCATCCGCGTGATAGAATCGAAGAGCAGCGAGCCGCAGGACTATATAAGCATGATTTCCGTGCAGGTGAAGACATCCACCGACAGGAGTTCCACGGCGGGTGCCATTTTCGGCAGGCGTGATCCACGGATCGTCCGTGTCGACAAGTTTCCCCTCGATATCATTCCCGAAGGTCACATGGTCATGATTTACAACAACGACAAGCCCGGCGTCATCGGCAACATCGGCACGACCCTGGGGGCCAGCGGCATCAACATCGCGAGACTCCACCTGGGGCGTGAACAGATTGACGGAAAGGCGCTGGTGGTCCTCAGCACGGACTCAATGTTAAACGGAGAGGCGCAGAGGAAGCTGAAAGAACTGCCCCACGTGATATCAATCAGAAAGATCGAGATGTAATCACTCCGGAGCGGCCGAATGGCAAATGTCGTAGTAGTGGGAACCCAGTGGGGCGATGAGGGGAAGGGGAAGATCGTCGATCTCTACGCCCGTGACGCCGATGTGATTGCCCGCTTTCAGGGGGGCGACAACGCCGGACATACCCTCGTGGTCCACGGGAAAAAGACGGTGCTCCACCTCATCCCGTCGGGTATCCTCCATGAACATAAACTGTGCGTCCTGGGAAACGGGATGGTGATAAACCCGGAGGTTTTTTTCCGGGAAATCGACGAACTGGAAACGGCGGGCCTCTTCCCGCCGACGACCTCACTCCACATCAGCCTCCATGCCCATCTCATTATGCCCTACCACACCCGTCTCGACCGGGCCCGCGAAGCCAGGAAGGGAACGTCGATGCTCGGCACCACGGGCAAGGGGATAGGACCCGCCTACGAAGACAAAGTGGCGCGCACGGGCATCAGGCTCTGCGACCTTTTCGATGACGGCCATTTCAAGGCGCTCCTCGAGCGGAACGTGAAGGAAAAAAACTTCCTCCTCACGGAATATTTCGGCGAGGAACCGGTGGATGGGGATGCCGTCTGGCGGCAGTACCGGGACTACGCCCCGCGGCTTCAACTTTACGCCGCCGATACATCACTCATCCTCAACCGGGCGATGGCGGAAGGAAAGCACATCCTCTTCGAAGGGGCCCAGGGCAGCCACCTTGACGTGGACCATGGCACATACCCCTACGTCACGTCTTCGAGCACCGTCGCGGGCAACGCCTGCGCCGGGACCGGCGTGGGTCCGATGAAAATTTCGTCCGTCATAGGCGTCTGCAAGGCCTACACCACGAGGGTGGGAAGCGGCCCCTTTGTCACGGAGCTTTTCGACGAGACCGGCGAGCGTCTCCAGCGCATGGGGGGCGAATTCGGCGCCACCACGGGGAGAAAGCGGCGGTGCGGCTGGCTCGACATAGTGCTGGTGAGGCAGGCAATCCGCCTCTCGGGCATTACGCACCTGGTGCTCACCAAGCTCGACGTGCTCACCGGTATCGATCCTCTGAAAATCGCGGTGGGGTATCAGTGCGGCGGCGAACGATTCACCGAGCACGTGCCGGCGGATCTTTCGACACTCACACACAGCGAGCCGGTGTATGAGGAACTGCCGGGCTGGCACGAGACCCTGCACGATGCGAGAACCATGAGCGATCTCCCGCCGGAAGCGCGGCGGTACGTGGAGAGGATTGAGGCGCTTGCGGGAATCCGGGTGATTCTTGTCTCCGTCGGCGCGGGACGGGATGATTCCATCAGTATTGAAAAGCCCCTGTGAGCCCGATCGAGCCTGAGCACACGGGAGGCACCATAACAGGGAGGTGATTTTCGTTACGGCCAACCCAATCGAAACGCGGGAGCTGGTGCTCCTCTGCACGAACGCGGCTCTCACGAAAAAGGCAAAAAAACTTACCATACTGCGCGTCAAGGAACTGTCTTCGTTTACCGACTATTTCATCATCTGCAGCGGGAGCTCGGACCGCCAGGTAAAGGCCATCACCGACACCATCGAGACGGAACTGAAAAAATCAGGCACGCTTCCTCTGGGGGTTGAAGGCGCCCGTGCGGGCCGCTGGAGCCTCATAGACTACGGTGACGTGGTGGTGCATGTATTCCTGGAACCAGTCCGGGAGTTTTACGACATTGAACGGCTGTGGTCTGATGCCCCCGTGATGGTGGTGGATGACGACACGCTGAACATTACGGCACTTCATGATGATCTCTGAAGTGTACCATGTGGCACAGGGTCTCACCGACCTCCTGTTTCCGCCGCGATGTCTCGCCTGTGAGAATACCCCCGGCGGCGACACTCCCTTCTGCCATGAATGTGCCTCCCGCATCACCTTCATCGGGGATGCCCTGTGTCCGTCCTGCGGCATCCCGTACGGAACCGCGGGCGGCGACCGCCATCTCTGCGGCGACTGCATTATCGCACCGCCTCCGTTTTCCCTCGCACGGGCCCTGGGTGTCTACGAATCAATACTGATGAGCGCGATCCACCGCTTCAAATACGGGGGGAAGACCGCCGTGGGGAACGCGCTGGGGGATAGTATGGCCTCCCGCGAGTATGACTCCCTCCACGTCGCCGGGTATGACCTCATTATTCCCGTTCCCCTGCACCCGTCGAAGCTGCGCCGGCGGGGATTCAACCAGGCCCTCATTCTCGCCCGCCGCATCGCAAAGAAATACCGTATCCCCCTCGATTTCACGACGCTCCGGCGAACAAAGCCCACGCCAGCGCAGGTGAAACTCTCCGGTGACGACCGCAGGAAAAACATACGGGGCGCCTTTGCCGTGGAAACGAAAAGGGCGGTCGAGGGGAGGCGGGTGCTTCTCATCGATGACGTCTATACCACGGGGAGCACCGTGAAGGAGTGCGCACGGGTGCTTATGCGCGCGCGGGCCTCGGAAGTGGCCGTGCTCACTCTGGCGAGAACATGAACGCATGCCCGCGGAGGGAATGATCCGATGAAACACATCCTCACCCGACAGACGCTCAAAAGAAAAGTGGATGTGCACAGGAAGCAAGGCAGGGCCATCGTCTTCACGAACGGCTGCTTCGACGTCCTGCACGCGGGGCATGTCCGGTACCTTGCCGAGGCGAAGAAGCGGGGCGACATACTCGTCCTCGGCCTCAACAGCGACCGCTCGGTGAGGCTGCTCAAGGGCAGGGGCCGTCCCATTGTTCCTGAAGGTGAACGGGCGCTCGTCATGGCCTCCCTGAAGTCCGTCGATTATGTCACCATATTCGACGAAGAGACACCGCTGGCGCTCATTGAGCTTCTGCAACCTGACATCATCGTCAAGGGCGGTGACTGGGCCGGGAAGGACGTCGTGGGCGGGGCATCGGTGAAACAATGGGGCGGCAGGGTGGTGATTATTCCCTATGTCCCGGGACTCTCCACGACGAACATCATTAAAAAGATTCTAAGTACCCGAAAAAAAGGGGGATAAATTTTCTTTACAAACAGAACGGCATTGTATATATCAGGAACCCCTAATTTCAAAAGGCGGGAACGTTGATGAATAAGGACAAGCTGGAATACTTCAGAAGTCTCTTTAATCATAAAATCAATCAGCTCCTCAATGATGCCGAAAAAACCGTTTCGGAAATGACCGACGGAAACGAAAACTTCCCTGATTTCACCGACAGGGCCTCTCAGGAATCGGACCGCAATTTCGAACTCAGGATGAGGGATCGGGAAAGAAAACTCATCAAGAAGATGCGGGAAGCACTCACGCGCATAGAAGAAGGAACATTCGGGGTATGCGATTTGTGCGGCAATGATATATCGGAAAAACGGCTCATGGCCCGTCCGGTCACGACCCTCTGCATCGAGTGCAAAACCAGACAGGAAAAGCTCGAAAAACAAAGGGGCGAGTAACCCGCCTGCGGCATCTGCCGCATTCATCTCATTTATACACGCAAAGGTCCTGTTCCGTGTTTATCAACGTCGCGGTCAATATCCCCTCGGGCCAGGGCATTTTTACCTACACCGTCCCGGAAGAAATGGCGGATGCCATCTGTGTGGGGAAACGCGTCCTCGTTCCCTTCGGGAAGCGCCGCATCACGGGATACATAACGGAAAAAACCGTCCGCACTGACCGGGAGGACCTGAAAGAAATCATCGACATCCTCGACCTGGAGCCGCTCTTTGACGGGGACACCCTCGCCTTTTACCGGTGGATGTCGGACTACTATATGGAGCCGCTGGGGAAATCTCTGAAGGCTGTTCTCCCGGGCGGCATCGACATCGAAAATCATCTCCTGATTTTTCCGGTACGCACGCCCCCGGCCACAGAGATAAAATCCCTTTCGGAGGTGCAGAAAACCATCATCGCCGAAGCCTTCGCCCATCCCGGCGGCATCTCTCTGGCATCCCTGAAAAAAAAGATACCGAAGCGGCACATCCACAAAGACGTGGCATCACTCTGCACCCGCAACCTTCTCAGCGTCGAAGACCGGCTGAAAAAACCCGAAGTGAAAGCGAAAAAAGAACGGTTCGTGACATGTGCGGACACGGTGTGCGCCGCGACCCCTGCGCTCACTGAAAAGCAGGCCTCCATCCTCTGCCTCGTGCGCGAACACGGTGAAATGTCTCTTGCCGGGCTCCGGAGCACCCTGGGCGATGTCGCCGACACGGTGAGGCGCCTCGTCGCGCGGGGCATTCTCGCCGTCACGGAGAAAGAGGTGTACCGCACTCCGGGGAAGAATCACGGCATCGGCACATCCGCCCGACCCGTGTTCCTGACGGAAGAACAGGGAAAAGCCCTCGAGGCGATTTCTCGCGGGATTGCATCAAAAACCTTCAGTCCCTTTCTTCTCCACGGAGTAACGGGAAGCGGAAAAACGGAGGTCTATCTCAAGGCAATCGAGGAGGTGCTTGCGCACGGAGGAAGCGCCCTCATGCTCGTTCCTGAAATCGGGCTCACCCCGCA